>JAGTQO010000061.1:0-328 GCA_018396565.1 Candidatus Bathyarchaeota archaeon
TACGACCCCCATCCGGCCCTTCCATTCATAGGCGGAACTAGGCTGACCATAATCTATCCAGTACTCATCCCAATAGCTCTTGCTGTCACATCGAACGCAGTGAACATGCTCGACGTCTACAACGGCTCCATGACAGGCACATGCTCGGTAGCCGTCTCGGCGATCATTGTATCCATGCTTCTGGCGGGGAGATGGTTTCCCGCAAGTTTAGCAGCCGGCCTCCTCGGAGGACTGATCGCCTTCCACATATTCAACCGTTACCCTGCCAAAGTCTTCGCAGGCGATGTTGGAAGCCTGTATGTAGGCGCCTCATTTGGGGTCGTGACCA
>JAGTQO010000061.1:426-5292 GCA_018396565.1 Candidatus Bathyarchaeota archaeon
AGGGAGGCTACATCTAGACCTGTAAGGGTCTTGGGAGATGGCAGGCTCGAAGCCACAGAAGATTCTGGAGCGCCAATAACCTTGGCCCGCATAATCTTGGCTGGAAACCCAATGAAGGAGTATCAGGTTACGAGAGCGATGATAATTTTATCCATAGTATCAGGAATACTTGCCATAGTAACCCAAACATTGGTCGTGTGGCGGTGACCATTTGAGTATATTAGTCGGTCTGACCCTAATCATAATATTTGTATGGGCTACGATGCTGCTAGGTTTGGTCCTGATATTTCTCTCCATCCCGTATTTGACCTCAACCTTCGCAGCCAATTTTGGAAAGACCGTTCAGAACATCATAATTGTAGGTGTATCAGCAGCTATGGTTGTGTTCTGGCTCTGGATCTGGAAGACATTGGCCTTCAAATACTTCCAATGGACCCTGAGGAAAGTAGATAAACCGATTAGAGTCGGGTATGTGATGAAAGACTCGGGAGACCGACCATCCGGAAAGTGATCTCGATTGTGAAATCCACTGGCCTAGATGTTGAGGCTCGAGTCAATGACATATGGGACCTGAGGGGGAACAATTAAAGTTATTAATAATTCACTGCATCTTAGTTGGATATTGAACTGGTCTATGGTGAAGTCTATTGTCTGGTAAAGTCAAAGTATCTATAGTTAAGGTGAAAGATTTCAACAACCCCTACGACGATGTAAAGGAGGCTGTGAATTTAGCTGGAGGATTCGAGGAGACTGTGAGGTCCAAACCCTACGTCACGGTCAAGCCGAACCTTGTCAGGATACCGAAGTTTATCCGTTCAGGCCAACCTGTACCAAAGGGTTGCATCACATCGATTCAAGTTCTTGAGGCAGTGGTTAAACTGGTGAGAGAGTATACGCCCAAGATAGGAATCATAGAGTCGGATACCTTGCTTGGGACGGCTGAGGAGGCCTATGAGAAGTACGGTGTTCTAGCCTTAGCTGGAAAGTATGGTCTGGAGCTGATAAATGCCACCAAGGATGAGCTTGTGGACTGTGAGGTTCCGAACCCCCATTTCTATGTTGCTGTTAAGGGCCTCGAATGGTTGCCGTCGCCTGAGAGGGAGATCTACTCAAGCGAATACACCCTCAGACTTCCAAGAAAATATTTGGAGAGCATGAGGATCTCTGTTCCATCGATGAAGACCCAGGTCGACCCCTACTCTGCAATAACATTCTCAGTCAAGAACATGTTCGGGGTTTTACCTGAAGTCAAGAAGTATTTGAAGTTTCATGAGAAGGTCCAGTGGGGAGACAAGAAGTATGATACCGGGATAAACGTCGGCAGAGCCCTCCTAGACCTATGTCAGGTTGCGCCTCCAGATTATGCCATAATAGACGGTCTTTATGGCCTCCACGGTCCAGGCTCCCCTGGAACAGGCTACAGTGTCAAGATAGGTGTTATAATCGCGTCCAGAGACGCTTGGGCAGCAGACACTGTTGCAGGTAAGGTTGTAGACTTCGACATGAACAGGCTACACTACTTTAAGAAGGCCGGCCTCATGGGTTTAGGGGTCACCGACATGGATAGAATAGAGGTCGTTGGTGAGAGTGTTGAATCTGTCAAGGTCCCGTTCAAGGTCGACGTAAGTCTCGAATCTCAACAACTGCTTAACGAAGCCTGCGCCAGGTAACCATACCATTCAACAACGTTCCCCACTCTATTTTTACCTCCTACAATTATTCCAACCTTACAGGTGTTTCATACAAAATTTTCATTCGAAACAGTTTTTGGGCTATTCAGAGATTGCTTTAGCAAGCCAGATAAATCTTGTTGCAATCACTTGTCGGGTCAGGTTACGAAAAATCTATGGCTTAACCTTCAAATCCATATGTAGAGTTTGTAGAAACGATGTTTCACATGTCTTTGATCGATTCAAATAGTTCAATGAATTGTCTAGATACTTTGACGCTATCATGTTCAGTGACATACTTCTTCGCTTCAGCTCTTGCCCTGCGCCATACTTCTCCTTGACTGAATGCTTCAAGGATCATTGTTTCAAACTCATCTTTATCCTTGTATCTGAGCACAGTCTTTTCTATGCCATATAGGAAGTTTGAGTCCCTCACAACCGGTATGCAGCCTGAACCCAGAGCTAAATGTATTGTGCTCGAGAGGACAGCTGCACCCTCTATTGAACGTTTAGGGTAGAGCCAAGTGTCTGATGCATATAGGTATCTATAAAGTTCGTCTCTCTCCAGAACCTCCTTCTTGAATATGCATTCGAAGCCTCCTACACCTGTTACTCTTTGGGTTTCGCTTATTATCAGGACGAGCATAGGTATCTTGGCGGCTAATTTCTTTAGGACCTCGAACTCTTCTGGGCCTAGGTGTCTCCACTTCTGTCCAAATATCAGAATCACCTTCTTCTTTTGGGGGAGTCCAAGTCTTGCTCTCGCCTCCCTCTTATCTCCTTCAATCCATGGCACGCATGGGAAAGGTATGATGGATATCTCTTCCTGACGGTAAACCTTCAATAGAAATTCTCTGAACCTCTCGTCGAAACATACAAGTCTGTCCCACTCATGCTCGTAGAATGTTGGGTCCTCTGAGAGTCTACTTTCATGGACTACATGCACTGTCTTACTCTTACGTTTGATCATGTGGAATATGCTCGAGAGTTTATGTCTGGGCAACATGTTCAGGTCTTGAGCTACGAAGATCTCATAGTTACCTTCAAGTATTGGTATTGGGTTCAGATAGTTTGTCTTCTGGGCTGTTCCGAAGCATCTTGTTACGTAAGGCTCATCTTGGCCTATCAGGGACCTTCCATGATAATCATCCTCTATGAATGAGAAGACCTTCAAATCATGGCCTTGCCTCACCCACTCCCTACCTACGAGTTCGGCGTGGACTGAGACCCCTGAGGTCTCGTTCCAAGCACTCATCATCCCTATCTTCAAGGTGGCCACCCCATCCTAGACCTTACTGTTGATGTACTTTTAATCTCATGTCTTTAATCTTTTGAGGAAGAGGTTTTCAGCATTCTCTCTAAGAATTCTTCTGGCGACGGTTAATGCTTCCTCAAGTTTCAGGTCTTTATCTTCAACCTTCTCAGTCAGAACCTTTGAAACATTCTCCCTGGCTATCACTGAGTGGCCGTAGACTCCTTCTGGGAACACGTAGTCTCCTCCAAATCCAAGTATCTTGTTTGAGGGGACTGTGTCCAACCATTCTGACAGGGCCTCCCTGGCCTTGCTTGGTGAGATTATATGCAACCATGCCATATCCAAATAGACGTTTGGAAAGTTTTTCGCCAATACTGTCGACTCACTTATGTATGGGTATCCTCCATGGAAGAGATCAAACTTAACATTCTTATATTCCATGATGAGGTTTATCAGGTGTGTTGGGTTGGTGTTTGCTGGAATATTCTCGTTGCCTTCATGCATCCCTGTATGGATCTGGACCGGTATTCCATATCTGCCTGCGAGCTGTATGACCTTGTGAACCATAAAGTCATGTAAGGGTTTGGCCTCCTCGAGGGATATGTCTTCAGGCACCGTCATCCTCACCCCGTCAGCCTCGACTCTGTCGAAGACTCTCTGGGAGAATATTCTGTTGAATGCTTTCTCAGCCTCATGGATTGTGGTCTTCTCGAAGATTATAGGCCTTCTATATCCTAACCACAGTTTCACAGCCGCTATTCTGCCTGATAACTCATTGAATTCAGCCTCAAGATTATCCAGTAAGTCACTCAATGTATGTACATTCGTACCCCTCCTGAAGGCTATGGCTTCCACATCACTTCTGTCTTGGATTGTTGTGAAGTCTTGGAATCTATGTACCGGTATGAAGAATTCCCTGTCGACCTCTAAAAGCTTAGTTATTGGGGGTGTGTTCCAATAGGCGTAGCTCTTGGGTTTCAGGAGGGTGTCTTGCAAAGATATTTCGATTCCCGCTTTCTCCTTCAGTATCCACCGATATAGGCCATTCCTATTCATCTCCTTCATCTTCAAACTTATCTCCTTGTAGCTCTTCTCGTTCAGTTCGCTTCCATAGAGGTCTCTCGCCGCTATGTTGAGTGCCCTGGCATAGGATGTGTTTCTGATCACGTCCCAGAATGGAGATATGATCTCCCACCTCTGCTCAATCGGAATTTTAGGGTCAAGAATCTTCTGGTAATCCCCGTAACTCAACCCTGACGAGATCAGGTCTGACGATGCATATTGTAAAAAGAATATTGACAGAGCATCGACGTCGCTTCTGACCCTATTCTCTTCCCTCTGCAAATGTTCATGTGTATCTATCAGCTTGATCTTTTTTATCTCCTCACTGATCTCTCTAGATTCGTCTCCTTTGAAAACCATTTCAAGATTTCACCTGAATCGATTACCCTTTTCGGTTTATCGAATATTTTTCATTCTTAGTCCAACAGCTTTTTCAAACTTCTTCTAAGGATTCGACGAGGTCGGAGACTTCAGCTGTTGCTACACATATTACTGTGTCTGCTCCGCCATAGTATAGGAGGATCTGATTGTCTCTGATTACTGCGCCGCAGGTGAAGACGACGTTTGGAACCACCCCGTTAACCTCGTAATCCTCCTCAGGCTCGAGGACTGGTTCTCTACTCCTTCTAAGAACCTTCTCTGGGTTATTCATGTCGATGAGGGCTGCTCCTAGACTGTAGTGCCACTCCCTATCGACTGCATGATATATTATCAACCACCCATCCTTCACCTTTAATGGTGGTGTTCCACCTCCAATCTTGAAGTACTCCCACCCTTCCCTTGGAGATAAGACTATGCTGGTCTCTCGCCAGTCTATCAGGTTGTCTGAGTATGCTACCCAGATATGTGGCGGGATCCTATGGTACATGGCCCATCTCC
>JAGTQO010000061.1:5341-6926 GCA_018396565.1 Candidatus Bathyarchaeota archaeon
GAAGGGATATGTTCTCTTACCCCAACTCCACTTATGATTCAGAAAGTCCGATGTTGAGATCGAGGTCATACCTATTTGTATGGAGGTGTATGGTGGCACCATGCCAGGGACCCTCCCGTAGGCTGTGTACGTCAGATATATTCTGTCACCTATCTCAACAAGCCTAGGATCTTCGCATCCGAAACATTCAAGCTCATTCCCAGGCTCAGCCTCGAATATTGGTCGGCTCAGCCTCTCATCTATTTTGAAGCCGTCGCTCGAGGATGCGTATCCCAACCTTGAGACGCCACCCTTCGAGCCACGTGCCCTGTAAACTATGTGGATTCGATCATCCTTCAAGAGTGTGGCGCAGTTGAATACCATGAGGGCCTCCCAAATATGGTTACTTATAGGTTTGAGGATAGGATTCCCCTTATACCTCTCAAATTTGAATTGCATAAATATCCCTAAATCATAATTTAGAGTCTCCGAAATAATTCAATGTATCTCTCAGCGATTATCTCAGCCGAATTCTCCTTGACATATCTCTCGGCGGCTAGAAGACTCCTCCTCACCCTCTCCCCACCCTCAAAGACTTCTATGAGATTCTCCTCAAACTCTTTGCTTGTCCTATACTTTATAACCTCATCCTTGAAATATTCGAAGAACGGCGAGTCTAATGCTATGATTGGGCAGCCTGCACCTAAACACTGGTGGACTGTACTCGAGATGACTGCTCTCTTATCTGCTCTCCTATTTAGTATGAGGGCGTCGGCTGCATGCAGATAATCATAGAGACGATCTATTCTAGGAGCTTCGCATCTGACTTCGACATGAATATTCTCAGCCTCCATCAGTCCGGCGGCATGAACACTCACTATCAAGAGTGTGATAGAATATTTTCTTCCGAGGTTCGAAATAGATCTAATCACCTCAAGATCATCTCTTACGCGTTGGCCGAAGACAAGTAGAATCTTATTATCCTCAGGGAGCCCCAGACTCCTCCTAGCTTCTTTTTTATCGCCCTTCAATATTGGATGGCACGGGTAAGGTATCATATGTATATGGTCCTCAGGGTAAACTTCTCTCAGAAAACTTCTGTACCTATCATCGAAACATACTATCGCATCCCAATCAAACTGGTAGAATGAAGGGTTTGAAGACAATTCGGCGTCATGTATGATGTTAACTGTCTTTGCCTTCTTTCTGATGTGGTGGAAGATCTTTCCCAACTCATCTTTAGGCAACATGCAAAGGTCCTGGACTATGAAATAGTTGAAGTCACTCCTCAATATTGGCCTGGGATCTAATCCTCCTCTTGTTCCGAAACATCTATGGACATATTCCTCATCTTCCCTGACAAAGACTGTGCCATGGTAGTCTGACTTTGTAAATGAGAAGACATGGAGCATATGCCCCATCCTAACCCATTCCCTTCCAACCAACTCAGCATGTATAGATGGGCCTGCATCAAGATTCCAAGCACTCATCATACCAATCTTCATTCCAGAAACCTCAAAGCAATTACTTTATGCAGAATAAGTTATAATAATGTTTCTAATTATATTACATCTCTCTAAGACGTATCCGACTATTTTGAAGCCGT
>JAGTQO010000061.1:6946-9354 GCA_018396565.1 Candidatus Bathyarchaeota archaeon
AAAGAAACTATTTTATTATATCTATTTTTCACTCTGTTCTGTTCTTAAGAGTCTTCCTACACCGGTAAACATGGATGATTGATATATGGAGTATATCAACAGTTAATTTTATGATGCCATATAATTATATATCGTTGGAGAACTTTACTCGTAGATTATTCTCCCTTTTTACTAATACATTTCCTCATAGACATGTACATATAATTTTTACTAGTGTTTTAGTTATTTAACGCAATCTTATATTTGAAATGTTCTTTTCAAACATCTATAATTTTATTGTATATCCTGAAGTTATAATGAATGGGTTGACTGTTTCCGGCTCTGAATTTATGTCTATAAGTCGCAGTGAGTATGGCATGGTTATAGTATCTGAAGCTAGGTGGAAAACCTGTTAAAAATATTGAGACAAGAGATTCGTGAGTGTAGATATGTGGAGATGTCACATTCTTACTCTTTCTGAATTTGCTGTATAATCCAGAAAGGTACGCTAACACCCTTCTGGATGGAGTTGATTCCCATGCGACCGAGTTACAACCCCCATTCAAATAGTCCAGATACAAAATGATGAAAGTGTTTCGTTAGAATACTTGTTTGGCAACCTTGACTTCCTTATTGTTTGGAAAACCGTTATGCCAAAGTATCATCTTCGTGAAAAATCATGTGACCCTATAGCTATCTTCGAGGCTTTGCTTCTGAAGGAGATGAGGCAAATCTCTGCTCCTTCCTCATAAAGTTAACAGTATCACGAATTAGAAATTTTATAAGTGTTAATAAATATCTAACATATATGGATTCAGCGGAAAGTTTAGCTAGAAAAGTTGCGGATAGATTAAAGCTTGACAAGAGTAATTTGAGAGATTTTATAAATGTATCTTTTGAGGAAGTTTCAGCGGCATACAATCTTTGCCGAGACTATCAGGCAAGGGCGGCTAAGTTCGGAGAAGCTTTTGAGGCATGCTTCAAAATTATCATGGAAAAAATGTTTCCCGATATCCAACTAACGCCAGACGTTAGCCTCCCAAAGGCGTGCATGGTTGCGGGAGGAGAAGCCGACTTCGCTGTTATAAGTGGTAGGTTACTTGACAGGAATATAATTGCTGTTATTGAGGCAAAAGGAGCTGCTGACCACATCGTCTGCGATGGAAAACGTATAGAGCTGCCACGCCCAGGCATGTTAAGAACGGATACCGTCAAGAAAGCCATATGCAACGCCTATCAAGTCTCAAGGGCGTATCCAGACACTCTTTTCTTCATAGTAACAAGTCATAAACCTACAGAGGGAAACGCTAAGTGCATGTGTGACTTGGCAGAAGGCGACATAGTGGATAAGATTGTCGATGTCACAAACTTTGTAGAACTGAAAGAAATGGTGAATATGATAAGGAAGAGATTGCTAGAACTCGGTTAGTTGTTTCTGTGCAGCGTATTCGCTGACCCTTTTCTTTGCTAGTTTTACATAGTTATCGTCTATATCGATTCCAACATAGTGTCTGTCTGTCATGGCAGCAGCTAGACATGTCGTCCCGCTTCCCACGAATGGGTCTAAAACTACGTCGCCCTTAAACGTATATAGCTGTATGCAACGATAGGGAAGCTCTATAGGGAAAGGTGCTGGGTGTCCAACATTCGTAGCTGATTCTGGAGCAAAATTCCACACGCTCTTGGTAAACTCGATAAACTCATCTCTTGATATTGTGTCCTCTTTTCCATCAGTTTTTCTCCTCTCAAACATTCCCTTAGAGAAGATGAGTACATACTCGTGGATGTCCCTGAGGGTGGGGTTTACGGCTGACTTCCAAGTTCCCCATGCTGTTGATGAGCCTGCGACCGCGTCACCCTTATACCAGACGACTTCTCCCCTCATCAGAAAACCCATCTCCTCAAAGAGGTCTACTATGTATTTGTGGAGAGGCAGGTATGGCTTCCTTCCAAGGTTGGCAACATTAAAGCACACCCTCCCTCCCCAAACCAACACCCGATGGACTTGACCCATAACTTCCCCCAAAAAGTCCAGATATTCAGAAAGCGTTAAGTCTTCGTCATATTCCTTTCCAACATTATACGGTGGCGATGTCACCATCAAGTGGATGCAGTTTTCTGGAAACTTTTTCAGAACGTCTCTAGCATCTCCCAGTAAGACTTCGTCTAGGAGATCCTTCGGAGCAACTCTTTCAACGAGGTCTTCAGGGCTAGGCTTAGGTATTTCCCACTCACCGTAAAGCTTCCTAGAGTAGAAGGGGGTTGAGTCGTGAGCCTCTCTGCCCTTCATCCCGAAGCTACTGGTCTTAGTTCCCCTTCGCCTCTTAAGCCTCATTCCTGAACAACCTCTATCTTCTTCCCTCTGATAGTGATTCCTTTAGGCGAAACTTCAATACTCGGTTGCTCCAAAGACGTTCTGAAAAAGTTTC
>JAGTQO010000062.1:0-2204 GCA_018396565.1 Candidatus Bathyarchaeota archaeon
CGTCTATCCCAACCATGATGAGGGTCATTCTCGAAACCTCCACCCTCCGTATATCTACGGATATTTCATCTTGAATAGGTCTCGAATCAGGTTCAAGGATGTTTCAGCCTTTCTTTCAGGTGTCTCTTCGAATGTCTGGTTTATGAATATGCCCAGTCCATCTATCGATTTCAGGTTGCACAGTCCGAGCAGTATTCCGGCGGGGCCGGCGAGCCAGGTGTCGCCTAGAAATTTCACATCGAGAGTTTTCAGTCTTGCAGTGAGGCGCTTGCTTGTGGAAGCAACATAGAGTAGGTTTTCAGGTTCAGCTTGAATGTTGTCTATGAGGATGAGTTTTGAGGCTTTGAGGTCTGAATAAACTTGGATTAGGTTCTCCATAACGTCGTATCCACCTTCAGGATCGTCTAGGAAGATTCCTTCATCTGAGGAGGCTATGAGCAGGTGGGGTTTGGTTCCTGTCGACTCGTGAAACTCGTATCTTGGTAGTCGACATGTTCCATCCTCAGTCACGATGACGTGGTCTGGGAAATGTTGACTATAATATTCGGCGAAGGGTTTGGCTGAGGACCTTTCGATGAGCATCCTGACCGCTATTCCCGGTGGGTCGTTCGGACCAGAGATCTCAATAACCATCAGAGGCCTCATCAACTTCGGTCTGTAAGATATTTTCAGGCGGCTCTCCAAGCCAGGTTTACACCCACAGGAGATCAGTAGGATTTGACTCTGTGAAGTTCTAAAAAAAGGTTTGATGAAAAATTTTGGGTTGGTTAAGAGGGGCCTACGCAACTCAAATCTTTTCGGCTATTGCGAATCGGTCCCTAACCTGAGTTACCTTGACGGTGATGTGGTCGCCTGGCCTCGAGTTCGGTATGAAGACCACGAAGCCGCCTATACGTGCAACACCGTCTCCACGCCTGCTGACTTCCTTGACGTCAACCTCATATTCTCCGCCTTCCTCAACAGGCTTGCTGAATGTGGACATTACGTCTTTTCACCTCTCTTTCCTTTCTCCGCCAGCTATAAGAACACATGACAGAAACCGTTAGAACAGGGTCCTGCGCCGTATCTTATAAACCAGCCTTGCAACCTAAGATGGGGGCCTAACTAATAAGGGTTACCTATCCAAGAGTCGATCATCCATGCGAGTTGGATGTTCAAACATAAAAGGTAATGATGGTTCTTAGGTGGCTTTCTTCTGGTTGCAGAGTATATGTGGATGTGGCACCCTCCTTGGTTGGAATAGTTGGAAGATGGTGAATAAGTGGTTGAGATAGGTTTTCAGATTGAAAATTCATAAATTTACATGTTTAGGGGTTTTTATTGTGAAATTTGGTCGGTTAAAGTGCATTGCCCCCAGAATATTATGTGCGTGAATGCGGCATTCACCCCCCCACCCCCCCTACCCCCCTTCGGGGGTGACCTTGAAGCAGCCTCAAATATACGGTCTCGACGAGGTTTCCGAGATAGACACCAAATATTTAGGCCTTGAGGCTGTTGCAGGATAGGACCTAAACTCTTCCAGAGTCTGTTGAAGGACTAATCTCAACCATTAGGTTTAAAGCCAAAAGACTTATCTTTAGAATCTCTCTGTCAAGTCTGATCGATAGCGGGGTGGGGTAGGTTCTTCGATTGAAGAAGCCCAACCAGGTTAACCCGCAGGGCTCATAAGAGCATCCTGCGAGACCCTGAGATACCCGCCGAGGCGGGCTCAAACGGTAGTTCGAATCTACCCCCCGCTACCAAACCCGCCATGTTAATCGGCTGTTTAAAGGCCGTCTTATCGACTATTGAACGTGGCCTATCACTCGTCTTTTCTACTCGCTCCAAAACTCTCCTTACAACTTCTTCGCCAGAGCATGTTTGATAGGAGACTTACGCCCAAGCCATCGCCACGACAACTTTTTACAAAAATCCTGAGAGGCTGTTACAGTAAGCGGGGCACTCTTACCCGCCCAGGACACAAGGATCATGCTGATCTGCCAGAGACCAGACGGCTTTGAGATGACGAAACACATTATGGCAACAAGCACAGGCGCCTATGTAGACACTGTCAAACCTGACACGTCTGGAATGTGGTCCGTCAAGTCAAGCTGGCAAGGCGACGAGAAACACTTCCCAACCGAGAGCTCAGCAGCCAACTTCTATGTCCAGCCGCAGGAGAACCCCTGGCCCCCCATCCTTGCCTTAATCATTATTGCGCCTAT
>JAGTQO010000062.1:2212-3764 GCA_018396565.1 Candidatus Bathyarchaeota archaeon
TCGCAGCACTGGTCCTCATAGAGTGAGGCAGAATTGCGCGAAGAAGACTAGTGCAGCTAAAATTTCTAAGATGTACTGTGCCAAATGTGGCTCAGAGATTCCTGAATGTTCCATCTACTGCATGAAATGTGGTGAAAAAGTGTAGAAGTACAAGAAATCTTAGGGGGAATCGAAAGATATCATCGTGAAATATGGCATGTTATTAAAATAGATTAGAAGTAGGGATGCGATGAAAGATTGTAGAGGTTTGGCTTCCTAGGTTTCTTAGGATTTCTGGCGTTTGAATATCATAGTCCTTGGTTATTATTTCTACTCTGCCTATTCAGTCTTCTTAGATATTTCAAGAATCATAATGAGAAGCTAGGGTATCTTTGGTGGCTTGGGATAATAGGTTTGATCGCAGCTATTCTTGGAGTTTCTAGTTTAATCAAGGTTTAAGAGTAAATATAATTTTTCCCCAACTCTGCCTTGCTTGATTAATTAGGCTAAAAGTTGGCCGCTCAGTGTGAGTTTGAATTTTCTCGGTTTACTTTTACAGGATGTTATGTATCCTAGCTGTTCGAGTTCTCTGAGGTGTTTCCAGATTGCTTGCATTTTAACATTCATCTCAGCCTGCAGTTCCTCGGCAGATGTTTCTGTCTTATCATTTATTATTCTGAGTATCTTCCTCTTCTCGCTGGTGAGTAGGGATTCTGGATTTAAGAGTCTTGGTAGGGAGACGGTTTTATGTTCCTCCTCGGTTACGTATATGATGTCCTCTACTTTTTCTCCTGCAACCATACCTGCCAGGGTTGCGGCTAGGGCCATCGTCTTTCTTCCCCCGGTTACATTCAGGATTGTCGGGGTGTCTTGCTCGTTTATCTTTTTTTTGATGGTGTCGATGATGCTTGGGATGTCGTAGGGGTTGACGGTCACTATCTCGGTCTTTATGTCTAGGATCTCGGTGGCGTTCAGGATCTTTGGGACAGCAGCCTTCTTTCCCCTCTCGTCTGTGATGAGTATGAGTTTGCCGCATGGGTAGATTTTTAGGGATTCTATGATGCCTGCAGGTTCCTCGCCTGCTGTTGCTATGATAGTCTTCAAATCTTCTCCGCCTATGGAGAGTCTTTATCTCGTCTATTATTAATATGTTTGGTTGATAGTGGACTTTTATGGTGACTTAATTTATTATGTTAATTAATTCTATATATAGTAAACTGTAATAGTAAAGTATATAAGTATCTAGTATCCTATATCCAATAGGCGGTGTTCAACCATAAACGAATGGATCGAATGGTTGATCAGACTCATAGACATGCTGAGGTGGATAGTGAACATGTTGAGATCTTTCATCGAATCCCTCAGCAGACTCGCAGCAACAACACATCCTACACAACTTGCCCTGATCTATCTGAGTCTGGCGTCGACATTAGGCTATGGGCTCAGCAGCTTAGGTAGGGTGGCCTTCAAGATTCTGATGGTGGTCTCTTGGACCTTACTCATCTTATTCACAGTCAAGGAGCTTCTACATATCTAGGGGGTTTGAGAGATTATGGTTGAAAGATGGGAGGTT
>JAGTQO010000062.1:3792-5518 GCA_018396565.1 Candidatus Bathyarchaeota archaeon
TGATCATCACATTACGCACAGAATGGTGGATGTGGCTTGCAACCATAGCTGGGGCTGCATGGTTCTTAGCGATAAGGTACGGAGGGAGACCTTTAAGGAACGCTACAGGCCCAATCTCCATCGGGGTCATATCCCTAATATATACGGTGAAGTATGGATACTTGTGGTGGCATCACCTCCTCATGTCAGGGCTTGCCATGCTCCTATTCGGCCTAGCAGCTCTCACATACCGCAAAGAGAAGAGACTCGAAGATGAGGAATATAGATTGCAAAAACAATATTCTAATCATCGATGAAAATTTCTTCTAACATAAACTTCTAGATCAAACATTTTTTAACTCACTATAATGTTAGAAAATATACTTTAGCCGAGCCATCATCCTCGATAAAAGTAAGAGTAATATCAATGGGTTGGTTCTATTGTTCTGGAGGAGTTTCGACTGGTAAAATTCAGTTTGGAACAGAAGATTTTTGATATAGGTGGTTTAAGAGTCGGCGGACAACCTGGAGAATTACCGACAGTCCTTATCGGAAGCATATTCCATCTGGGTCATCGAATAGTCTCAGACCATACCCATGGAATATTCGATGTGAGGAAGGCTGAGTTGCTGGTTAAGACGCAGGAGGAGATGTCTGAGAAGACCGGCAACCCACATATGGTCGACATTGTCGGGGAGACCCCTGAAGCCTTAAAGAGATACATAGGCTTCATCTCCGAAATTACCGAAGCCCCATTCCTGATAAATGGTCCAAACGCAATCGTCAGGTTGGAGGGAGCCAAATATGCTGGGGAGGTTGATCTACTCGACAGGGCCGTATACACATCCATAAACTACACAGTAGATGAAGCTGAGGTTAGGGGAATAAAAGATTCAGGAATGAAGACCGCAATCGTTCAAGCATTCAACCCGAGAGAAGTATCTCCACAAGGCATGCGTTCAATACTTGAAGGTGCAGGTGCTAAGGAGGGTCTTCTAAAAATTGCTGCCGAAGCTGGATTGGAGAAGATTCTTGTTCTTGCACCGGTACTTGATATTCCAAGCATAGCTACGGCATCTGAAGGAATTAGGATGCTGAAAGGTATTTTCGGATTGCCGACAGGTGCAGCTCCATTAGGCGTTGTAGGTATGTGGAGGCGCGCCGGAGATTTTGGCTTGAATACAAAGAGAACTTGTAGGGGAGCTGTTACAGCGATGGTGCAGACTGCAGGAGCTGACTTCATCATATACGGCTCAATGGAGAAGGCGAGGAGTATCTTTCCAGCCTGCGCGATGACCGACGCCATCATAGCCTATGGAGCAAGAGGATCAGGTGTGAAGCCACTGACCAGAAACCATCCGCTATACAAAATATTTTGAAATACAGTTTGAATGTCGACCTAAAGACGTCATCTTTGCTTTCAACCCATCCCTAAATATATAGGCAAGTTTATATTTTGTGCAATAGAACATATTATTGTGATAGATATGAGTTACCCATTGTATGGCCGTGGAAGAGGACGAGGCATGAGTCTAGGACCTAACCTCTCACCTTACTGCAGATGGTTTCCAGGGATGCCCAGAGGATGGTGGGCCTACCAAGCTTATCCCCGAGGTGGACCCCAACCCATGAATATTATGGGTCAACCCAGTCTCGGATTCTTTCCTAGTCCGGCGCAACCATACAATCCATCACCACCCAGACAGAATCTCCACCCACCTCAACAGACAATGTATGGACAGGGGCC
>JAGTQO010000062.1:5545-7886 GCA_018396565.1 Candidatus Bathyarchaeota archaeon
TCTCGGCGGCTTAGGTATGGGTATGCGTTACCGTAGGAGGATGGGTGGACCCCAAGCGGAGGCTACTGGTTTTAAGTAAATCGATGAAGCCCTACATCCGCTGTCTTTCACCTTCCTTTAAGGTTACTCTATCAGTCTGGACGACCAACTGGCCCAGTAAATCTCTCGGGCCATGATTGTACTAGGGGTCAGCTACTAGTGGAGGGGGTGTATCTACCTACCTCCATAATATGCACCTACATCACTAGAAGACGAGATATCTGCATTACAAGAAGCCAAAAGAGACTTGGAAGAGCTTAAGGGAATAGATGCTAGAATAGAGGAACTAAAGAAAGCAATGAGACAAAGAAGCAGAAGCGAAACATAAGAATTATAGAAAGAGATTGGTAGATGAACTTAAAAAAGTTCGGAAAGACATGGAGCAATCTGAATAAATATACAGTTTTTTGTAGATTCGCTGAAATATTTTGTGAAGAATGTAAAATCAATGTGATATTGCCCAATTTAGGTGCTCGCCATCACTCAATTATTGTTAACAAAATAACATATTTATGTGGAAGTATCAGACCTTTGAAAGCGAATTCCTCAGGTGTCTGAATGGTGAATCTTAAAGTATTGGTAGCCTCTGTCATAATGGTAGCTGCATTAACATACTTCTTGGTGAGTCTGCCTCTACTCTACTATGATATTGGATTTGTGAAGAGGCCTTGCATAGATGGTAGAGAGATAGATCTCTATGGACCAACAGTCTTTGTCAGCGATCTCCATATATCCAATATTCCAGGAGACTCTGAAAGACTCAGGGCACTGGCGATCTTCGTAAAGGATAGGGGAGTGTCGAATCTTGTGATTCTCGGAGACCTATTCAGATGGCGTAGCGACTGGGACTCATTCAAGGCCTGGTATGGAAGCGATGAGAAAGCAGTTGAGATGGTCCTGGAGACTATTGGTGTATTGGGTCAAGAACTAACTGTTTACCTAGTTCTTGGGGATCCAAGCCATGACCCTGAAGAGTTGAATGTCAACTTCAAGTTTGGTCACACAAAATTTCTATCACTTGGCAAATGCG
Organism: Candidatus Bathyarchaeota archaeon; assembly: GCA_018396565.1. Lineage (GTDB taxonomy): Archaea > Thermoproteota > Bathyarchaeia > 40CM-2-53-6 > RBG-13-38-9 > DTMT01. The sequence goes on from JAGTQO010000062.1 coordinate 6,615, forward strand.
GAATCTTCCATGCACATGGGTTGACGATCATAGGGTTGCATGGGGACCAAGCCTTCGGAGGACCCATCGGCTTTGCAGTCTCGATTGTAACGAGGAATCTGCTGCTGGAGAGGATTTGGAAGGCACATATGAATATTCCTCCGGGGTTCTGGGTTATTATGGGTCACACTCACATACCAGGCATCGACCACGATGCGAAAGTTGCAAATACTGGTGGATGGACAGATATCCCATTCAATATAGCTCCCAGAGCAAAGGCCGTCATTGTAGACGAGAAGGGTAGAATTGATCTCGTCAACCTTAAGTTTCCTTAATCAATAATTAATAGGTATGACGGTCAGTAAGAGAAGTATTTATGTTATCGATTCAAAAATGATGAATGTGGTTCCAAAATATATATCGTCTATGGAATGAAACTTTTGCTAACTTCAACTTCTCAACTCATAAGTAGTTGCTTTGACAATTTAATTAAAAGCATAGTTTTATTACATTATGGCTGATGGGTCGATCCTTGGTATCCTCAACCTGTCGAAATGTTTATCGAAGGAGATAATTCCATGAACTTCTAGCGTTAAAGCTACGACGTATTGAATAGCGTCGTCTAGATCTAAATTATTTTCATAGCTGATTTCTACAGCATTTATTTCGTCAGCCAACGTCGTTGTGTATACTGTCAACCCTCTATAAGCCGATAGGCCCCTCAGAAAAATTTTAAGCTCCCTTCTTCTTCCTAATCCCTCCATGATCACCAAGATGGAATGGATGGAGAAGTCTGTGATCACTCCCAACTTCTTTCCTTCCTTCAAATAGTTGAGGAACCTTTCACACTCATCCTTTTTCGATCTTGAAAGCAAAACTTCAAGGAAGATATTGGTGTCAACTAGATACATTGGCCAGAGCCTTTCTCACCCAAATTTTTCCAGCGAGATGTTGGAGTTCTACAGAATCGACATCAACATCTCCAAGCAACCCCTCTATTGCTTTCACAGGATCCCCCTCAAACTCTCTCTTCTCCATCTGCAACTGGTTCGATACCCAATTCTGTATAGCCTCCTCCGCAGCACGACTTAAGGAACCTTTACCGTAGCCGAAACGTTTCATAGCCATTTCTCTGAAGAGTCTCTCTAGTCCATCTGATATCTTGATGCGTAAACCAGCCAAGATAAGTCACTGTAACATATTTACATAAGTCCTTATATAACTTTTACCAAAAAGCACAATCTTCCATTTTAGAAATTACAATCAAATCATAGAGAGAACAGTTGCAGATGG
>JAGTQO010000062.1:7905-9324 GCA_018396565.1 Candidatus Bathyarchaeota archaeon
CGATACCGTCCCACAACACGCTAAGGAACAGCCAACTATTCCCCTTCACACTCCTCAAAATAGATAGAATAGGGACTTAAGGCCAAAAGTTTTTAGGAACTTTAATATAGTAATGTTTAGATGAGAGGGTTGGTTGTAATAAAAGGCCATATCCCAGAAGATTTGGAGAGGAACTTTAGAAGGAAGGCTATGGAGAGGTACGGTTACTCTAAGGGCGCCATCTCGAAAGCTTTGGAGAAGGCTATTCAGTTATGGCTTGAACAGGAGACAGATGAGACTGAGCAGGAGAGAATAAACAATGAAGCCTATGCCAGACTCAAGAATGAGATCTTTAGAGGTTACTTTGGAAAATATGTGGCTATGGAGAATGGTGAGATAGTGGCTTCAGGAGAATCCTTAAGGGATGTATGGCTTCCACCGAGACGTAAAGCCTCTCATAGACTGGTCTTCAAGGTGGGTGAAGAATATCCTAGGTCGGTGCGTCTAGGTTGGAGGGTGTTGAGGTCGCCGAGTGGCCATACAGACAAGTGAATGAGACATATGCGCCAGTCTTGGGCGTCAATATTGTTGGGCCGGCAGGAAACTTTCCAGCGGAGGGAGAGTTGCCTGTAAGGCTAGATACAGGATACGAAGGTTTCCTCCTCATCTCAGAGGACCTATACAGGAGACTCAGGTTGAGACTCTCCGAGATGCCGAAGGAAATGTGGGCTACTGGCAGAACCGTGACCGGGGAGACCCTAATCTTGAGGAGAGCCCACGTCATGATTCAGGTACCTAAAGCGAAGATCATGTTGGAAGGTTATGGAGAGACTTTCAGAGGAAATACAGAGGACCTTCTTGGCCTAAGATTTTTGGAGGCCATCAAGATATCTTTGAACGGTCCGGAGAAGAAGACATACCTACATCAACCCACTCTTTAGCATAGAATACATAAATTCTATCATAGTGTACATGACTTTCGAGGACAGCTATATTCATCTGAATACAGTTCCCAGCTTCCGAATAACAGCCTTATCCAAGAGAGGATTAGATGTACGCCAGATTCTAGATGAGAATGTGAATGCGACATTCATAGCGATAGAGAATGAACTGAAAGATATAGTAAATTTATATTTTGGATCTTCCACATCCTGGACAGAACAAATCGTTTAAAGCTATCTCTGCTCCACAAAATCTGCAAGTTGATGTTTGGGTTTTGGGTTGACTTGTAGGGAGGTTTTGGATTCTTGGCTCGAGCCTACGTAGAGAGGACTTTATACTATTAATTTCTCCATTTGCAGATATTCCTGTTATGGCTATCACAAGTCCTATGACAGCTATTATTCCACCGCCATACTGGAGTACAATAATGATCGTCTCAGATGTCTGGTTGGAGATTAGTTGTATGACAAATTTCTTCGCCAGATAAAATATCTCTTG
>JAGTQO010000004.1 GCA_018396565.1 Candidatus Bathyarchaeota archaeon
AGGGCATCCCTATCCCATACAGGTTCAATAGCTGGTTCAGAGAGCGTCGTCGACGCAGGTTTGAGGTAGGCTTGTATGCTCAGGGTGAATGATGTTGACGATATCTTCAACGCAGCCATAGCACTGATGAACCAGCCTCTGCCGAAAGGGGATAGAGTAGGAATAATCAGCAATGCAGGTGGGTTGGCGGTCTTGGTGTCAGACTGGTGCAGTAAGTTCGGCCTACAGATTCGTGTTGCCAAGTGAAGTTCAGAGAAAAATCAAAAATTTTCTGCCACCAATAGCTTCAACTTCAAACCCTATAGATATGACTGGTGGGGCTGACTATGAATGTTACAGGAACGTGCTTGATACGATTCTGGCTGAGGACACGATAGATTCTGTAATATGCATATTCGTCTCCCAAGGATTGGTTACGGCTGCGCAGCCTGCTAGGGCGGTCGTAGAAGTAGCTGACAGATACAGTAAACCTGTCCTAGCATTTTGGATGGGTGAGAGGAGTACGAGGGAGGCCGTTGAAATTTTGAGGAGAGGCCGGATCCCATGTTATCCGTCACCCTCGAGGGTTGCCATGGCTGCGTCAACCATCGTATCTTATAGCAGACTCAAGAAAACCCTAAATCAAACTTAATATCCTCTCCTAGGAGACATCCCAATAACATCCATGGCCAGTTTGATTAGAACATCTTGATCAGTTGATCTCTATGGGCTTGGAGTCTGCTGCTGAACAGCAACCGCTGGAGAACTATAGATGGTTGATGCTCTCCTTTGCATGGTTGATATACTTCTGTTTCGGCCTGATATGTTTCTCTATCGCGCCTCTTGTGACTCCTGTGATGAGTGAGCTCAAGCTTACCTATACGCAGGTTGGAGTCGCGGCCGGCGCTTGGCCCCTCATCTACATCGCCTCAGCCTATCCTGAAGGTTTACTGATAGATAAACTAGGTCTATGGAGGTCCCTGTTCCTGGGCTTGATCGTGATATCAGCGTCTAGTATGCTAAGGGCGCTGGCCTTCGACTTTCCAAGTCTATTCGGCTCAATAGCCATATTCGGTTTTGGAGCACCGATGGTCTCTGTTGGCCTACCGAAACTTGTGGCCACATGGTTCACTGGTCGGGAGAGGGGAACCGCCTCAGGAATATATTTTACAGGCGTATCTTCTGGAACAGCCTTCTCCCTTGGTGCAACCAACAGTCTGATCCTCCCATATCTTGGAAGTTGGAGGAGCTGTTTCCTCCTATACGGTTCAGTAGCCCTGGCTACTTCGGTTCTTTGGCTCCTCCTAGGTAGATCGTCTCACAAGAATATGCGGAGTCCAACTGTCAGGGGGCGCGGGGTCTGGGGCGGAGTCTCCGAGCTTCTGAAGTATAGGGACCTATGGTTGGTAATCATCATAGGTTCAACGACATTCATAGTCGCTCACGGCCTCAACAACTGGTTGCCTAAAATTTTGGAGTCATACTATCTCCAAGCAGCAACTGCTGGATTGCTGGCTGCGATCTTCAGTCTATGCAGGATAGTCGGTAGTCTAGGCATCCCAAAGGTCTCTTACATGTTCGGATCGAGGAAATTGGTGGTCTCATCAACCCTGCTGATGGTAGCTATCTCAATACTGCTTGTGGCGGCTGGTGGAGGTTTATGGGTGATTCTTGGAATAGCTGCATGCGGTATCGGTGTCGGAGCTTTGCCCCCACTCCTTCTCACCATTCTGATGGATATGCCAGAGGTAGGTTCGAGGAGAATGGGTTCGGCCGGGGGACTATACTTTTCATTTGGGGAAGTGGGTGGGGTTCTCGGGCCCATCCTCATAGGATTCTTCAGGGACCTCACAGGCTCATTTCTTACAGGTTTATTGACGGTGACGTCACTTATAACATTCATGTTTATACTGAGCCTCTTCATGAGGAACCCCCCTTCTCCCTGATCTTATTCTTGAAGGCGAGGTTTATGATGTGGTGGTCGATCAATAGATGTACCAAGTCATGTGCTCGGTAACATTAGACCTCATCTACCTCTCATAGAAACTCGAAGTTCAAAGCAGATTTCAACATCTTCCCTCTTAAAGATCGATTCCTTACCGCCATTATCTTTGTGTTATGGAAGAAGTGGTAATTGAACTTGGTTCTCTGTCCCCCCCTCTTTCTTGGTATTGGGACGAGCCTAGCGATGAGGGGTTTATCCAAGATCAAGGCTAGGGCTGACATATCCAGCATGATCGACGCTACCTCCCTCTCCGATACGTCTCCTGGGATCGGTATCATGTCTGGACCACAGCCGCAGACTGAAGAATATAGTAATAGACTGTCCACACTCAGAAAACCTTCATCGTTGCTACGGGCTAAATATCTGTCTTCGAGAACAGGATACATAACCCCTGTGAAACCTACTGTTCGAATTGGTAGATCTCTCTCCAAACACTTCAAAATATTTGTTAGGTACGATGTTAGGAAGAGTGTTCCATTCACACCGAAAGTCTCGGCTCCCAAATATTCAACGGCCCTGCCTATCGACTGGCTCTCCGTAGGATACGGGGCCAAGGACAGGTCGATCCCATAATACTTCACACCACTCTCAGACTCAACCTCACTTGCGATACTGTCTATCTTCTCAAGCTCCGTAGACAAGGCCTTACGGATCCTATCCCTAATCTCCGTCAAATCTCCTCCGGCCCTGACGCTGTCAATTACCAGATCTATGGCTTCGAGTCCTATTGAGAATCCGTTCTCACCCCTATGCCATGAGTATGGGAAGAAGGCACCGTTAGGCTTCACGTTTGCGCTGACGCAGAACCTGAAGTTGTCGAATCCGTCACTCCTTAACCTAGAGATCTTCAAAACCTGCCTCGCACATTCAAGGATCACCTCGAAGTTGATTCTGCCTCCCCGGGTTGCTATCACATTAGAGAAGGCTATCTCCGAGCTACGCATGATCGTCGGCAGTGTCTTGACGAATCTTAGGTGTGTAGTATCATAGCACTCTCCTATAGGGATGCAGAACCAGTCTACCCCCCCACTCCTGCAAAGTCGGTCGACCTCTTTCACAAGTCGACCTACCCCCTCAGGATTCAAACCATCTATCTCGATGAGGGGCTGTGTGCACAATCTTGTTGTTCTCACTTTCGGATATCTGTCTGTAAGCCTCCTTCTGACTGTGGCCACTATTCCAGCAGCCTTACGTATAGTCTCCTCGTTACTATCCTTTCGAAGATTGAAGCCGACAGTTATGGATCTTAGATTCATAAATACCGATTCTATTTGGAAGGCTAAAAACATTAGCTAAAAGTTTAATGGAGTGACAGACATGAACCTCCCCAACCTTTGCCTTAATGATGTGCTGAATACTTGACGCTGCTCAATTTCCAATCTCAAATCTGTGAGAGAACCTGAGGAGCAGTTGGTGGGGTGACTCTTCCCACTCAAAATATAATCATCAGTAGTTTATCTAAGCTGATGAGACTCTGCTTATAGGCAACTCTCAACGTGTAATATCAGTGGGCTGCAAATAGGGTATATGCCTTGATTTCAAGTTTGACCTTAAGGTTGATGTAAATCTTGTTCAAACTGAAGAGCATCGAGGTCCTACTCCTCTTTCAGCTTCTCAGATATTGACTTCAACCTCCCACCCTCAAGAATTCTTATCTTCACATCGAATCTCGGCTTCAACCCTAGGGTTCTGAGTATGTAGAGGAGTTGACCCTCATCCAGAGCCTCGCTTATCTCCCCCCTGAGCACCATGCGGGCGAGACCGTCCTCAAGCCTCTTCATGACTTGGGGGTACTGTCTGCAGGCTACATCCCAAACCTCCTCCGCCCTGCCGACAAATATTTTCTTTAAGACTTCCCTCGAATCGATCTTCTTTATACCCGCCTCTAAACCAACCCTTCTATCTTCTTCAATCTTCTTTGCTAGAAGTCTCCTCTGCATCTCCAATAGTTTACGCTTCTTGAGGAGATCCAGATCAGTATCCTCAGACATTTAGTCACTCGCCCTTGACTATCAACAGAGTTGGTTTGATGGTTAAAAACATATTTTCAAAGATCAAACGGTTGGAATATTACGTTTTCTCACCATCTCGTATATCTCGTTACACCACCATCTTTCAGGATTTATCTCTTCACCATCCGAAACCTCATCTAAATGTAGTAGTATGCGTCTGAGGGTTTTTCCTCCCCTTGCCGTAAGTCGCTTCCACAAAATTCTTGTGGTTGAGTTGAGTCTACTCCATGGGCAGACGCTGATGCATACTCCGCAGTTCGTCCCTCCAACAGCGAAGTAAGCTCTGCACCTCTCCTGATTATTTATCCACCTGAGAGGTCCAACACTCTCTGAGATAGTCGGGGCGTCGACGTCATTCTTCTCAAGTCCTACGGTTCTCGGACCATGTGGAATCGCCTGGGCTGGACAGCGCCTTGAGCATTTTCTGCATTCCTCACAGAAATCGTGGATACCGAATGTTACGGGTCTATCTGTGGCGAGGGGGAGGTCAGTTATCACCTTTGCTAGCCTGATCCTTGGACCATACTCTGGACTGATTAGGCATCCACCTATCCTCCCATCCTCACCCAGACCTGCGTCTATAGCTATTGGAACATTCAAAGCAGTATCGTTGGAACTTGGTATGGCATTGTATCCCAATCCTCGGATAAACTCTGCAAGGGATGCTACTGTCTGTATTATGGTTCTGTATCCGTACATTAGTGTCCCAGCGAAAGCAACCGCTGTAGGTGCTGTTCTGATAGACTCGTAATCCATCTCAAACCCCAGCGATATAGCGTACCTCATCTCTTTCGGTATAACTTGGGTTCCGTCCTCGAGCTGGGTGGGTTCAACATAATCTTCATAACCTGACTCATCTGAGAAAACTATGGGTGGGTTTCTATGGGGTGAAGCCCTGTTATCGTACCAGTGTGAGTATACCCACCTCCTATCAAGTGTCGTAATCCTCACGATGGATGCTCCGAACCACATGGCAACCTTCTTGATCAGCCTGGACATCTTTGTTTCATCGGTAACCTCAAATCTCTCGGCTCCAACGCATCTGTATGTGGGTGTCCTCAAAGGGGTCCAAGATAAGAATCCCGAGTTAGGATAGTTGATGTCTGTACCGAAGCTTCTCGCCATCGTATATGCTGCATCTGCTAAGGCGTAGTCGAGTATAGTGTAGCCGGCTACACCTCTGGCTGCGAGTTTTTTCATATTCTCCTCTTGAATATCAAGCTTCTCTCTCAAGGCTTCATCCCAAAAAGGTCTTCCTATGGTGAGGTTATACTTCTGGTTGAACCTGGTGTATCCACTTTTAACCTTATATGTTGGTTTATCCAATTCCTCGACGCCGATGAACCTCCTTAATGATCTCTGGAGGTTCAGGGTCCTATCGAAATGCCTCAACTTAGAATCTAGCGTCAACATGCTGGATTCTCTCCTAAGGATCTTCGATCCCAATAACCCGGCATACAATACATTAAATGTAAAATCCACCTCACCTATTCTGAACAACCTCATCAGCTCCGGTTACATCTATATATGCAAATATTAGCCAGGAAGTCACTGTCCAGCTGTCGAGTCCCGAACTGTATATTCTGAATGTCTTATCTAGGAGGCTGATGGTTTCCTTGGAGAAGTGGCCTCTGGGGAAACCCCCTACTAGAACAGCCGGCCTATCATGGCTCGCAATCAAACCTACAACATCTTTGATCCCTCTACTCTCTCCCCTCATCGATATCTCAACCTTCAATGTTGGATCTATGTTTCTGAGCAGCTCTTCAACCCCCATTCCTCTGATTTTCATTAAAGGTTCACCCTCTGGAGGTACCTGGCCAAACTCGTATAGTTGCTCCATTAAACCTTTGAATCTCTCGCTGTTTCTGGGAACTCTTACTTTTGGAGAGATGAATATGACTTCGTCATTTCTTGTATGTATATAGATCTTCAAGTTTCCAGTCAAGTTTAGGGGTGAGCTCAAGGCTGTCAGTAAGGTGATATGTATTATGTCTGGTCTACCCCTTCTATGGGCATCCCTTAACCCCGCCATCGCTTGATGGTGGTAGGACCTGTCGAGTATGAGCTGCTCAGGCCTCTTACACCGCTTCCTAGCGTCCTTCACGATCGAAGGGTGATCTAATATCTCCCTTGGAACAGGCTCCAAAGCAGATTCGGCGAGAACTATGAATAGCAAGTCTGCCACGAAGATTTAACTCTTAAGAATCATAATTTAAATTGGGATGGTCCCATGGCGAGGATCAGTAGCCGTTATAAGGAGCTGGCCTCAGAGAGAATAGAGAGACTCTTCGAGTTGGCTGGAGAATGTTTCAAGGAGAACCCCCACCTCGCGGACAGATATGTGGAGCTTGCGAGAAAGATAGGGATGAAGTGTCGGGTAAGGATTCCAAAACACCTGAAGATGCGTTTCTGCAAGGGGTGCGGTTCATACCTTGTTTTCGGAGTCAACTCAAGGGTTAGGACAAGACCTGAAGGGGATGGGAGGGTTGTTGTTACATGTCTAAAATGCGGGGTGGTCAAAAGATATCCGATGTTAAGGGAGAAGGCCCATCGAAGAAAAAGTTTCGGAGACTGAGTGAAAGATCCGCTTCCGCCAAGCCTAAGATCTGGGTCGGTAAGGCCGGTCTTACAGATGAGTTTATCACACAGCTTAAGAAGCAGCTTAAGGTCGATAAACTTGTTAAGGTGAAAGTTCAAAAGAGTTTCGCTTCGGTACATGGGATGAATGAGATCACCGGGGCGGCTGCCGCCGCGACAGGAGCGTACGTCATCGATGTGAGGGGTAGGACATTCACCCTTTACAGGGAGAAGGACGATGTGTCTGAAACTTCTTGACGATGTCTGTTTTTAGCCTTCATTTGAGTGAGCATTTTGGAAATAGAATATTTGAAATCGTTAGGTTAACATATATATTACAGGTTAAACCTTTACCCTACTTAATTCTACGAAAACTTATATTGTGCGTTTCAGTCAAGTGGTTAAAGTCAAACTGAAATATTGATGAAGAAAAGGGGCGATGCATTACTTGCCGACACCTTTCGATGTTCCGGCAGACGAGATGATCAAAAGGCTGGCCACATACCTCAAGGAGAATATAGGCGAGGTCACACCGCCGGCTTGGTCCCTCACATCGAAGACCGGATCACATACTGAACATCCTCCACAAGACCCTGATTGGTGGTACACAAGGTGCGCCTCTATCCTACGTAAACTCTACATTCACGGCCCCACAGGAGTATCTAGGTTAAGGTCTGAGTATGGTGGGCGGAAGAGGCGTGGAACAAGAAGAGAACATGTTAGGCGTGGAGGTGGATCATCTGTTAGGGAGCCTCTCCAGCAATTGGAGAGAGCGAAATTGGTGGCAAAGGTTAACAAGAAGGGTCGTGGACTCACAAGTGAAGGCGTGAGTTTACTGAACAGGATCGCTGCGGAGATATTGAAAGAGAGTAAGGTTGAAGGTGGAAGGTGAGGATGAGTATCGGCGAGCCAACGGATGAGGAGCTTGAGCTTATCCGTAGAAGGAAACTCTCTGAACTTCAACGTGCCATGGCTGATGAGCAGAAGGCTGAGAGATTACAGAGTCAACTTGAGGCTCAGAAGCAAAGTATTCTCAGGGTGATACTTACACCTGAGGCTAGGCAGAGGTTGACGAACATAAAAATGGTGAGGCCTGAGTTTGCTGAGCAGATTGAACTCCAGCTTATCCAGCTCGCCCAGGCTGGGAGGATCCGTGTTCCACTGACTGACGAGCAGCTTAAGGAGACGCTGAGGAGGATCCAAAGCCAGAGGAGAGAGATTAAGATAAGGAGGATCTAGATTTGGCCAGAAATAAGCCGGTATCGAAGAAGAGGAGGTTAGGTCGGGCCCATAAGAGGAGCAGACCTGTACCGACATGGGTTGTCGCTAAAACTCGTGGAAAGGTGAGGGCTACCTCCAGGAGGAGGCATTGGAGAAGAAGCAAACTAAAGATTTAGGGTGAGAATCCATGTCATCGAACAAGAGCAGTGAAGAGCCTGAAGAAGTTGAGGAGATAGAGGAGGTTGAGGAGAAGCCTGTTGAAGCTGAAGAAGTGGAGGTTGTTGAGGAGAAGTTCTACACGATCAACTTAAGGGATGTTTGGACTACTCCAAGGGGGAGGAGAACCCCTAAAGCCATCAGGGTCTTGAAAGATTACATAAGAAGACATATGAAGGTTGAGGATTTCAAGATAAGCAATGAAGTCAACCAAATGGTTTGGGGCATGTCCTTAAAGAAGCCTCCTAGGAGATTGATTGTGAGGGCCGTCAAGGATAAGGAAGGGAATGTGATAATATTTCCAGCCAAGTCTACTTGAGCTATGTTGGGAATCCGTGGCGTCGACTAATCAGCTTCTCCCCTTATCTTCGAATATCTATACATCACAGCCAGTGCTTGAGCAGCTTCCTCAGGTGAGTAATAGACTGGGATATTCTCCTTCTCAAGTATTGCTCTCATCTTCTCAACCAAAACCCAATCGCTTGATGCGTAAGCGATTATGGGTTTGTCAGGATGTTTCCTTGAAGCCTCAGATATGAATCTGTGATCTTTTAATTCGAATCCTTCAGTAAACTGGAACCCTGCAATTATGGCGTCGACGTTCTCATCCTCGAAAAGAGCCTCGATCCCGACTTTGTAAGCTTCATCAACCCCTATATATGTGACTGAAGGCCAGATATCGTAAGGGTTCCCAACCCTTATGAACGGTGGGCTGGCCTTTCTGAATCTTTCAAGGGTCTTCTCCGAGAGGTTTGCTAGGTCGAGGCCTAGAAGTTGGCATGCGTCTGCGCTTATTACGCCCAAGCCTCCGGAGGGCGTTATGACCCCTACTTTATTGCCTTTTGGAGGTTGCTGGAACACGAAGGCCTTAGTATAATTTACCAGGTCCATATAGTTATTGACCCTTATAACACCGGCCTGCTTAAGAGCCGCATCCAATATAGCATCGTCTGCTGCAAGTGAAGCCGTATGCGACATAGCAGCCTTAGAGCCTGCAGGTGTCCTCCCCGACTTCAATGCTAAGATAGGCTTCTTCTTTGACACTCTCTTGGCAACTTCCACGAATCGTCTACCGTCCTTCAAACCTTCGATATACATAGCTATGACCTTCGTGTGGGGGTCGCTCTCTAAATACTCTAGGGCGTCAGCATCGTCTACGTCACACTTGTTCCCTAATCCTATTATCCTACTTATCCCGAAATTCTCCCTAGTCACTATCCACCTGAAAGTTATTGATGCAAAGTTTCCAGTCTGAGCTATGTAGGCGGCTGATCCAGGATTATAGTCTACCTTGAAGAAGGTTGTTGAGAATCGTCCTGGAATGCTGACTATTCCAGTTGTATTCGGCCCAATGATCCTCATTCCATATTTTCGGCCAATCTCCACAATCTCTTGCTGCATCTTAGCGCCTTTCTCATCTACCTCACTGAATCCTCCTGCAATTATAACCGTATGTTTTACTCCTTTCTCAGCCAGGTCCTTTACAACGCCCACTACAGCCTCAGCGGGTACAAGTACCAATCCTACATCGACAGGTTCAGGTATGTCCTTGACGTTTGGATACGCCTTCAGCCCCTGAATCTCATTAGCTTTTGGATTTACTGGAAAGATCTTTCCTGGATACCCGAGCCTGATCAGGTTCTCAACTGCAACATAACCCAGTTTTCCAGGTGTGGTCGACGCTCCTACGACAGCTACGCTTTTAGGGTTGAAGAATTTATCTAGACTCGTCTTCATATCTCCACTTTCCCCCCTCAAAGAAATATTCAATTGATAAAAAGATTTTCTATTTCTAGGGTTAAACCCCATCTGGTCGTTTTAATAAGTTTTATTAGCCCTACCCTACATCGCCTATATAGGGTGTTAAGTATGGTGAAGATAATAGATCTCAGCCAAGAGATATATAATGGGATGCCTGTCTTCCCAGGCCACCTGAATACTGTGATATTCCCATTCCACACCCATGAGGGGACAGTAGGTAAGATCCATGGGACCAAAGGCGGATTCACCTATACAACTTTCGGTCTACTCATGTCTGATCATGGTCCTACCCACACTGACTCGATATGGCATATATGTAACAAGCCAGGTGCCAAGAAGATAGATGAGATCCCCCTCGAATGGTTCTACACGAGCGCAATATGTCTGGACTTCACACATATCAAACCTCGAGGGATCATATCAGTTAAGGATCTTGAGGATGCCTTGGTCAAGGCCAGACTCGATGTTAGGAAGGGAGACACTGTGCTCCTTTACACAGGGCACTATACCAGGACCTATCCGAGACCCGAGTATCTGACTGAGAATCCAGGTTTAGATTACGATTCCACAGCTTGGCTTGCCGAGCGTGGTGTAGTCAATATTGGGATAGACGCCACAACAATAGATTCATGTGGAAATACTGCTACAGGCTTCTTCCCTGCTCATGAGGTCTGCTGTGAATACGGTATAATGAATACTGAGAACCTATGCAATCTAGATAAGGTTGCAGGGAGACGCTTCACATACGTTGGTCTACCCCTCAAGATACGTGGAGGCACAGGGTCGCCGATAAGGGCCGTAGCTGTCCTTGAAGAGTAGATAATATAAATTTTCTTTTTTATCAATTACTCTTAGAACCTTTCTATTTCTGCTTTTCCAAGGGAAGCTAGTAGGAGTCAGCCATCTCCAGTTTAGCAGGTAAATACTCGTCAACTATGTATGTTAAGCCATATCTACTGAATGCTTCCTGCTCAGCCTTCTTCTTTATCCTCATGAATGTCTCTATCTCTCTGCTCCAGATTTTACCTTCATATCTTGGGTCCTTCCTCAATTCATGTAGCCTCTTGATGTCTAGCTCCGTCAATTTATCGCTTGGGAGCTTATACTCAACTATGTCTGAGGCCCATACGCCGAACCACTTCGCATCCGGTGTGTTCAAGTCGCGGAGGTGTGCGGCGTTCGCTGAACCCGATATTATAACCATCGCAATATGCATACCCCAAGGGTCTCCGTCTGTGAATATGTATACAGGTAGGCCGAGTTCCTGATTCAACCTCCTAAGGAAGCTTCTTGTAGCCCTCGGCGCTTGGCCCGCTGTATGGACTAGGAGGGCCTTATGTTTGATGTGCACCCGCTCCTCTATGAATCTTGTGAAGAGGCCCCCCTTCTCTATTGCTATAACTTTATCCGCTTTACAGTCGATAAACTCGGCCCCTGTCAGCGCAGGCCCTATCATCATGCCATCTGGGTGTGAGGTGAGGTTGAGTCTCCTTCCTTCATATCCTGGAATCGTATACTCTATGGTCAGGTCTCCGAATATTGCGCTCCTCTCTTCAGGGAAGACGTTGAAGTCTTCTCTTGAATATCCTATAACGGTCTCAAGGTCTGTGATGAGGTTGTCGCTCTCCTGCTGGTCTGTGAAGGACATCTCATAGGCTTGGGCTGAGTAGAAGACGTCTCTGAGGGTGCTGGTCTTACTCTGTCTGGTCAGGTCGTTGACGAACATAGCTGTCCAAATCAGCTGGGTTAAGGGTCTGATATGTCTGATGTTTCTTGAGCTTCTTCTCACACTCCTGTTGCCCAATATGTACTGTCTGAGTTTCTGGTCGTATAGTATGTTGTTTATTGATCTGCTAGGCATCTTTATCCACGGAAACTCTCCCGCAATTATTTGGCGGTAGATCCTCTCACCTAGGTTTTGGAGGGATGTAAGAACCTTCTCCTTCCTCTCTCTGACAGCTCCCCTTGAAGACTCATTCTTCGACATATTTTGCGATGCTCCCTAAAAGTTTCTTGACGTCTGGAATCTTCTCTCTATTCGCAAGTTTGGCTGAGAAGGATGCGATCTTTGGCAGATACTTTGAGAATACATCGAGCCTCCTCCTCTCTCTCTCCATATGGTGTTTCCTAGATAAAAATAGGGCAAGTTGCCTGGCGACCTCCCTCAGAGCGTTCAGAATCTCATGTTCAACCTCAGGCCTATCCGCTATGAACTCTTTCCCAACGGTCTTGTAGGGTATCTTGAGGCTGCATATGTGGATGAAGACCGCGATAGGTGTCTCTGGTGTGACTTTGTAGTGTCTCCAGTTCATCAACTCGTTCACAACCTTATATGATATGTCGCTGGCCTCATCGAATAGAAGCGGTATCCTATTCGCGAATCTGTATAGTAGGATGCCGTCTGTCTTGAGTATGCCTCCGCCGTAGGCTACCCCAACCTCGACTATGAATGGAAATCCCGAATAAGCCGCCGGCTTCCTCTGGTGAACGGCAACAAATTCAGGGTTGAGCTCCTTCTTTATCCCTGTCTTCAGAAGGTCCTTCCCTAAAGGTGATAGGCAACTTGCGTCTGGAGGGAGGAATCCATCGTAATTCTTAAGGGCGTTCACGAGCCTAACGATCTCGTCTTGGGTGAGCCTCTTAGGATTCTTCTTGATTCCGACGTCCGCAAACTCTAGGAACCTCCTAGCTATCTTCTCGCCAACCCTCTGGAAATGCTTCTTCATAAACTCCTTCATAGTCTTGGAGTCTGTAGCCTCAATCATCCTCTTCAGGGTCTCTATGTCTATTCCATGTGGATGGGGTGTAGTCTCACTTGGAGGCTTGGGCATGATGCTTGTTGCCTATCAGAACCTGTATAGTCTACCCCTGGGATCCACAAAAGTCAGGTTTGCATATGGGACGACTATGGCGGTCTCCTTCAAATATTCAAGGATCTTGGGCATGGCTCTTGAGTAATCGGCTTCAGTAGTGAACTCAACAATCGTTCCATGCCATCTCGACTTGTTGATGTGGACCCTATGTTTTGTAACTATAGGCTTGTTCCTCTGTATGTCCATCATCAAGACATACTCATGAATCTTGGATGTTCCTACACTTGAGATGACTCTCGTCTGGCCGTGGGTGGTTATCTGACCGTAGAGGACAGCCATCTTTCCGCCGAGGCCGAATGTTCCTCGGGTGTTATGGCAACAGACGCCTCCTAACCCGCATATGAAATTCTCTCTTCCAGGTATAGATAGATCGTAAGCGTAGGGTGAGGTTGACTTGACCCTTCTCAATTCGATTATCCTGCAGAACACGAAATCCGGATAATCAGCTGAAGTTTTGAAGGCCTCATTAGATTCTTTGGCTCCAACCTTCAAAGCCTCATCAAGATTCCGGCCTAACATTTTAATTACATACATTGTATTATTCTTATCCAGCTCCAATTCTTCGACTGTTGGGAAGACTCCTATAGACATCAACAGATACATCAAATCATAGGCTAGTTTTCGCCTTCGGGTTGGAAAAGATATATGCTCACCATCAGCTACGTATCCTCCACCGTTGTATAGGCCTTCTATGAACGCCATCCTGAGCTCGGTGGGGATGTTGAATGCAATTTTAGGGATCTCCCCACTATTCACTCCTTCTATTTCAATACTGATCGAGGTGGCAGTTGACCCTGGATTGTTCAAAACGAGTCCAGACTCGAGGGAAAAGAAGATTTCAACTTGTTCTTCAATATTTGGAGTATCTTTGAATGTTACGGCTAGTTCGTTTGACTGTTCAATTTGAGACCCATCTATTCTAATGGTTGGGCCCTTCTGGAGTTTTTCACCTCTGCCTACGACGTATCCTAGAGAACTCATGAATTCTTTCGTGAGTGGGATACGTGAATTCTTAGGCTCATCTTCTGCTCTATGATGGCTCAGGCATTTATAGATGTTTCTGGATGGGTTGCCAGGAAGATTCTCATGTTTATTTGAATTATCCCACTTTGCATGGGTTTTGAGCGGTTTCTCCGATTTTTCACCTTCAACTTTATATGTGTTGAAAGGTAAGGTTCTTGGAACTGCAACATACTCACCGACCTTCATCTGTTCAACATCTTTCAAGGCGATCCTGCCGTCTTTCATAATGAATATGCTGTGGCCGCCGGTTACTCTGACCTTTCTGCCACCCTCCAGCCTAACCTCATATAGTGGCTCATCGACTGTGTGTCTGGAGACATGTGATATTCTGCCCCATGAGAACCTGAAGTTCTCAAGGTTGAAAGCTAAGGTCTCATAGCCTCTCTCATGAATATTCTTAATAATCTCGTTAGGTTTGAGGAATTGCTCGACGAACCTTCCTATCTCGACAGATTCAATGTTCCGCCCATTTCTTATCAGTATCCTCTCGTTGTAGTCTACGCTCTGCCTGAGTCTGTATTTCGAGCCGAAGAGGACTTGGCCGAAAGCCGATGGTATAACCTCGGCTGGAAGGCCTGAACCGTTATCTTGGATCCTTATCTTGTAAACAGCGGGATCCGCTGTGGTCTCAGCCTGAGGGGAGACCCTTATGTAGATGTCTGGGAGGATGCCATGGATCTCACATGCATCCAGAGAGTTCTCAACCAACTCTCTAATTGTTGAGTATAATGCCCTCGAAGGATTTGTGAAACCTGCGATATCCCTGTTCCTATAGAAGAAGTCTGACGGGGTTATCTCCTTGAACTCTTCAGCCAAAAACTTTCACCTATCCATCGCATTCACATATTCAGGTCAGATGTGTGTTGTGTCTTGTAAATTATTCCGGATGGATCCAAAGCTCAGTCATTCTCTTTTTCTTCTCCTCATGTCTGCGCCTTCTCAGAAACTTGTATACTGTTGAATGTTGCTTTCCCTCAATCAACATAGATATGGCTTCCCTAGCCGTGGATACGGCTTCATAGTCTCCAGTGATGGCTACGGTGTGGCCATATATTGACATGTCTGTTCCTGTGAGTTCCTCAAGCGCCCTTCTCATCTTCCCGTTTCGACCGATGATCCTTCCCTTCACCCTTGTTATGTCGCTGTCGCTCTTTCCAAAGATCTCCCTAAGATCTATTATGTCCAAGATGATATCGTCGCTCTTGAGTTTGAGGGCGTCTTCAGGTGAGAATCCTCTCGCGATGGCTGTAACTGCGTCACGGGCCTTCAAGACGTTTGTGAGGTCGCCGTCCTGTGTTTGAGTTATCTCTATTGTTCCACTTTCGCTGTCTATATTCAGATTCACCTTGAAGATTCTTTCAATCCTATCTTTTACTTTCCCATCCTCCCCTATTATTACCCCTATTCTCTCTCTTGGAACCAATAGGCTGAACCTATTCTGCATCCTCACCAGCCACGCGTCCATATAATTTTTCTGCAGATGGAATATCTAGACCCATCTTTGAGAAGAACTTATGAATGTTATATAGGTCTCTTCTGAGGAAGGTTCTCGCCATGGGGTGGTCTAGTTTGACTGCTTGGGAGACATCGAAGAAGACAGGCTTATCCTCCCATATCATGATGTTATATTCACTCAAGTCCCCATGTACGAGTCCTGCGATACGGTATAGTTTCTCGACGCCTTCAATTATTAGGTCGAAGGTTTTCCCAGGATCTTGCAAGGGGACCTCTTTGAGTAGGGGGGCTGGGGTACCATCCTCCCCTATGAACTCCATTATCAATATGTTCTTCTCCACCGCAACCCTTCTTGGAACTCTGACGCCTGCGTCCCAAGCCAACTTTAGATTCTCAAACTCCTTAAGGGCCCAACGGTATATGAGGGCTCTTGTGCTTCTGTCGATACTCTTGAACCTTGGGTCACCATCGATATATTGTAATATCCCCCTACGAAATTCAGATGAGACCGTGAGGTATATCTTGATCGCTAAGTCCTCTCCCCTCATACTCTTCCCCCAGTAGATCTTCGACTCCTTTCCAGCTTTGACTGCTCCGTAGACTTCCTTTAGATATCCTTTATTGAGTAGATTGTATAGGGCCATCAAGGTTGGTTTATCGAAGACTTCCTCTAATACTTCCATCTCTTCGCTTCTTTTTCTCCGCATCCTTCTCTCAAAATCATACCTCTTCTCTCTAAGCTTGAGCCTCTCCCTTGTCTTATCCTCTAAAAATTTACTCAATATCTCTCCCTATTTCGTAGGGAGGTAACCCTTCTCCCTGAGGGTGTCAACTTGACTCTGCGTGTAACGCCAGATAATGTCTCCCCTCTCATTGTATTGGAAGTCCCATGGATCCACTAGGACAGCGTCGCCGACTCTGACCCATACCTTCCTCTTCATCTTCCCCCTGATTCTGCATAGCCTCTCATACCCGTCGGCGCATTTGACCCTGACCCTATCGTAGCCTAGAAGTTGCGATACGAAGCCGACTACCTGCCTTGGCCCAGGCAAAACCATCTCCTTCAACTCTTCTTCGCTGATGACTTTCTTCTTCCCCAATCTATCCTCTGCAGCTCCATACTTTCGAGTATGATGATTTTTGATCTGACTATGGTACCACGAGTGTAGATAAAGGTTTGGCTTATAAACTGCTCCGATATTGAGATATTACAAAATATTTTTTATCGATTCATCTATTTGTAGGTGAGGTCCCTTTTTCTTCAAAGCTTTAGGAGTTGCACATGCGGAATCCCCGCAATGTATATGATGGCGTCTGGGTCCACAAGTTTACTATCGACAGCCATCTTCACGGCGTTCCTGCCCACCAAGTTACCCATATCTGCGTCGAGCAATTGTTTTAGTGCCTCAGATGCTGTTACAAGCTCACCCCCATAGAATTTGCTCGTAACCTCAAGCTTCAGTTTACCCTCTCTAAAGGTCTTTCCTATGAGGTCGCTGTCACAGACAGCAACCAGTTTCTGTCTATCCTTCATATATACTTTCACATAGACTTTTTCCAATGCGGACATCTCTAAACAGGCTTTACAGGAGATTTTGCACCGCAGGCTTCACATGTTAAGGTTGTGAATCTTCCAGATTTCTCAATCTTTGTGTCGGGTCCCTTACATATCGGGCAGATAACATATCTTGTTACGTATATGTGTATAAGTTGGCCTATTGTTGCCTCATGGAATTTTCCTTGAAAGTATACTCTCTGGCCATCATATGTGCCTGCTGTCGCCATCTCCTTAGATAGAAATTTGAGAACATGTTGGGGTGACCTATTCAATCTCCTCGCTAATTCATTGAAGTTGTGTATGACTGTTCTAGTCCCGAAAACGGTAACCTCAGGCTTCGGCTCCTCGAATCTTTCTCCACTAGTCGTCCTCTTAGGGATCATGCTCAATGCTCGGTCAAGGGACTTTATGTACTCCTCTTCCATAGGGACTCTCACATCGACCTGCACTAAGATATTTCATGCTCACCTATTAAATATGGAGGTAGACTTACAAGATACCTTTAACCATATCCGTTCCAATCTTAATCTCCAAACTGATTGGTGATCCCTTTGGGTAGATGGATAGTTAACGCTGCCTGGCCGTATGTGAATACAGTCCCCCATCTTGGAACATTCATACACCTTCTATCGGCAGATGTCTACGCAAGATACTTGAGGTTGAGAGGGGAGGATGTGGTGGCTGTCACGGGGTCTGATGAGCATGGAACACCAATAGAGGTCGAGGCTCTGAGGAGAGGAATTGATCCAAGGCAGCTCACCGACCATTACCACAGCATCATGTTGGATCTTCTTGGAAAATATTCGATATCATTCGACAACTACACTAGGACCGAGGCTCCGGCCCACATCGATTTCACTCAGACATTTTACTTGAACCTATACAATAGGGGCTACGTCTACAAGAGGCAGGTTGAGCTTCTACACTGCAATAGATGTGACAAGTTTCTTCCAGATAGGTTTGTGGAAGGTATATGTCCACACTGCGGTTTAGATGGTGCAAGGGGTGATCAATGTGAAAGTTGCGGAAGAGTCCTCGAACCTACAGAGCTTAAGAATCCTAGATGTGTATTCTGCGGATCCCAACCTGAGGTTAAGGAGTCTACCCACTGGTTCTTCGACCTTCCCAAGCTCGAACCTGATATTAGAAAGTTTCTCACCGAGAACAGGCAGCTCCCAGAGAACGCCAAGAACTTCTCCCTCAGATGGCTTGAGGAAGGATTGAAGCCTAGGGCCCTCACAAGGGACAACAAGTGGGGTATCCCAGCGCCTTTTCCAGGATCTGAAGGAAAGACGATATATGTATGGATGGAGGCAGTTCTGGGTTACATCTCAGCTACAATAGAGCTTGGTGAGAGGTTAGGTGACCCAGAACTCTGGAGGAGGTACTGGCTCGACAGGGAGACCAAGAATATCCATTTCATAGGGAAGGACAACATTCCATTCCATACTATAATATTCCCAGCCCTACTCATAGCCTCCAATGAAGGCTACACGCTACCATGGCAAGTCTCATCTACAGAATTTATTCTATATGAGGGGCAAGGAAAATTTTCCAAGAGTCGAAGAATAGGTGTTTGGATGGATGAGGCCCTGAAGATAGCTGACCCCGAATATTGGAGGTATGTTCTGATCGCTATCAGGCCTGAGATGAGGGATGCAAACTTCACATGGAAAGAGTTTGAGAGACGCGTAAACACTGAACTTAACGACATCGTAGGCAACTTCTTCTATAGAACCTTAACCTTCATAAAATCGAATTTTGAGAGTAGGGTCCCCAATTTAGAAGCCCCATCACCAGCAGATGAGGAAGTGATGAAAACTATTATGGACGTGCCTTCTAGGGTTGGGTCTCTGATGGACAATTTCAGACTCAGAGACTCCTTGGCAGCGATAGTTGATCTGGCTAGGATCGGCAACGAATACCTCAGTAGACGTGAACCTTGGCACATGATCAAGACTGATAGGCAGGATGCTGCGAATGTGATAAACGTCTGCAGCCAACTCGCCTCCTCAATCGCTATTCTCCTATACCCTTTCATGCCTAAGACATCTGAGGAGATTTGGAGGCAGATAGGTTTAGGTGGTAGGGTTGAGGATAGATACTGGAGCGACGCTGGAAAAATGCTTATTGAACCAGATCATAGGATCGGAGAACCGAAGCCCCTATTTAGAAAGATAGATCTTCAAGAGATAATGAGGTTATGGTCCACAACACCAGGTCAGGTTTAGAGATGATTCTCAGAATAGACACTCACATACATACAGTCCTTTCAGGAGACGCCTCCACACAGGTTAACCAGATCCCTTCGATTGCCAAATTGAAGGGACTTGACGGTGTGGCGATAACAGACCATGATAGATTCTCCAATCATCATATCGATGGTATCATAGTAATACCTGGAGTGGAGGTGAGTGCGAGGGAGGGGCATATCCTAGCTTACGGTGATGTTGAAGAAATCAGTCCAGGACTCTCCGTCGACGAGACTGTGAGGTTGATACATGAAAGGGGAGGATTAGCCATCCTGGCCCATCCCTACGATGTGGTTCGTGGCGGTGTCAAGCCTGAGATGGTGTCTGAGAGGCTTGACGGGATCGAGACTATAAATTCTAGGTCGAACCCTTTCAGGCTCTCCAAGCATCTTGCGGAGAGGGCTTCGAGGAGACTCGGCTTACCATCCTTCGGCGGAAGCGACTCCCATACACCTGAAACCATTGGAGACGCATATACCTGCATCGACTCCGACTCCAGATCGTTGGAAGATATCTTGACAGCTATGAGGGATGGGAGGGTTCAAGCAGTGGGCGGTCCAACTTGCTGCGTGAATATTCTAAGGAGGGCTGGAAGCAACTTTACCCGTAGGTTCAGGATATGACTTGTCTCTAAACCCTTGGGGAAGATGCTATCTCCGAGCATAGGTATCTCAAGTTAGCTGAGGTAACCTTGACCCTCAATCTTTCACCTAGAAATCGTTCTCCCCCAACCATAACCTTCTTGTAGTTATGCGTTCTCCCAAATGCGCTATTCCGCCTATTCTTCTCAATTACATTGATCTCCTCGACAACACCGATCATCCTAATGTTTCTTTCAAGGATAAACCTCGCTGCAAGGTTTGAAAGTCGACGTGACCTCGAGGCGACAACATTACTCTCCAACTGCTTCATCTTCGCCGCCTCCGTTCCAGGTCTCGGCGCATACTTTGAAATGTTTATAACATCTGGACTTGTGGTCTCGATAAGCCTGACTGTAGACTCGAAGTCTTCCCAACTTTCCCCAGGGAAGCCGACTATCAGGTCTGTCGCTATGGAGATTGTTGGAAACTCTGAACGGAAAGTTTCGACTAGGGAAACGAAGTCTCTCACTGTATACCTTCTATTCATTAATCCCAATATTCTGTCGGAGCCAGACTGAACTGGGATATGTAGAAACTTGTATACCTTAGGGCTTCTATAAGCCCTGATCAGTTCATAAACTATCTTTGAGGCATGGTCTGGATTCATCATACCGACCCTGACCTTGAACTCGCCGTCAATACTCACTATCTTCTCCAGAAGCGTTCCAAGATTGTATCCGTCAACTTTGTAGCATGCGGTGTCCTGGGCTGTTATCTGGACTTCAAGAGCACCTTCAGCTACGGCTTCCTCAACCCTTTCGACTATTTTATCCGGCTGATATGCGTAGAGTCGACCCCTAGCGAATCTTGTGCAGCAATAGGTGCATTCGCCAAGGCAACCTTCTGAGATAGGTATAATCTCCACGAGCCTATTGAGCCGCCTTTTAGGCAGTGAGGCCTTGTCCTGAGGCTTATTTGAAAATCTGATTTCTCCAACCGATCCCCCTGCAACCGCGTCAGCCACCTCAGCAACCTCAGATATTGATGTGGGGTCTATGATTCCGGAAAAGTCTGGGACAGTCTTTTTTATGCTGTCCAGATCTATTCTTGGCAGGCATCCAGATATTATGATGGGTTTCCTGTAGCGTCTCAACTTTCTGAGTCTCTCAAGCATCCTATCTTCAGTGACTTTCTTGACAGCACATGTATTTACGATAATGATAGTAGCTTCCTCAGGACTCTCCACCTCCAAATATCCAGATTTTTCTAGGATTGCTAACATTATCTCCATATCGCTCTTGTTTGAGGCACACCCGTAAGTTTCAAAATACACAGTCTTGAAATCATTCTTGCAACATTCCTTACCGGCCTCCAGATAACTATCGGATCTTGGATATTGTTGGTGGATAGGAGGCTCCGCCATTATACTCCTCCACCTACCGGCGGGATTATGACGAAGACGCATCCATCGTATAGCCGGGTCTCCATCCTATCGAGCATCATAATGTTTCTTCCATCCAGTAGGAAATTCAGGTTTGGAGAAGGCTCTGCGCCTCCTTTCTCATATACGTAGTCTCTGAAGGCGACGCCATACATCTCCGATAGAACTTCAAGTAACTTCTTGACCGTCGTATCCTCCGGTAGGGTTATGGTCTCCTCAACCTTTCCAACTATCTCCCTCAGATGGGCGAAATATTTTAGCTTGACCTTCATCCTGAAGCACTTCTGAACCTGTGATATTTAATTCCTTAATAAATGGTATCTGGATTCCTAGAAGATTTAAGTCTGGTAAACACATTAAAGGTTCGTGGCGGTTCGATGTCTACTGAATCCCATATAGATCCAACAGCCAAGGTTAGCGTTGATGCTGAGGTCGGGGAGGGGTGTTACATTGGGCCAGGGGTGAGAATAATAGGCCACGCCAGGCTCGAAAGAAATGTGTGGCTCGACTCCTACGTTACGATTCTAGGTGAAGTGTCGATAGGTGAATATACTTATGTTGGGTACGGGTGTCTCATCGGACATCCGAAGAGGCAGAGTATCATCGAGATTATAAAAGGTGGAAGGGTTGGGGCTGAGGTGTCAGGCCAATCAGTCTTGGGTAAGAGGTGCATCGTTAGGTCTGGAACAATCATCTATACAGACTTCACGTCCGGAGATGAGGTTGAGATGGGCCACAACGTCCTTCTCAGAGAGGATGTGAGGGTAGGAGATCGGTCCCTGATAGGGTCGAAGGTGGTAATAGACGGTGAGACAATCGTGGGTAAGGGTGTCTCAATCCAGACAGGCGCCTATATATGTCGAAAATCTATAATCGAAGACTTTGTGTTCGTAGGGCCGAATTGCGTATTTACAAACGATAAGTATCTGATGCAGAAGATGTTTGAGCTCAAGGGTCCAACCGTCAGGAGAGGCGCCAGCATAGGTGCGAACTCCACCCTCATGCCAGGCGTTGTGGTGGGTGAAGGTTCTGTCATAGGTGCCCAATCCGTTGTTACAAGTGACGTACCAGCAAGGACGGTTTATGTAGGGGTTCCAGCGCGCAGGTTTGGTAAGGTTCCTAGAGACTGGTCTCCAATCTTGAGGGTCGATTATGAGAGGAGGCTGGGAGAGGTTGGTGCGGATGGTTCGAGTTAAATCTTCTCCACCCTGATCCTCTCACCATCCCTGACTTTTCTGAATATCTTTGCGTCGCCGACTATTCTTCCAAAGATGTTAACTGGACTAGCCGCCACCGGCTTCTCCCCCCGGCTGGCAGGTGTCCTTCCAAAGAAGATGCAGAAACAATTCCCGGCAGGCCAGTAGCCGCAATCGCCCACCTCAACCTCCCGCTGAGAATTCTCCTCATCTACGTCGACTGGTATGCTGAAGTACACCTCCTCCCCCCAAGTGTTGGCTCTAGAATCGAAAGGCAAACCTTCAATTACGGCCTTGGCCGTTTTCGGATTTTTGTCCTCCAGTACCTCAGCCTCCACATATCCCGTGCTCTCTGTATATATTCTGATCTTCATACTGGTTTCACATACTCCCGTATATTGTTCTGCGGCTTTTTGTGTGTTGGCTGACTCCTCCCAACCGTCAGTATGGCCAGACGTAGACTGGAAGAGGCCAGTAGTAGTAAGGGAGAGGTATCATGTATGAGTACGGGATCAGTGGGTAATATAATGTGTATGGAACGGTCCAAGGCCAATATGTGTATACTGGATACCAGGCCAAATCCTTCACCTATCCCTTTTTAAGATATGAAGGCCATTTTAAGTTTTCTAACAAGACAAATAAGTCTGTTAGCACAATACTTAAACAGAAGGTCTCTGGAGGCCAAGCCTCATTATGGGAGTTGTGTACTGGTCTGGAAGAAATTGTAAGAGATCCCTGTAAAGAGTATTGGGAGGATTAGGAATGGTTGACTTTAGAAGACTCAGCGAACACCACTTGAGGAGGCTGGCAGCGGATTATCCTGAATCTGCAAGCTACCCAGGGGCCCTGGAGAGGAAGATTCTTGTCATCTGGAATTTTCTGAATGAGAAGCCTCCATGTACGATTGAGGAGTACAGTATGTCGTTGAAGGAGGGTGCGAGGAAGGAGCTTGAGAGGAGGTTGGAGGAGGAGAGGCGACGGAGGGCTGAGCTCGAGGCTAAGGAAGCGAAGAGGAGAACTGTCTTGATAAAGAAGCTTAAGAGATGGCTTGTAGGCATCGAGGAGCCTATCACGGTCATAGAGGAGACGGGGCATCTAGAATGGAAGTGTCCTGTATGTGGGAATAAGGCCAAGTTCGATCTGAAAGAGCATATCGATTCGATAGCGAAAGGAGGATCGACCATCCTGACATGGTCATGCTCCGGTAAGGATGTTGTTGAAGGCCCGCCTCACTGGGGGCTGACGAGGGAAGTGAGGCTGGCCCAAGGTGAAGAGATAAGTAGGAAGATACTTGAGAGGGAGTAGGCTGCTGAAAGGTTGATGAAGAATTTGAGGGAGGAATCTTTGGCATGAAGGCGCATATTCATTATACAGGTCCATTCAGGCTCAGCCAAGCCATCATCGAGAAGATATATTAGTAAGGTGTATGGTCTAAAGCCTCTCAGCACCAGTGCAAATGTTGGATGTGAAGACGTTTGAGGCAGCCGGCTATAATCCTTACGCTCCTCACCATTTTCGCAGTCTCATCTATCATCCCGCCAGCCAACTCCGTGACATACGGGTATGTCTTGGGAGCGGAGAGAAAGGTTGTTATAAGCAAATATGGCTTAGCAACATTCACAGATGTTCTGTCGATCTTTAATAATGGGACTTCACCGATGAATACTCTGGAATTCATTTATCCTAAAGGTTACTCTTCAATGCTCGATTCAGTCGATGCTAGGGATGCGGATGGAAAGACTCTGAAGGTTGAGAGGGTCATCGACCAGTCCTCTATGATTTTAAGGATAAACCTAGAAACGCCTATCCAGCATGGATCAACATTCAAGGTCTATATGAAAATGGTTTTCTCAGGTCTCGTAACCTTCGACGGGATTGATTATAAGTTATCTCTACAGCCATACCCAAATATCCCCTTGAGCATGGCATCATGCAACATCACAGTAATATTTCCAAAAGACACCACTCTGAAGAGTTGGCCGAACCAAACATTTACCAGAAGGACGGTCGATGAAAAGCCAGCCTTGATTGGAAGGACCAAGTCCATGCAGCCACTCTCAAGCGGGGAGGTTTATATCAAGTTTGGAAGTGAGGGTTATGAGCTCCTGTCCTTCGAGTCGATTAGGAGGGAGGTTGTGATGGACCTGCTGGGCCGACTGACCTCCAAGGACACATATAAGATATTGAACTTGGGTAAGGAGCTCAGCTATGTGACTATGCCGTCACTCGAGGGCGTGAGGGAAGTGAAAGCCTATGATGCTACAGGTCCGATATCCGACAGAGTCAAGTTTAAGGATGATTCAATCCAGGTCACGCCGAGATTCGGAAAACTCAAGACGAACAGCTCATTCTCATTCACCTTGGAATATGATCTGCCGATCAACGGATCGATTAGGAGGACCAGTTGGGATGGAGACTACAGGTTGACGTTGATGCTTGCTTCGCCCAGCGATTATGTTGCTAAGAATTATAGGATTCAAGTCGACCTACCCAAAGGGGTTGTCGTCAACCGCATCTCAGTGGAGGCCAATTCAACCTCGGTCCTTCCTGACGGTAGCTATGTATTAACCTATGAGTATTCTAAGGTCGTACCTGATAGAGAATACAGTCTGACTGTCGACTACAAGTATAAGCCATTCATGTATGCGATATATCCTGTCGAGTGGATTCTAGCATTAGAGGTCATAATCGGCGCTTTGGCTTCAGCAATAATTCTCAGAAAGCCACCAAGAATCATTTCCCCAACGTCTGTGGGGAAGATCAGAAGGTACATTGAACTTCAAGATGATAAGAGGGCTTTGAGGCTTGAGCTTGAGAGGAGAAGTGAAGAGTTGAGTAGAGGGGCTATTACCAAACATGACTATCGAAGGGTGAGGAAGTCGCTGGATTCGAGGTTGAGCGAGATAAACAGATCCCTTGCAACATTGAAGAATGAGTTGAAGAGCATCGACTCGAGATATTGGGAGATGGCGAATAGGCTCGAGAGGGCGGAGAGTGAGGTTGAAGCATTGAAGGCGAGTGAGAACCAGCTTACAAGCAGATATAGGAGTGGCCAATTGAGCAGGGAGGTCTACGAGTCGATGCTCAGCGACTTGAGGAAGAGGATTGGAAAGGCTGAAGAGATTATTGAAAGCATAATTGTGATGCTGAGGGAGGAGGCTAGGTGAACAGATAGCGAGATAGGCTTCTGACGGTTTTGGAGTATATTCTGGCACCTTTTATGGATATGTATGTTTGAGACGCAGCCCCCTCACCCCTCGATAGTGGGGTTAAACTTGGCCTCCACAATCTCTGTGGGGGTTTATCAATAGTCCATTCTTGGCCGGGGACCTACCTTTAACGACTTATGGGCGGCTTGCGCGATGGCTTGCTCACGGTGAGTACTTGAATGGGTGCTTGGCCCTCTCCTTATTCTCTAACAATTCTTCTATTGTGGGTCTACCTTCGAGAGCCCTCCTGATGGCGTGTCTCACAGCTTTATAATTGTTTATGTAGACCCTTCTCCTATCGACGGCTGAAGGATGTATGAACACGTTCACCATAATGATCAGGCTCTCGACAGACCTTTCAGGGATCAGACCTTCAGCTACGCTGTCAACCACAGCCTTTGCGACAGCTGCTTGGGCTGGACCGTAGATTATGCTTGCCTGCCTCATGCTCTTTATGGTTACTGTAGGTATTATCAGTGTCGTCGGCTTCACTGCGAGGTTCGGTTCAAGAATCGCTATTAGAGGTTCATGTCCGGCTGATGGCGTCGCCTTGGCTTTGACGAAGGCCTCTCCAACAGGGCCGTCTTTGAGTCCGATGATGACCTCGACATGAGCGACCTCAGCCCCATCCCCGGCGAGGCCCTCCCCAACCCTTATCTCAGGGCCCTCCACCGGCACCATATCTTTGACAGCGAATTCGGAGGCGCCGCCTCGGACAGCTATCTCAGGGGCGAGAGCTCTACGCTCAATCTTCCCAACCCTCTCCAACTCTATTCTCAACTCCTCAAAGTCTTCGTATGAGAGTTCGCCTCCCACCGATAGTGGGAGCCTGACAGGGCCTACTTTGATATTCATCATGTTGAGGGCTGCCTTGGCTCCGACAGGCCCGCTCTTAACGATTATTCTACATATCTTCTGGATGCTTGTCTGAATCTTTTGGGCCTCAGCCATATTCTCCTTAAATCTGCGGTATAGTCTGAGCCAAATATCCGGTATGAAGTTTGCACTGGCAAGGATCATTCCTGATGCGCCTGCGGCTAGGGCTGGGAGAACAACTTCATCATGGCCGCAGAGAATCGAGAGTCTCGAACCTGTCTTCTCTATGACAGTAAGTATATACTTTATCTCGCCGCTACTGTCTTTTAAGCCTAATATATTCGGTATCTCAACGAGGTCTTCGACCATCTGCCAACTCAAGTTAACACCAGTGGCTTGTGGAATATTGTATAGGACTATTGGTAGATCAACCTTGTCCGCCAGGACCCTGTAATGTTCATATATACCCCTATCTGTAGGTTTATGGTAGTAGGGTGTGACAACCAAGGCGGCGTCTGCGCCTACATCCTTGGCGTGGCGTGTAAGTTCAACAGCTGCATTTGTGCTGCTGTGGCCTGTTCCCGCGATTACAGGAACCTTACCGTTTGCTTGGTCGACAACATATTCTACGACCCTCTTACGCTCCTCAAGGGTGAGGTTCTGGCACTCCCCAGTCGTTCCACATGGAACCAGGCCGTTTACTCCACTCTCAACGGTGTAGTCTACAAGCCTCCTCAATCTGGCCTCATCGATTTCCTCCCCCGAATCTGTGAAGGGTGTGACGAGGGCGGGGAAGACTCCCTCCAGCCTCAACATGTCTTGAAGATCTCCATTACTTTCTCAAACTATCCAAGAAACTATGAGATTGATTCAAAAATGGTGGGATGACATTCCTGTTCTTGTCCTGAACGTTGACGTCATCAGCCTGGACTATCATCCCTTCTATGTAGACGACTCTGCTTGTGTGGTCTCAGCTTTCGACTTACCCTCAGTCCTCAAAGTTATCTCTATGGAGGAGACTGATCTCTTACCTCCCTCCTTAGTCTGAACCTCCTCGGTTCCTATTGTTACGTTCTCGATCCTTAGGCTGTCAAGGAATCTTCTCTTGGTTACTTGAGCTACATCTACGGCAGTTGTTATGGCCCTTCCCCTCGCCTTCAATATCACCTCATTACTGCCGCTGCTTATTAGGCTCACAACAGACAGTACATAGGTCATTACAGGTTTCTTTCCTACAAGAACAACATTCGGTTGCAAACCAGCCATCTCTCATCCCCTGCAAGACGTAGTGTGGAGGTACATAGATTTAAAAGTAACCCATCCATCAAGGTCAGGTAGCCTATAGGACTTTCAAGGGTAAGCTCAAACAGTAGGTCTGTTTAGTTGAGCCGGTGCCTTAATGTCCCGTAGAAAACCTAGACATAAGAAGCGTAGGCTCGGGGAAAAGGCCGTTGAGATAGTCTCAATTATTTTGATGGTCGGCCTGATAGTCTTTGTTTTCCAGAATTGGCTCGTCAAACCTGAGAGGGCGAGTGTAACTTCAGAGAGGAGAGCTGCCCTCATAGACCAGCTCTCAATATCCTTCCCAAACCAGACTTTTGTGGCTGAGTTCAAGAAGATCTTCAGAGACGCCGGTTTCACGGTTGATGTGTATAGTGGCTCCGAGGTCACCATCGAACTTTACAGGCAACTCCCCCTTATGGGTTACAGGGTCATAGTCCTCAGGGTCCACCAATCGACACCAGTAGAATATCTTTTACCAAGCAGTAGGCCGGTGAAGGGGCCGCCGGTCTACCTATTCACAGGTGAGCCTTATAATGAGCATAAGTATGTTATCGAACAGTTGACTGACCTGGTTGTTCCTGCGAGGGAGATAAACGGTTCAAAGATCTACTTTGCAATTGGACCGAAGTTTGTCCATTCGATGCAGGGTAGATTTCAGAATACGATAATAATACTTGCAGGCTGCTCAGGACTTTACAGCGCTGAGCTGGCCGACTCATTCATAGTCAAGGGAGCATCGGCGGTCGTTGGATGGCAGAGGTTTGTGCAGATTGAATATACGGACAAGGCGATAAGTCGCTTCCTCAGAGCTACTATCCTTGATAGGACCACCATATACAGGGGTATGCTTCTGACATACACCGACGTCGGGTTAGATCCATTGTACAAGACGAATATGATATGTTACCCTGAGGAGAGGAGTAGCCTCACATTCGAGGAGGCATTCACGCTACCATCCAGCTGATTTGTAATCGATATGGTCATCCGACAGTTTGAAAGTGGTGTCCGACATCCTATTATCGTGATGTGTGTTTTATATTCGAGTGAAATCAAGCCGACTACGCGCCATCTGGGATATCTCTTAAAGGGCCTCGTCACAGAATCATGAATATACCACTCCAAGCTGCTGATGAGTTGACCATGCGCTGATTACGTTGCTTGTTGTTGGAAGATTAAATTCCTATAGGAATATTTTTCCTATTAAAGTATTAATATTTGAGTAGGAGACGTTCAGGGACATGGAAATCCGTAGAACAGTCGAAGAGATCAATGAGAAGATTGAGAGGGGAGACGCCGTAGTTGTAACTGCTGAAGAGATGACTGAGATAGTTAAGAGTAAGGGGGTTCACGTTGCCGCTAGGGAGGTGGATGTGGTTACGACAGGTACATTCGGCGCAATGTGCAGTTCAGGGGTCTTCATCAACTTCGGCCATACAGACCCTCCGATAAAGATGGATAGGGTCACATTGAACGGTGTGGAGGCATACCATGGGAACGCAGCGGTCGACGTATACTTGGGAGCTACGAAGATGCATCCTGAGAAGATGTTTGAGTATGGTGGGGGCCACGTCATCGAGGATCTGGTCTCAGGTAGGGAGATAGAGGTTGTGGCGTCAGGGTTCCAGACCGACTGTTACCCAAGAAAATCTGTGAGGACGACGATAACTATCGACGACCTCAACCAAGCTATCCTTTGCAACCCCCGAAACGGCTACCAGAGATATAACGCCGCGTCGAACGGTAGGGATGAACTCATCTACACCTACATGGGTAAACTCCTTCCGAACTATGGGAACGCAACCTTCTCAGGGTCAGGGGAACTCAACCCACTGACAAACGACCCTGACTACGAGACTATAGGGGTTGGAACCAGAATATTTCTAGGCGGAGGCATAGGATATGTAACAGGTCCGGGGACCCAGCATGATCCAGTGAACGGCTTCGGAACTCTCATGGTTCAGGGAGACCTCAAAAGGATGAGTCCAAGATTCTTGAGGGGAGGCAGCTTCACAAATTACGGCACAACCCTGTACGTCGGCCTCGGCATACCCATACCTGTGTTGAATGAAGGCATAGCGGAGAAGACAGGGATCAGTGACGAGGAGATAAAGACAAACC
This sequence comes from Candidatus Bathyarchaeota archaeon, assembly GCA_018396565.1. Lineage (GTDB taxonomy): Archaea > Thermoproteota > Bathyarchaeia > 40CM-2-53-6 > RBG-13-38-9 > DTMT01. The sequence continues at coordinate 29,581 of JAGTQO010000004.1, forward strand.
TTCTAGACTATGGAGTTCCACGTAGGAGCAGGCCCATACTCAAGCAGACAGACTATGCGGAGCTCAAATCTGGCAAGATAGTGTTCAGAGACAGATCGATCCACGTCAGCTCCCTGTCAAGCCTGAAGATGGCAAGAGAGGTTGCGTCTACATTGAAGAGATGGATTGAAGAAGGCACATTCCTGCTCACAAATCCTCAGGAGAGGTTGCCATTGCAAGGAACCATGAAGCCCATGAAGGTTGTTGAGGAGACGCTTTTCGCAAGGCACATAATGGCGCCTGCAGTAACCTGCCATCCAGACGAAGATCTAGATACAATAGCAGCAAGAATCATTGAAGAGAAGGTCAATCATGTAGTGGTTGTGACACCTGAGAAGAAGCTGAGAGGCATCATCACCTCATTCGACATAACAAAGGCTGTTGCCTTGAAGGAGAAAGACCTCTCAAAGGTGATGACCCACCAAGTCATAACCGCATCGCCAGATGAGCCTATCGAGTCATGTGCAAAGAAGATGCAGAAGCACGACATATCAGCATTACCTGTCACCGACATCGACGGGATCGTCATCGGAATAGTTACGAGTGAAAGAATAAGTAGACTCTTCGGAGAGTACCGGTGAATGAAGGTACATTTGAGTTTCGACAGGGAAAGGACTACGAAGCCGATAATCTCAACCATAATCCTGAGTACAGGAGTTCAAATAAACATTCTCAGGGCGAAAGTCGACGAGGCAGGTGGAGAGGTTCTCGTCGAGATACCTGACGCCGAAGCAGAGATGGTGATGGATGCTTTCAGGAGTATGGGTGTCAAAGTCCATGTTGGAAGACATGTGGAGATACTGAGGGAGAGATGCATAGACTGTGGACACTGCATCACAATATGTCCGGTCGAAGCAATATATGCTGAGAGTGACCTGACTGTGAAACTGAACCAAGAGAAATGCGTAGACTGCGGCGCATGCATAGACTCATGCCCAACAAGGGCAATAAGGGTAATGCAGTAGGATGGGAATACTTGGGTACTTCCAAAACATTCAGGGTAAAAAGATTTGTTGAGGACAAGTTGATAATTGTGAAGACAGACCATTACGATGCGGCGGAGGCAGCTTTCAAATCTATCAGAAACAACAGGAGAGCACTCAAAGAATACATTAGACGCTACCCCGAATTTCTATACGCCCTCGACCCCCTCCCAGTGAGAGGCGATGCTCCGGAGATAATCTGCAGAATGGCCGAGGCGGCGGAGAGGGCTTCAGTAGGCCCGATGGCGGCTGTGGCTGGGGCACTCGCAGATATTGCGGCCGAGCAGATGGTGAGGGAAGGAGCAACAGTCGCAGTTGTCGAGAATGGCGGTGAGATATCTGCAAAGAGCGACTCAGACCTGAACATCGGCATATACGCTGGTGAGTCACCACTATCCGGAAAATTAGGTTTGAAGTTTCTCAAGAACGATCTCCCGGCTGGTGTAGCCACAAGTTCAGGGACTGTCAGCCACGCTCTCAGCCTCGGCTTCGCAGACTCGGTGACCGTGATAGCTGAGGATGCAGCCATCGCCGACGCGGCTGCAACAGCTGCCGGTAACGCAGTGTCATCAAATGATCTTCCGACCTCCATAAGCTCAGGTTTGGAGGCTGCTATGAGGATTAAAGGTGTGTGGGGCGCGCTGGTGATAAGGGGGAGCCATGTAGGAATGGCTGGCCGACTCCCAAGACTCCTACTCATCGAGGGGAGGCCCGTAGACCTTCCTGAAATCTAACCTATACAGTTCAACACCTGAACCCCTACATGTCTCTCTCAGCCCACCACCATACCTTAGGCAGACTATCATCTTGCGAACATTCTCCATCGGAATGCAGCTTGAACTTGAGTAGCCTGCGGCTAGCCTACAAACTTGAGCGGCAGATTGATCCCTCGCCGTTGTCTCAACCTCCACAACAACCACCCTACCCGAACAATCCCTCAGTAAGACATCTATGACGCCGGTAGGGGTCCTTACATTAACTCCGAGGAGGGTCAATCCCTCCTCAATCGCTTCTGGACAGTCTGAAATTATTCTGGTGAGGGGATCCTCAATTATGCCCCTTGCCTCAAGATACTGGTCAGGCCCATATCTGAGTATGTTATTGAGCGAATCCTCAACCCCCCTATATCTTGCTCCTAGAAGATGGGGATATACATCTACAGGCTCAGAGTCTCTCTCAAGTAGAACTATCGGCGTATTCAAAAGGTTCAGCTGCTTACTCCTGGATAATGGTAGTGCATAATTTCTTGAGGTGACTATCCGACCCCTCACCTGGGGTGGGATATTCCTGATCTTGCTTCTCAAATTTTCAACCTCTTCGCTGGTCAAATTCTCTCCATCGAATATTCTATACTCAACCATCCACCTCTCGAATATCTCCTCCAATATTTTCCTCAAACCTTGAATTCTGTAGGAGTATGCTCCCTTGCTGTGGATGTATAATGTTATTCTGTACAATATGCTCCGATCCTTACTCTGTCAGTATATTGAGACCTTAGCTATTCCGGGGATCTTCAATACTTTAGGTATCAGGTCCCCAGGCAGCATCCTCTCAGCTATTAGGGTGAGTTTTGGTTCCGGTGAGAGTTCTGGATCGTCCACTATAGCTTGTCTGATGCTTATGTTCTCTTCAGCGATGAGTGTTGAGGCTTTAGCCAAGATCCCTACTGCATGTGGGTCGTGGGGGGTTATCTCCAAGACGCCGAAACCCAGATGTTTCGCTATCTCCCTGAGGGAGAGGCCTGCCGACCTCATCCTGGCGAATATCTCTCTCAACTCAGGGTTGGATGTTATCGTCTGGATGGTCTTAACGACGGTTCTCCTATCTACACCCGCCGCCTTGGCTATTCTCACTGTCGGTATCTCTATTTGGTTGCAGTATATTCGGCCATCCCTTATGGATAGTCCTGTCTCGACGAGGAGTCTGGCTACATCAAGTCTCTCTGGGTGTCCTTCCAAGTGTTTTGCTATCTTATTCCACATGACAAATCAAGTATATTTTTGTACACGAAAGATTAAAATATTTCTCATGAGTCCAAGAAGATGCTAAAAAATACAGTAGTGATCAAGATGAAAAAGATAAAAGTAAACCTACACACAGACGAGATACCGACAAAATGGTACAATATCCTTCCAGATCTACCACCAGGCTACCCTCCACCCCTAGATCCGAAAACATTCAAACCGATATCTCCAGAACCCATGATGAGACTATTCCCGAAAGAATGCGTTATGCAAGCGGTCTCAACTCAGAGGGAGATAAATATACCCGAGGAGGTTCTGGAGACATACCTTGCGATAGGTAGACCAACACCCCTACAGAGGGCGGTCAGGCTTGAGAGGGCCCTTAACACACCTGCGAGAATATACTTTAAGAGGGAAGACGTGAACCCGGCAGGAAGCCATAAACCAAACACAGCAATAGCCCAAGCATACTACAATATGAAGGAAGGTGTCGAAAGACTCACCACGGAGACAGGGGCTGGACAGTGGGGCTCAGCCCTAGCCCTCGCCTGCTCACTATTCAACCTTAAGTGCACAGTATATATGACAAGGAGTAGCTACTTGACAAAGCCTGGTCGTCGAATAGTGATGGAAGCCTTCGGAGCCGAAGTATATCCATCACCGAGCGACAAGACTGACTTCGGCAGGAAGCTATTGGAGAAAGATAAAAATCATCCTGGAAGCCTCGGAATAGCGATAAGTGAAGCTGTCGAGGACTGCATAAAGAATGAGAGGACAAAATACTCCCTAGGAAGCGTACTCGACTTCGTCTTACTCCACCAGACCATAGTAGGCTTGGAAGCGAAGAAGCAGATGGAGATCATCGACGAATATCCAGAAGTAGTTGTTGGATGTATCGGAGGCGGCAGCAACTACGCCGGGCTCTGCTACCCGTTCATCCAAGACAAGCTGAAAGGTAAGAAGGATATAACATTCATCGCCTCTGAACCTAAGGCTGTACCCTCAACCACGAAAGGAGTTTACGAGTATGACTACGGGGATACAGCTGAGATAGCTCCAATAGTGAAGATGTATACTGTAGGCCACACATATCAGTGCCCACCCATACACGCCGCAGGCTTAAGATACCATGGTAAAGCGCCGAGTATGTCGTTCCTAATAAATAAAGGCGTCATGGAGAGTAGGGCTTACACTCAGACTGAAGTCATGGAGGCGGCCAGCCTCTTCGCCAGGACCGAGGGTTTCATAGCGGCCCCTGAGACAGCCCACGCCATCAAGACAGTTATAGATCTGGCCATAGAATGCAAGAGGAGAGGAGTCGGTAAGACCATACTATTCAACTACAGTGGACACGGACTGCTCGACCTGAAAGTATATGAGGAATACCATAGCAATACACTGCAAGACTTTGAGGCGACAAGAGAGATGCTCGAGGCCGGATTCAAGTCCCTACCAAAGATCCCGGCCTAACATTTTTCTATTATTCTAGAGTTATCACAACAATTTCTTTACTAGTCAGCCTTATAGGCTCTCAAGCCCTCTCTACTCGAGGGCACTTGCTCGAGGCTATGTTAAGGGAGTGGGATGGGGAGGAAAAGCCCACCCACAGACTCTCAAGACTCAGAATATTTAGATCTGAAACCAGATCTAGAAGCCTCAGAGAAAGAATAACCCTCTGCATATACACCTTGAAGGTTCAGAAGGAGAAGCTGGAGATAATCATATTCAGACTGAAGAGGAGAGACAGAGAATTCTTCGATAAGTGTGTGAACGCCCAAATAGTGAGGGATGAGGCTAGGGCGAAGATTTATGCTGAGGAATGTTTGCAGACAAGAAAGATATTCAGAATAGTTCTCCACTGCAAGATAGCTTTGGAACAGGTTATTCTAAGACTTGAAACTATAGAGATATTTATAGACTTGGCTGGAGCCATATCGATACCGATGCACCTCATCTACGAGGTTAAAGAGAGGATCTCAGGCATATTACCGTCTGTTTCGAGTCAGCTTGGGAAGGTTGCTGCTGAACTTGAGGAGATAGTTGTCGTCGCTGGAAAGATCCAACATACCCCAATCGAAGTATCAGAAACTACAGAAGAGGCTAAGGGTATACTTGAGGAAGCACGTGCAGTATTTGAGGAGAAAGTTAAGAGAATTCTTCCAGATATTCCTATAGAGGATGTGGAAATAGAGTCTGCATGAAGACTTTTCACTGCTCCGGGGATACAGCAGTCAAGTTCAAGACAACCTCAGCTATGTCGCTTCCATACTCCTCCACCCTCCTCATGCTCTCAATGATCAATCTCAGGAAAGACATCTGAATTGGGTCTATCTTCTGCCCACTCATATCTTTGAGAACCCGTTCCTCCAGAGATTTGAATAGATTCATTCTCTTCAGAACTTCATCAGCATCCCCATAGTTGCGCTTGTAAAGTGCTCTTACCGAGTCCTCAAAAAATCTTGTGGCTTCTTCACCTAACTCACGTATATTTCGGAGAAGTCTCTGCGGTGTTTCCTTCCGCATTGCCTTTACGTTCTCAGCAATCTTAACAGCGTGATCGGCGACTCTCTCAACACTCTTGGTTACAAGCCTATACCCTATTATGTCTCTTCCAGAGCTGAGCCCTAAATGTTTCATAATGGAAGGACTCTGAGATGCCATCTTCAACTGTCTTACTATATAGAATCCGAATCTGTCAACCTCATCTTCCATCTTCAGCACCTCAGCCGCCAAGAAGACATCGTTTGTGGCTAAGGCTGAGACCGCGTCTCTGAGCATCGCAACAGTTACAGTTACCATTCTTCTGAGGGCACTATCGACTGACAGTTCAGGATAACTTATCAACACTTGGAGGGTAAGCTCGTTTGGAGACTCGGATACCACCTCTGTCCCAACAAGTTTTCTTCTCACAAAATCCTTCACATAGTCGGAGTGAAGGGACTCAAATCTATCTTGTGTGGTCTTCATCCTTATCACAGTGAACCCGATTAGATACAGCGCCACGACTCTTCGAATAATCGATTCAGGCTCCATCAATGGATGGACTGTAAACATTGTTTCAGACGAACCTGACTTTTCAAAACTCTCCATAGGAGATAATATCAATGAGCCTTCTCCACCATCTGAGAATACTACTCTGTCACCCCGCACTAGCCGTCTCTCCATCGCCCACCTCTTTGGAAGGGACACGATGAAGGACCCGCCGCCAGTAATCTGTACCTTCCTGACTTCAAACTTGTCATCTTTCATGATAGATGCACCGAACAGTTGATTAACAGTCAGTATATTCGAACTGTAATAGAATAGATAACTATATAGGCCTATATATTTCACGTGCAATTAACATATATATTTCTAGGATCACCTTCATGGCAAGGTGAGTGGAATGAAGAGTTCAGTTGTAACATGGATAGCTGCGATAGCGATCATAACTATCGTTGGAATATCAGTATACTGGAGCATTCCTAAAATGTCAGAGCAGACTAGAACTGAAAAACAATTAGTGAACCAGAAAGGATCCGATACTCTTCTAGTCCTTGCTCAGAGATGGGCGGAAGCATACATGGCCAAGAATCCCAATGTACAGATCACGGTTGGCGGAGGAGGGTCAGGAACAGGCATAGCGGCTCTGATAAATAAGCAGATAGATATGGCAGACGCCTCCAGAGAGATAAAAGATAAAGAGATTAAAGATGCAAAGGCTAGGGGCGTCGAACCTGTAGAGTGGAAGGTTGCTATAGACGGAATCTCGGTGATAGTTCATCCCAGCAACCCGCTAGACAAAATCACTTTAGACCAGCTTAAGGCCATATACAATGGGAGCTATACTAACTGGAGACAGCTTGGGGGTCCGGATAAGCCTATAAACACTTACGGCAGACAATCCAACTCCGGAACATATGTGTATTGGCAAGAGCATATCCTCCGAGACCAGAATTACAGGACAGACATGCAATCTTTGAATGGGAACGCCGACATAGTCGAGGCAGTATCTAAAGACCCGGCGTCCATAGGATATGTTGGAGTCGCCTACGCAGCTGCAAGACCCAAAGATGTTAAGACCCTCAGCGTCCAGGAGAAAGCAGACAGCCCATCATACCAACCAACATCCGAAAACATAGTGAACAAAAAATATCCAATATCCAGATACCTGTACATCTACACGGATGGTATCCCAGAAGGAGCTGTCAGAGAATATCTGAAGTTCATAATAAGTGATGACGGTCAGAGGATCGTTGAGCAGGTGGAATATATACCATTGCCTGAGCAGGTCAGAAAAGAGCAGCTTGAAAAATTGAGGTAGCAGAGCTAACCCCTATTTACTTATTTTTATATCCAATCTTGATACAGCTATAACGGTACGCTTGGTATGAGAGCAATTAGAAGGAGACCAACCAGAACTGTCGAGAGTATGATAGAATACCTCATCCTAGGATGTGCTTGCATATCAATCATGATACTGTTACTCATAATCATATTCCTGTTCAAGGAGGGTCTTCCAGCATTTGCTCACATACCGTTGTCAGAATTTATCTTTGGTACTGTTTGGCAGGTTCAGGCTGTCGAGCCTCGTTACGGAATCTTACCACTACTTTGCGGCAGCATCCTGGTTACCGGCGGCGCCATAACAGTATCCGTCCCCCTAAGTATTATGTGTGCGTTATATATTTCTGAGGTTGCCCACCCCCTTGCAAGGGAGGTAATCAAACCTCTCATAGAATTGCTTGCAGGGATACCGTCAGTCGTTTACGGATTCTTGGCTTTGACAGCACTGGCTGATTTAACCCAGAGATTCACCGGTTCAATTCATAGACTGAACGCATTGAACGGTGCTTTAATTCTTGCTGTGATGATAGCCCCAACAGTCATCAGCATATCAGAGGACGCAATAAAATCCGTTCCTAAGGAATATCGCGAAGCAGCTTATGCCATAGGTGCTGATAAATGGGAGACTATGAGCAGGGTAGTCTTTCCAGCCGCGTTTCCCGGGGTCATGGTGGCAGTGATGCTCGGGATAAGTCGGGCTATAGGGGAAACGATGGCTGTTCTGATGGCAACTGGCAATGCGCCACTCCTGACATTTGACATACTTAGCTCAGTCCAGACGATGACGGCTGTCATAGCCATCGAGATGGGTGAGGTTACCTTCGGCTCAGTACATTACCACGCCCTATTCGCGATAGGTCTGATTCTTCTAGGAATAACTTTCATAATCAATTTTCTAGCTGAGGCGCTGCTCAGAAGGTTCAGGGGTGTAAGTCCTTGAGGTTCAGAAGAGTCAAATCCTCGATTGCTCTAGTAGTGATCCGATTATCAGCTCTTATAATGGTTGGCGCCGGGGTTCTGATCTTCATCTACCTTACCGTCAAAGGTTCAGGGGTTATCAGTTGGCCATTCCTCACTGAGCCTCCGAGGCAAGGTATGACAAGTGGGGGAATATTTCCAGCAATATTTGGAACATTATGTCTCATGCTTCTAACCCTGACCTTCGCACTGCCAGTAGGGGTGGCGTCAGCAATATATTTTGCAGAGTACACTGGGAGGGGTAGGTCGCATCTCAATATTTTGATGAGATACGCAACCAGTATTCTTGCAGGTGTCCCATCAATAGTTTACGGTCTTCTAGGACTCAGCCTCTTCGTACTCTACATGAGATTCGGCTTCAGCCTGCTCTCAGCATCCCTCACCCTGAGCATCCTTTCGCTCCCAGTTATAATAGCCGCCTCCGAGGAGGCCCTGCGCAGTGTGCCCGACTCATATAGAGAGGCCGCCGTTGCCTTGGGCGCTACGAAATGGCAGATGGTGAGATATGCTGTCCTACCATATGCCGTGCCTGGGATCATAACCTCTTGTATACTTGCCCTGAGTAGGGCTGCCGGGGAGACTGCACCCATACTCTTGACAGGTGCGGCATACTACCATCCTAGACTCCCAACGTCGATATTCGACCAGTTCATGGCCTTACCCTTCCACATATTCGCCTTGGCAACCCAGTCTGTTGATCCTGTTAAGACTAGGCCCATACAGTTTGGAGCAGTCCTCACCCTAATCATGCTCGTTCTCGGTATGAACATGGTCGCAATCCTGATCAGGATCAGGCAGAGGAGGATGGCTCAAGGATGAGTAGTGAATATAAGATTGAGATTCGCAACCTCCAAGTAGGGTTCGGCAAACTCATGGTTATCAAGAATTTGAACATAAACATCATGTCAAACTGTGTGACTGCGGTGATGGGTCCCTCAGGATGTGGAAAGTCAACTTTGATAAGGACGATAAACAGGTTGAATGATCTTGTCCCTGAATGTCATGTCAAGGGTCAGGTATTACTCGACGGCAGAGACATCTACGACCCTTCGATGGATGTTGTCGAGTTACGTAGGAGGGTTGGTATGGTCTTCCAGAAGCCAAACCCATTCCCGAAGTCAATATATGAGAATATAGCTTTCGGGCCTAGAATTCATGGAATAGCTGGAGGTAATAGTCTGGATGAGATTGTTGAGAGGAGTCTGAGGGCAGCAGCCCTTTGGGATGAGGTTAAAGATAGGCTCGACGCGCCGGCCCTCAGCCTTTCAGGTGGCCAGCAACAACGTCTATGCATAGCCAGAGCATTGGCTGTCCAGCCTGAAGTAATCCTTCTCGATGAGCCCTGCTCAGCATTAGATCCTGCGGCCACTGCAAAGATAGAGTCTTTGATGGTTTCACTAAAGAAAGATTATACCGTAATTGTTGTCACGCATAATATGCAACAGGCTGCTAGAGTATCGGACTTCACAGCATTCCTTTATTTAGGGGAGCTTGTTGAATATGGGGAGACTAGGAGGGTCTTCGAGAACCCGAGCAGTAAGCTCACTGAAGACTTCATAACAGGCAGATTCGGCTGAAGGGGTGTGGTATGGAAGAGGCTAGGTTACTCGATAAGGGTTTGAATGAGCTTTCAGACCTGTTAGATGAGATGGCTAAGATCGCTGAGAAGACTGTCTCAGCTTCCATCCAAGCATATCTTGAAGGCGCAGATATTGACTTACAGGTTAGACAATGGTCCGATACACTCATTAACTATAACAATCAGGTTGGAGAGAAGGCTGTGGAATTGATAGCCAGATATCAGCCCGTTGCGAACGATCTCAGAACTATCAGGGCATGCATGGAGATCTCATACAACCTATCAAGATTCGGCAGATATGCATATGACATATCGACAATCCATAAGACCATAGGGGGTCGTGGAGAGCATGGTAGGGAGGTTGTTTCAGAGATGGGTGAGAGAACAATGAAGATGATAAAGGCAAGCATAAAGGCTTACAAAACGAGAGACGCAAGGCTCGCCGAGGAGGTGAGTGAAGAGGATAAGATTGTTGACCAGCTCTACTTCAAACATTTGAGAGATTGTGTTAAGAATCCTCCGAGGGATGTTGAACAGCTTATCACCGATATTCTAACTGTCCGCCATCTTGAAAGGATCGCTGACCATGCGGTTGACCTTGCAAGTTCAACCCTATACATGATCAAAGGACAAAAGATAAGTAAATGGAGATAGGGAAGAGATAAAGTAATCAAATCCAAGATAGAGGCATGTCTATCTTCATCTTTTGGCATCTCTCTCAAACTCTTCAGGTACTGTTTCCCCGCTTATCGTCGGCTCGGCCTTGGTAGAAGTATTGAGAGAGCCGCGGAGACCAAGGCGAAAGAGGAGGCTGCTAACATTCCATTCCCAAGACCAAACAGGTCACCTAATCTGCCAACCAACATGGGTCCAATCATCGAGCCGACGCCGGAGAATCCGGATATAAGACCAAGGGACGTGCTGAGAGACTCCTCCGGAACATGATCTCCAATCACGGCGTATGGTAGGGGGAAACCGAGAAACATCCAGAAACCTGAGATTGATAGAGCAACCAGGGAGATCGGGTACGGTGTCGCAAGGAATATAATGAGAAATAGCCCCATAAACAGGCAGCTCAACGCTAAAACGTTTCTGCGGCCGAACTTATCTGAAAAGTATCCACCAACAGGCTGGCTGACAACGCCGAATATCAAGATGAGTGATGTTGAGATTCCTGCAGAGGCCAAATCCAATTTCAAGTCCCTAACAAGGAATGTCGGTGTGAAACTTATTATCCCAGAATAAAATACGGTTCTGAAAAGAAATATCGACCCTACGAGTATGATCAAGTTTATTGAGGTTACAATCGACCCCCTAGAGACGCCAGCCCCACCCCAGCAAGGCAGGTTGAGGGCCAAGACGCCTGCCAGCAGGCCTGTAGCCGAAGTCAGTAATAGTGAGCCGCTCAGGCCGTAGGTCGCCAGAAGAACTCCCAAGATGGCTGGGTAGACCCCTCTGCCTAAGCTTCCCCCTAGACCATGGATGCCCAAGCCGAACCCCCTCCTCTCAACATATACCGTGTTGATCACGGACATAGATATCGGATGGTAGATGCTGAACCCTAAACCTGCAAGGAATGTCAATGGAAATATCAGGATCAGTGAATTGGCGAATTGTATCGAGAATAGTGATAGCCCCATCAAGATAAGGCCTGATGCTAAGTAAATCTTCTTGTAGCCTGTAAGATCTGATAAGTACCCTATGAGCGGCTGAGAGAAAACCGAGGTTGCCGAGTAGCATGTCAATATCATCCCAGCCTCGAACAATGTTAGGTTATACCTTGAGACCAGCAGGGGCAGAATGACAGGTAGAGCCATGTCCAGACCGTCATTAACGAAGTGGGCTACCGAGCATACTCCAAGAGTAAATGATGGTTTCTTTATCTCAACTGTTGGAACTGAATCCACCCTCAAACACCTTGATGAATCCTCCTAGATGTCTGGTTGAACCTAATATGGTTTCTCTAGCCTGCATGTGATGATGTTTCGGCTTGAGAGCGCTGGGCTGAGGCCAACCAATTTATAATGGTTCATCACATCATTGATGGGATATACTAAATGGTTCCTTTGAAGGTAGGGTGCTGCGGATTTGCAGGATCCATGCATGATTATTACGAGAAATTTGATGTTGTAGAGGTCCAGCAAACATTTTACAGGTTGC
>JAGTQO010000063.1:0-8053 GCA_018396565.1 Candidatus Bathyarchaeota archaeon
GTTTATGAAAATGCTATTCCGATAAAGCATGGGGTCAGAGTTGCATGCGAGATGTTGGGAATAGACCCTTTGGAGGTTGGGAATGAAGGTAAGCTTGTGATTGCAACGATTCCACAGAAGGCCGATGAGGTGCTCGGTGTCTTAAGAAGTAATAGTTTAGGGAAAGATGCTGAAATAGTAGGTGAGGCAACTAGCGATTTTGAACAGGTAGTTCTTCAAACCTCAGTTGGTGGACGAAGAATCATTCTACCACCAGTTGGCGATCCTGTGCCGAGGATATGCTAGAGCCTACTAACATGAGATATAGGCCGAAGAGAACTGTTATGGCTACTATTTGAAGGAATGCAAAAGTTTTAAGCAAATATTCTAACCTCAAAAGTGGCCTGAGATGTATCTTCACCTCCATATCCTTATCAAGCTGCGTCAATAGTGAGCCCTCCATATCCTCTGTCGATATCGACACCAGGTAAGTCCCCTTCGGCAGAAGATAGGAGGCACCACCAGTTTCAACAGGTAAGGTTCTATTATTAATCATTAACTTCAAATCTTTAAAGGAATTCACTTCACTTCCTGAAACTTTGATGGTCAGCCTGTGAAGTTCAAGGCTTACCCAAGTCACACATCCACTACTAACATCTATCTCGAGAGACTTTACATAGAAACCGTTCACATAGACATCCAATGGAAGGGTCAATTTGAGAGGGGCGGAGTCAGTGTCGAGTAAGACCTCTGAATTTGTTAAGAGAATATAGTTTGTCTCTCCATCAGATGTGGTGTCTAAGTTTCCTGATTTTACGGTTATATTGGAGATAGATGAGGGGGTTCTTATATCCGTGAATCTTACGGCCGCTACATGTGGCCTAAACTCGGAAATTTTAACCTCACCCTTATCAAAATATATGATTTTAAAGATTGATGTTAAAGAACTTCTAATGTCTATCCGGCGCGACCTAGATACGTTACTGCCTGCATATTTTATAAATGCACCCTTGAGAAGGTAAGCCTTAAAGTCAGTCTGAGCTCCGCTGCTCCATCTCAACCTCACTATTATAGGTCCTTCTCTAACAGGGACTACGCAACCAGAGCCAATCTCATGCAAGTTTGGAGATTTCAATGTCAAGATATATCTCCCTCTTTGGCCTAGCAATTCCCCATCAACCCTCGAAGCTATAGGTTCCAGTAACACCTCATACGTAGACCCACCTGAGGTGCCGGTGAACCTTACTAGGTCGAGGTAGAGAAATTCTACTGCAACGTACCCAAGCTGTAAGATTTCGTCAACGGCAAGATCTATAGATTGGTTATTCCCTGCTGCAAGAAGAATCATCGTTCCCGGCTCACCATCCAAGAAAACCACACTTCTTGATCCATGTATGGTGGCCTCCATCCACTGTCCTAGGCTATAGTTAATATATGTCCTCGTTTCAATTCCATTGGCCAACCTCACCGTCATATTGCCAACATCTTGAACTTGTAGTGTCCACAGTCCTTCAGAGTCGTTCATTCCGAACCGTTTAATAATAGTTGGATTCCCCTCTAAGAGCAATGTGGCTTCACTCAAACCGCTGGGTTCTGTAAGGGTCAGAAGTACTGTCCTGTTAGGAGACATAGCCCACAACGTTTCATTCCATTCAAACACAAGCGTCCCTCCATCAAGGAAAGGTAAGAGATAGTTTTTGCTATACCCTACCATGATGGGGACTCGGCTATCAGCTGTAGCTGAATGTAGGGGGAACATCGTAATCATAATTAAGGGGATAAACAGGATAATGTTCCGCCTCATTCAAACAGCAACCTGAATAATATTGCCACAATGGAGATCGAACCTAGGGCGAATAGAAGAGGCAACAAATTCTCGAGTTCAGGAAAGATTTTCGAGGTCAATGTCAGGATTATGGCGGCCGCTGAGGCTATGAGTCCAGCCAATAAGACATGACTGTCAAATAGGATACTAGCCCCCTTATAGCTGGTCCTGCTCAGGGATCTCCAGAGGGTTGTTAAAAGCGAGATGGCTATAAGTCCGCTGAAGATCTGATATTCAAACTCCATGCTAATGCTAGATTGTTGGAAGTTACCTACACCGAGGAGTAGACTAGGATAGAAGAGGGATGTAGGGGTAAAGGAGCCTGCCTTTGAAGCACATAGAAGGTCGACCGCTATCAGGAGTGAGAAGAGGTATGTGATGGTGAAGGTTTCAGGTGAGGTCTCTTGGTAAGTGCTTAAGAGAATGAATATGGGAAGGGTGAAGACATAACCCGATGCTAAGCTCAGGAGAGGCGGGAAATACCCCATAGCGAACGCTGTGAATGATGATAAAGCAGGGATAAAAAATAATATCATAACCTCCGTATGACGGTCAGCCAATAGAAGTGCAAGAAGGGAGACTATTCCTATGATGAAGAAGGTATCTATGCCCTTTAGAGAGAGCGAGGCCCGGAGAGTTGCGAAGGTGGCTGGGCTAACTATCAGCATTAGAGCTACTGTATTCCAATTGATTTCTTTATTGAAGGACATTGTGTCCACTTGAAATGGCTCTACGTAAAGCCTCAGGTAAAGAGTCTAACGCAGCCAGGCAACACCTTACATTTAACCTCGCAGATAAGTCTACGAGTCTCCTCTCCTCCTCGCCACTTACCCTCTCCGTTACATGGTACGGTAGGATCCTTCCAACCTCAGTAGAGATATTCAATAACAAAATTATTGCGTCACCTCTCACTTTAGACATCAACTCAGACACGTCATCAATTTCATCATCAACCACCATCCTACTCAGATAGAATATCCTTCCATATTTCGGTAAAGTTTCAGCCCCTTCAAACCTAAGTCCCGCCTCATCGTAGGTCACACGTGCAAAAAAGAATTTAGCGTCTGATGTTTGCTGAAACAACCATGTCTGAGATCCTTCCTTAATCTGCTCAAGAATCGACTGTAAAATTAGATTGATTACCAGCCCATGGAGAGATCCTCTGCCTGGAATATAAATATCGAACCCACTTCCGAGACCATATATCATATTTGCACTCCTTCTCCTGTCAAGCTCCTTCACATAGATCTCATCACCCCCTGTCTTTGCCAACCTCTTCCAGTCGATCAACTTAGCAGTAGGTGTAAAGGCACTTGGCAGGCTCATGCGGTAATCATCCTCTAATCCTGTATAGGGGTGTCTAGATAGTCCTGGATCAGAGAAACCGGCGGATACGTATCCCGTGGTAGTTGGAGGAATTCGGCGTGGCTCTTCCAAGAATACGACGTATGTGTTGGTCGGTAGGTACATTTCCTTCACCAGGACGCCCATTCTATCCTTCGCACCAATCATAACTGGACCTAACCTGTAAATACCAGCCACTCTAGACGTGACTTCAAAAACTAAGACCACATTATTATGTACTCCAGTGAGCATGCTCGAAGTGTTGGATCCCCCAGCTAATTCTAAACCGTCAATTCTGACAGTTATATCGATTGGGATCTTATGTCTTTCCTCCAGTTTCAAAATTAACTTCACCACGGCCTTTCCACCCACCACAGCGAGACTAGGAGTGACAGTAATGTGTGGGGAAAACCATTCTGGAGATACGTCATGGAGGTCTCGTGACGCTAGAATCGTATATGAAGTAATATATATTATGAAAAAAAGTGTCGTTAGTGTGATCATTGGATGGCTGGCCATCACAATTGAGTAGACCAGTAAGAAGGTTGAGCACTGGTAGATGCGAGCATAGGGCCTTGAGAGTCTCATCTCGGGGCATCCACCGATTCTAAAACTTCTTTCAACACTATCTTTACCTCACCCCTAGCTTCAAGAGGATTGAGCCTTCCCCCTCTGAGGATAATCCTGTGATTAAAGACTGGAAACAAGACAGCCTTGACATGGTCTGGGATAACGTATTGGTAACCTTCAGTAGCTGCCTCAGCCTTTGATGCGTATAGGAGAGATACTTCACCTCGTGGGCTGACCCCGAGAGCTACTCGTTCATGGCGTCTCGTCGCTCCAGCCAGGTTTACAATATAATTTAGAATAGAGTCATCGGCGTATACCCTGCGTGTAGCCTCCATTGCCTCAGCAACATCTGCTGGGGACGCAACTTGGCTTACATTCAGCTCCTCACCGTATGAGATCTTTTTCTCTAATATCTTTATCTCAGTTTCGGACTTGGGATAGTCGAGAATAACTCTCACCAGAAACCTGTCGAGCTCAGCCTCAGGTAGGGGATAGGTTCCCTCAAGCTCTATGGGATTCTGCGTAGCAATGAGCATGAACGGTCTTGGAAGTTGATGGCTTGTCCCCTCAACAGTCACCTGTCTCTCCTGCATAGCCTCTAGAAGCGCTGACTGAACACGGGGTGAGGACCTGTTTATTTCATCAGCCAGTACTATGTTTGCGAAAACTGGGCCTCTTCTAAACTCCAGATTCCCAGTCACCCTATTATATATTGTAGTGCCAGTTATGTCGCTTGGCATAAGATCTGATGTGAATTGGATCCTCCTGAAACCTAAACCCAGTGAGTGTGCGAAAGCCTTAGTTAGATAAGTTTTGGCGATGCCAGGTGGACCTTCTAGTAAGACATGACCTTCGGTAAGCAGGGCTATAATAAGTGAGTGAATTGCATCGTCCATTCCCACTATGAACTCGTGAATCGCCTCACTCATTTTCTCAGCTATTTCTCTGACGGCTGTCTGCTCCATAATTCCCCAACTTTCCTAAATTCAAACTCTCTAAGCGCGGTCTTTACAGGATCCTTACTATGATTTTTGGCAACCATACGCAATCTTCTTGGTTTAGATGGATATGTAGGAATGAGAATAGCTGAGAGAACAAGTATGGATAAGGCTATTGCGAGTATTATAGAACTCATGTGTTTTGAGCTCCTGATCTCAAAATAGACCTCTCTAGAGCGATTAAACCATTCCTGAATACTTCTAGATCATATCCTGTCAATTGATGATTCCAGAATCGTACTGGCTCATATAACGAATACATCTTCTCGAGTAATAAAACATTGTTTTTCTCCATACAGCCACGGAGTTTTGACAGAATCTCTTTCGAAGTTAAACTTTTGGATATGTTGATGTCAACCATTGAAGCTAAGGCTTCTAGGAGGAGTGGAAAAGTTTCGGTCAAGGCGCGTTTAGAGCCGTAAAGCCTGAGTTTATCTTCGAAGACAGAGCATAACTTAAGGTGTGGAATAGGCCTCTCCAAAATCCTGCGGGCAGACTTTAGGCGCCTATAAAGCTTGAATATAAGAATGATTAAAATTGTTAGAAGAATGATGTCTAGGGTGAGCCAGAGTACAGTTTCGCTAGAGAATTTTATCCAGTTCAACTTCTTCTCTCCAAGACCACACTTTCAACTGGAAGATAACTCATCCATGGAATTACATACACAGGTTCACCTTTAACATCAATTTTCACCTTGATGGTTTCTCCTCCGAGTCCCTTATGATCATAATCTATCAGTACCATACTCCTGAATGGGTGATCTGCAGATGACATGCCACCCCAAAGGTTGCGTACACTCTTTAGAGGTAACGCCTCTGAAAAGTCTTCACGATAAACCTCAGGTTCTCCGGAAGGTGTGTAATACGTGATTACTGCCATACCTATGTAGTAAGACCCCCCGTCAGGTATTTGAAAAAGTAACGTGACAGGGTTAAGACCCGTGGAAGGTTTTACATCAGAAGTTATGTTTAGGGGTGCAATTCGGTAAAGAATGAAATTCACCTCAAACTCTTCCATATCTTTCTCAATCGTGACCTCTGTCCTCCACCACCCTATCCTATCTCTACTTATGGCCAATGTACAATTCCCTTGCGGTGCCCTAACTATTGCTTCACCCATCCAATCAGTGAATGCTGATCTTCCTGAGAGTGAGATTATTGCGTTCGGTACAGGTTTAGGTGGTAAGCATCCCCAATTACTCAGCCTAGGATAGCCCATGTCGGTGAGTATAACTTTCAGTCTTACGGTGGATAATTTAGACTCATCCAGCTCCTCGGGTCCTTGGAAGGCACTTGAGCTCTCCAAGGTATTCGTGAACTCCTCAACGATGTTGATTTTCTCAAAGTTTGGCGTGTACATTATGAGAGACGAAGAAAGTATAATAGTGGTTAGAGCTAGAACTGCTAAACCTCTTTTATCAACCTTCATACCGAATATACTTCCATATGTCTCATCATGAAAAGACTTCTAAATATCGGAGTTCTCAGTCCTCCATAAAGAGATTGTGGATCAGAAAGATATGCATGAGGCTATCCGCAGCGTTCACCACATGTTTTCATCTAAGAAATAACGTTCCTGAAATGAATCCGTATATCCGGCAACCGGATAGCCTAGAATCCTCGATAGTGATTCTGTCTGCGAGAAGAATATGCAAGTCTCAAAGTACTGCGAGCATAGAAGTAATAAGCAGTCTACGAATATATGCTTGGCACTCAGCCTGGAAAATTCTGCTGAGACAGAGATTATCAGGAGGGGGATCATAAAGAAGGCGCCCCTTGCAAGTTCAAGCCGCGCCAATATAAAAGTCAAGAGCATCATCGCTGATATGGCTAAGGTGTAAGTATCGACATCAGATTTGCTCGCAAATCGTCAAATAGAAATTAGGCTTTGAATAATTAGTAGAAGAACGCTTAAAATGGTTCAATATACATTTTAGATCAGGTGGTAAGGTGCATGACTGAATATGAAATGATCTACGCCTATAATAATAGTGGTCAGGCCTATAAGGATAGTACATTTAGGATAGATAATCTGCCACCGGCAAGAAATTGATTTTTGATTACCACGTAATATATTCAAGATATTTTGGCTATCCTTCGGTACCGATACTCTATGTTGCATGCACCTTCCATCGAGACCATGCACGGCCCTATCGGACTCTGAGGGGTGCAAACTCCTCCGAACAATGGACACTCCCGAGGCTCCATCAGGCCTCTGAGGACCTTATTGCAGCTACATCCCTCCGGCTCACTGAAATCAGCATCAATAATTTCTTTCAACTCTTCTGCGTATCTAACTTCAGAATCGAAAACGCTGAATGGTTCTCTGAGCCTCATCTTGGAGCATCTTATTCTGGGAAAACCACGCCACATTGAATCCACAGGCTCAAAGACTTGATGTATGAGCTTAAGAGCCTTCAAATTACCTGCATATCTTACTGTCCTATTATATTCATTCTCAACGATCGATTCAGAGTTCTTCACCTGCCTGGCGATCATGTACACAGCCATCAAGATATCCAGAGGTTCAAACCCTGCGATTACTTGTGGAATCTTGTATTTTCTTGAGATCGCCTCATAGGGCCTTACGCCTATTATTGTGCTGACATGCCCTGGCTCAATGATACCTTGAATTTTTAGCTCACCCATGCTGAGAAGCATATCCAAGGCTGGGGGTAAATATCTATGGAAACATAGTATGGAGAAATTCTCTGGCATGCCCTTGAGGGCAGTGACCGCGGTACTTGGCGCCGTAGTTTCAAAACCTATAGCTACAAATACCACTTCCCTACCTGTCTTTTCAGCGATCCTAACAGCATCGGTGATGCTGTAGACTACTCTCACGTCCGCTCCCTCAGCTCGAGCGTCTGCAAGTGAGCCAGACACTCCGGGAACCCTCAGCATATCTCCAAAGGTAGTAACGGTCTTTCCGCTTCTGGCGAGGACCACCGCCTCCTCCGCTTCAGCCATTGTTGTTACGCATACAGGACAGCCGGGGCCCTGCCTAACCTCAATGCCACATCCCTCAAGCAGAAGGTCAAGCCCATACCTGACAATAGTATCTTGGTGTGTACCGCAAACATGCATCAATGTAAGGTTAAGTCCCATCGACCTCAATCTTTCCAGTATTTTTGAAGCTGTTGACTCATCCCTGAATCGAAACATCGGCTCTGTCCTCATTCTTTAAAATCATGAAATTGCAAATTCAACTCCGTGAAAACTACTGTTGACCATCCTATTGTTTTAGTTTGATGAACTTGATATAACAATTTCTTCCAGACACCACTTCAACTTCTCCACCACATTCGGGGCATTCAAGCGTCGGGTATACGATGTGA
>JAGTQO010000063.1:8380-8844 GCA_018396565.1 Candidatus Bathyarchaeota archaeon
ATACCGGTTCGGCAAATTGTTCCTACAACCTTCACCTTAGGGTTTACTGATACTGCGTCGCCACGCAACTTCTCATACTTAACACCCATCGACTCAGCCAAGTCCAGTTTATTTATAACTACTACATCTGCCTCCATGAATATGAATGGATGCTTAAGTATCATGTAGGGCCCCTCAGTCACACTGATAACTACAAGCCTCTTGTCGGCTCCAATCTTGAATTCTCCGGGGCAGATCAGGTTTCCAACATTCTCTATAAATATAAGGTCCAACTGTTCGAGATTTACAAAGTTCAGGGCCTTAGATACTAGATTCGCGTCGAGGTGACATTCTTTTCCAGTGTTTATCTGAATAACTTCGGCTCCATGCCTTGCTACCCTATCTGAGTCTATTGTAGTCGTCAAGTCGCCGTTGAAGACAGCGATCCTATATTTTCTATTCAGTTTCTCAACAAGCAATTCTAT
>JAGTQO010000064.1 GCA_018396565.1 Candidatus Bathyarchaeota archaeon
TCGGTTGAGGCTGCGAGAGCCGCATTCGGCCTCTCCATACCTTACTACTGCATCAGCGATTCACCACACGCCGAAGCAGTCTCAAGGCTTACCATACCCCTATCAAGCAGACTATTCACTCCAAGCATAATTCCTAAGGAAGAATGGGTACGCTACGGTATACACTCCTCAAAGATAACCCATTACAATGCCCTCGACCCTTACGTCTGGATTAAAGATGTTAAGCCTGACCCGAATTATCTACGCAGACATGGCATAGACCCAGACTCTAGAATAATTACATTGAGACTCGAAGAGTCTTTCGCAGCATACCTGATGAATATGGATGGTGACTGGAGGAGTCTACCATACCGTGTTCTGGATAGACTGTTAAAGCAGACTTGTGGAGCAACCATAGTAGCCCTGCCACGATACGGAAAGCACTTGGCCAGACTTAGAAAATATGGTAAGAGAATAGTTGTTCCAAAGAAGATGATATACGGGCCCACCCTTCTGGCGTCAACGTCAGTATTTATAGGTGGAGGTGGAACGATGACTGCTGAGGCTTCCATGATAGGCGTCCCGGCAATATCCTACTTCCCAGCGGGACCAACTAGGGTTGAGTCATATCTTCAGGGGATGGGTTTGCTGAAGAGGTCAACCGATCCCGGGTCCATAGTAGAACAGGCCCTAGAATGGCTTACGGATGAGGAATATAGGATTGAATGCAAGCGTAAGGCCGAAAAACTTGTAGGTGGGATGGAGGATCCTTTGGAGGTGATTCTCCGCAACATAGAATAAACTCGACATAACATTTTTGAATAGTGAGGGTATAGATTGCGGATCCTTTATAAACGATGTCCATGAGAAAATGATGGGTGTGAATAGTTCATGCCTACTGTGAAGGTTTTGGATGGTGTATACTGGGTTGGTGCCGTAGATTGGAATGTGAGGAACTTCCATGGGTTCACCTATACTACGCATCGAGGCACCACCTACAACGCCTACCTCATAGTCGACGATAAGACAGTCCTCGTCGACACGGTCTACACTCCCTATGCTGGAGAGATGATCGATAGAATAAGTGAGGTAGTCTCCCCTGAAGAGATCGATTACATTATTGCAAACCATGTTGAGGTGGACCATTCAGGCGCCATCGGTGAGGTTCTCAAACATGCACCGAAAGCCAAGGTTGTTGGAACAGCCAGATGTAGACAGGGGTTGATGAAACACTACTTCGGAGAATGGGACTTCCAAGTGGTCAAGACAGGGGATGAGATAGACTTGGGTGGGAGGAGCCTTAGATTCATAGAGGCTCCGATGCTCCATTGGCCAGACACAATGTTCACCTACATAGAGAAGGATGCTCTGCTATTGCCGAACGACGCCTTCGGCCAGCACCTGGCGACCTCTGAAAGATTTGATGATGAGGTGGATGAGAACATATTGATGGCTGAGGCTGCAAAGTATTATGCCAACATACTTTGGCCTCTAAGCCCCCTAGTAATAAAGAAGATTGAGGAGATTCAAAATTTGAGACTCAAGATAAATATGATAGCGCCGAGCCACGGGGTCATCTGGAGGAGGAACCCAACGAAAATCGTAGAGGCCTACCTACGATGGGCTAAAGGTGAATCTGAGGACAGGATACTTGTCGTATACGATACGATGTGGGGCAGCACAGAGAAGATGGCGAGATCAATAGTTGAGGGAGTGACGAGTGTAAATGTCGACGTCAGAATGTATAGGATACCATACTCGGACAGAAGTGACATTATGGCGGACCTCCTAAACTCTAAAGGCTTACTCCTAGGATCCTCAACGATCAACAATGACATAATACCGACAGTCGCACCTATCCTGGAGGATCTGAAAGGTTTAAAGCCGAAAGGAAAGGTAGCCGCCGCATTCGGCTCATACGGTTGGGGTGGCGGAGCAGTGAAGACAATGGAGGAGACGCTCAAGAAAGCAGGATTCGACATAGTCCAACCTGGACTTTCAATCAACTGGGTTCCAGACAGAGAAGAACTCAAGAGATGCTTCGATTTCGGCAAGGAGTTCGCTGAGAGAATAAAGCACCTATAAGGGATAGATACCTGAAGTTAACAGATGATTCGCCCCAACCCAATCATCATTTGGAAGATCGACTTCAACATATAACCCTAAACTTTTAAGTCATGTCTTTACTGGAGGAGAAGGCTGAAGACTTAAAGTTCAACAATCCTTTCAGAGTCGAATGGAGACTATGCTCCACCTCAACCTGCCATACATCACCGCAGATATGCCTGGGGTAGGCGGCCGCCTGAGGTTGAAGGATGAATATTTCATCGTCGAAGAGTTACCCCTGTATAATCCTGTTGGGGATGGCCGGCACCTATATGTGAACCTCACCAAGAAAGGATTGTTGAACTTTAAGTCTCCTCACCAAGAAAGGCTTAACCACCATTGAAGTTCAACACAGACTCGCCGAGCTCTTCAATCTGAATCCAAGCGACATAGGCTACGCAGGGTTAAAGGATAAGCATGCATGCGCAACCCAGACGTTCAGCATACCCTTGGAGAGTGGTGACGAGAAAATTATCGAAGAGGTTATCGAACACGTTAGAAGGAGCATGCCCGTTACTGTGAACTGGGCCAGGCTACATAGGAATAAGCTCAGGCCCGGCCACCTTTTAGGAAACAGGTTCAGAGTGATCATCACAGACCTGAAAGTGACAGCAGGGGAGGCTGAGTGTAGAGCCAAAGCCATAGCTGAAAAGTTGATGATGTATGGTGTACCAAACTTCTTCGGCCCCCAAAGGTTCGGATTTCAAGGTGACAACATAATCAAAGGAATGAATATAGTTAAGGGCAGGCTCAGAGTGAAGGACAAGTGGTTGAGAAGGTTCCTCATATCAAGCTACCAGAGCTACCTATGCAACCTCTACCTCACCAGGAGGCTTGAGTCAGGACTATTCTACAAAGTACTTACTGGGGATATAGCGAAGAAATACTCCACCGGAGGCATGTTCATCGTGGAGGATGCTGAGCGTGAACAGTTAAGATATGACAGGCAAGAGATCAGTTTCACAGCGCCAATATACGGTTCAAAGATGTGGATGGCTAGAGGCCCTGCTGGAGAATTTGAATCTGAGATCCTTGGGGAAGCTGGTGTAACATTGGATATGTTTGATCAGGTTAAGGTTGAGGGTACGAGGCGTCTGGGCCGCCTCTCACTCCCTGATCTCCAGGTTAATATTGAAGGTTCAAATCTTGTTGTTTCTTTCACTCTACCCAAAGGAGCCTTCGCAACATCTGTTCTAAGAGAGATAATGAAGACTGAACCTTAAGCTATGCGATGTAGTTTGGCTTCCTCCTAAGACTCTTGTATTCGAGCTCGAGTTTACTCACAAGCTGCGAAAAATCTTCATTCCTAACCATCAGATCATCCAACCTCCTCCTCAATTCATCTCCCTCCCTCCTTAGACGTGTCAAGTCAACATCTATATTCATCAAAGAACTGACTTTACACAGTAACTGGTGTGCGGTCGCCGCATCTACATCCATCACATATTCAGGTGAGTGGCCCCAGACACTCATAGCAGGCAACCCCATCCTTCTACATTCATCCAATATCAGGCTGTGGATGCTGCTCGGGCCAAGATAGTCTGTAGGCTCCACACCGTGACTCCTCAACTCCTCAACCAAATCTGGTGTGGTTGCGAGACCCGACACCAAAGGCTCGACGGTATGGGGAACCCTATCGATCAAGCCTCCGAGCAGACATACCCTTCCAACTTTTTCACCCTCAAACATCTTGAATATAGATTGAGAATAAGCAGACCAATTCATATGTGGCTCTACACCAATAAATATTAATAGTTCCATACCTGAGGAGGTGGCTCTGTACAACTCATTCACTGGAGGCCTATAATCTTTGAGTAGCCCCCTCTCAATATTTACGATAGGCCTCTGAACGGCGAAGTCATAGAAAATTGTGGAGTCCACTTCACCAACCTTCACAGCATCCAGGGTCTCCACCAAATATTCAGCAGAATAGGTGGCTACTCTCCTAGCGTCCGGCCAACCTCTGAAAGCCATTACTACACCTAGAGTGTTCAAAGCCAACCCCACCATCAAATTAACAGCAGATGCATATGATCTTCTATATCTGAAGTAGAAAAAGGCCCCCTCTTAAGGATGTAGCTGAACCCAATACAATTTACAAATGAAATGTTAAGAAGCTCAAAAAGAAAATATACTGCCCGCAAGCATGGACGGCGAGTATGTGGATGAGAATTATGGTTAAGGAGAAGGTTTTATTCATATGTACCCATAACTCTGCACGTTCACAGATGGCTGAGGGCCTCATGAGGAGCCTATATGGAGACTTCTATGAGGTTTACAGTGCAGGGACAGAGCCGACAGGCCTCAACCCTTACGCTATAAGGGTGATGGCTGAGATCGGAATAGACATATCGAAACAGAGATCTAAGAGCGTAAGTGAATTTCTCGGTACTAAATTCGACTTTGTAGTCACAGTCTGCGACCAAGCCAAGGAGAGGTGCCCATACTTTCCGATGGGAGGGAAGAGGCTGCATAAAAGCTTCCAAGACCCAACTACGTTCAGGGGTAGTGAAGATGAGATTTTAGAAGGATTCAGGAATGTTCGAGACCAGATAAAAGAGTGGGTGGACAAGACATTTTCTAAATAGGCTCACCAATCTTAAAGAATGAAGTTTAAGAATATGTTCAGAGATCTATCGGCGAAGCTGTATGTAGCTGAGCCTCCACAAGAATGGCTGTACTCAGGTGGGGTCCATGTCTCCGTCAGCGAGAAGTAAGGGGAAGCCAATAATCGCTTTGCGCAATGTTTCACTTGAACGTGAAGGGATGCGTCTCCTAGACAGTATCGATTGGGAGGTCTATCCTGGGGAGCAGTGGGCTATCATAGGCCAGAACGGGGCTGGAAAGACCCTGCTCTTAAAGATAGTTGCAACATACCTTTGGCCTTCAAGGGGTAAGGTTGAGGTTTTGGGTAAGGAGTTTGGGAAGATAGCCCTGCAGAGGCTGAGGGATAAGATAAGTTGGGTGAGCTCAGCCCTGGAGGAAGAGTTACCCCAGGATCAGCCTGTAATAGATGTTTTGTTTACAGGCTACTTCTCAACCCTCAGACTATTCGATAAGCCGACGCCGCAAATTATCAGGAGGGCAAAGAGGCTTCTGAAACTTATGGGTTTGCAAGGGCGTGAGGGTCAGGTTTTCAGAACCCTATCGGCAGGTGAGAAGAGGAAGGTTCTGGTAGCTCGAGCCATAATGAAGAAGCCCCGGATCCTGATTCTGGACGAGGTCTGCGCTGGACTCGACCCAGTCGCCAGAAAAGATTATTTGGAGTCGGTTCAGCGACTGGTAAGGAGGGAGAGAGACATCACGGTTCTCTTCGTAACACATCACCTTGAGGAGATATTTCCAGGGATCACACATATCCTAGGCCTGAAACATGGTAGGGTAATATTCTCAGGGGATAAGGAGACCCAACTCAATACACGCAACATAACATCCCTATTCGGCGAGGGGATTGAACTCAGAAAGGTTAACCATACATATCATTTGGTGGTCCAGTAGACGAAACAATAATTATAATGGGTAATGCTCCACTTGGAAGGAGCCAGATCAATACTAAAAATTGTGGTTGAGCATCGTCTCGACTTTTAACGGATCCTCCTCAACATTAAGGTCAGGCCCAAGGTCAGAAGGGTTATTGCTGTAGCCATCACGGCGGCGAAATAGAATCCTATGCCTATAGCCATTCCTATTGAGGCGGTGACCCATAGGGAGGCTGCAGTTGTTACGCCGACAACCCTCTCCCTAGTCTGAATAATTGCCCCAGCACCGATGAAGCCTATTCCGGCAACGATGTATGAGGCTATTCGGGATGGGTCACTGCCTGGGAAGGCGTGGAATGATAGAATTGTGAATTGGGCTGAACCCAGGGAGACTAGGATGTGGGTTCTGAGACCCGCAGGCTTATCGACCAGCTCCCTCTCCAATCCAATCAATCCGCCAAGCACAAATGCTAGGAAAAGTCTTGTAAGGACTTCAAGTTCAGATATCATGATTCAGATAAAGGGAGGAAGCAGACTTATAATCTGTTCCTTCCATACCAGGCCTAATATCTCAACGGTATGATCTTAACCTGGCGCATTCTATGTTTTCGTCTGGAGGTTGTGTTCAAGCAGTTTTGTTCTGTGGCTTCTGGCCCTCAGGCTTTCTCGACCGCCTCCTCCTGTAAAGAAAGTATGCTGGTAATCCAACTATCAATATGAATGGTAGTAGGGAGACTACGATTATTATGAGACCCCTCAGGACTGTGAAGAAGCCTCTCATAGCAGCCTCCAGTGTTGAGCCCCAGTCCATTCCTGGGGGTGTGAATGGTGGCGGCGGGGTTATGAGGTTCACTGTTATCAGAGACATGGCTACGCTCCTCTCCAAATAGTTTATCTGGCCTTGGAGGCTCTCTATCTCCCCTCTAACCCGACCTAGCTCCCTCTCTATCTGGAGTACTTCATCGACTTTTGCAGCTTTTTCAAAGAGCCCTACTAAACGTTGCTCTTGAACCTGAAGATTCTTGAGTCTAGACTTCAAGTCTATATAACGCTCCGTTACATCGTCGCTGGTTGTATGCTCATCCAGAACCTTACCGTAACCTTCAATCTCAACCATTGTTCTATGGAATACTTCTTGTGGAATTCTGATCGTTATCTGGGCGACGATTCTTGTTCCAGAGGTTGACCTCGATGAGCCGGCTACATATCCACCCCGCCCCTCAGCAAGAGACCTCACCTTGCCCAGGGTTCCTTCAATATCATCGGTCTCAATAGATACGTATCCGTTATAGATGACCATCCTGCCTTCAGGTGCCTTATACTCCAATGTTTTTGGGCTTGGGGTTGTAATTGGAGGGGGAGCAGCCGCTGGGAACGATTCTGGCCTTGCAAGCCTCTCCCTCTCCTGGAGGGGTATAATGATTGTGCCTACTGTTAATGACGCTGCCACAACTATGATTAGAGCCGCTATCGCCGCAGCAAGTCTTGCTTTTGACATTTCCCATCGGCTAGATTACTGTGACTCTACAATAAAGAGTTAAGGTTTAGAACATCATGTTCGACTGTTGAAACATGCTTCGAGTTTTCGATGTTTTATCGTCATTTATGAGTTTGATGTCAAAAATGTAGCATTATTTGAATATAGGCTTGAATCTAAGTAGAAAAAGAAAAAAATAGTGTATAAAATCGATATTTTTCTATTGTTTAACCGTAAAGCCTTAGTAGTGAAAACAGGCATAATCGATTAGATGGTGTAGTTGATGAAAGAGGGAGTCCCCACAGAGGGTTGGGGCAGGTCTTTACCGCAGATAGGCCAGGAAGCGCCAGACTTCGAGGCTAAAAGCAACCGTGGCGACATCAGACTCTCAGACTTCAGGGGAAGGTGGGTGATTCTGTTCTCTCACCCCGCAGACTTCACACCAGTATGCACAACAGAATTCATTGCCTTCGCAGAGATATATGGAGAGTTGAAGAAGAGAGATGTTGAGCTCATAGGGCTGAGCATAGACAGCATATACTCCCATATAGCATGGGTTAGAAACATAGAGGAGAAGATGAAGGTCAAGATACCGTTCCCGATAATAGCTGACCTAGACATGAAGGTTTCAAGAATGTATGGAATGATACATCCAGAGGAGAGCTCAACGGCCTCAGTAAGATCGGTCTTCTTCATAGACCCAGAAGGAAAGATAAGGGCCATAATCTATTACCCAATGTCGACAGGGAGAAACATGAGCGAGATCCTGAGGGTTATAGACTCTCTGCAGACAGTTGACAAACACAATGTGGCCACACCAGCAAACTGGAAGCCTGGAGACCCCGTAATAGTTCCTCCACCGATAACCCAGGAAGGAGCCGAGAAGAGGCTCAGGGAAGGCTACGAATGCAAAGACTGGTACCTATGCAAGAAGAAGCTGTAAACCTCCACTTTTTATTAGTATGCATTCTCGTAATCGAATAGTGGCCAAACCAGCAGATAGCCGACAGAAACACCCATAAAATTAACTTTAATGAAGGTAGGTCGGATTACGTTACTCGTTTATCTCCGCCTTTACATGTCTGAAGATTTATGAGTGTGGAGGGCTCAAGACGTAGATTGTTTGATGGCGGTATGATAAATGGCTAGATGTGAATTCTGCGGTGTTGAGGCGGATTTCCCCTTCATCTGCAGCTATTGCAGGAGACCCTACTGCGTCGGCCATAGATTGCCGGAGGCTCATGAATGCCCGAACATAATATTCGCAAGGCCCCCGGACCATGTAAGGAAGATTTTCGAGGGTAGACTTGAGGAGCCGGCAAGACACGTCAGACCGGTCTTAACTTCAGAATTGAAACAGTTGCTTTTGGCCTGGCTTGTCCTAGGATTCTGCTTCTCAGTCAACAGCCTCACCGCACCCCAACTATTCATCACAACACTCCTCATATCTCTCGGAACTTTGGGATTAGGATTCATAGGACATGAGCTTGCACATAGGTATGTGGCTCG
>JAGTQO010000065.1 GCA_018396565.1 Candidatus Bathyarchaeota archaeon
TTTTCAAACCCCCCTACCTACGATAACATCAATCCCATATCTTGTCAAGTGTTCATGAACTATCTTCGCCATGTCTTGATCCAACATCATTGGAAGAACATGCTCAAGCAACTCGACAACAGTTACCCTAAGGTTCCTCTCTTTGAGGGCTGAGGCGACTTCGAGTCCAACCAAGCCTGCACCTATCACAACAGCGGACCTAGACCTTTCAATCTGCCTTTCTATATCCTCACAGTCACTTATGGTTCTGAGAAGATGGACACCTGATTTATCGACGCCCTTAATCGGAGGTTTGGAAGCCCTCGCACCAGTTGCAACAATCAAACTGTCATAACCTAAAGTCTTGACGCCACCATCTTTCCCCTTAACCTTAACAATTCTACTCGAAGGTTTTAGCTCTATCGCCCTAGTCTCCAGAAGGAGATTCAGCTTCATCATTCGATAGAAATCTTGAGGGTAAAGTATCAGATCCTTGAAGCTAGGTATCTCCCTACCTAATACGAATGGGAGGCCACACCTTGAGTATGCAGGGTAAGGTTCTTCAGTCACCAAGGTGATTTCAGCTTCCCTATCGACTCTTCTCGCCGAAGCGGCGGCGCTAACACCTGCAGCCCCAGCTCCTATGATAACTATTCTACGAGCCATTCATTTGGCACCTCGACACCTATAGAATATGATTAGATAGAGCATGTACCCTATAACTTTGATCGGTGAGAAGGCTTTTAAGAAGGTCAATTAATCTTAGCACAAATATCTCTCAGGATGGTTGAATATTGATCATAACTACTCAAAAACCTGATGATGAGATCCTCCGAATGGTTGGGGGGTTTGAAAAACTTTTTCTTGTAGGCTGCGGGACATGCGCCACAGAGTGTAAGACAGGTGGAGAAGATGAAGTCAAAGCTTTCAAGTCGAAACTCGAGAATTATGGCAAGAAGATTACGGGGTATATTGTCGTCGAGTCTGTATGCGACCAACGACTGACAAGACTCGACCTGAAGAGAAACATTGTGAATGTTGAAGGAGCTGATGCCATTCTAGTCTTGGCTTGTGGAACCGCCACGCAGACCGTCGCCGAACTTTCAGGTAAGATCACGATACCGGCATGCAACACACAGTTCATAGGTACTATTGAGAGGATAGGAAGATATCATGAGCGGTGTAGGGCTTGTGGAGACTGTGTACTATACGAGACCGGTGGAATATGTCCAATAGCAAGGTGTGGTAAGAGTCTACTCAACGGGCCCTGTGGAGGACAGGCGAAAGGCAAATGTGAGGTCGGTGGCTGGAAGAATGACTGCGCTTGGATCCTGATATATAACAGGTTGAGAGATGAAGGTAGACTTGACCTTTACAGAAAATACAGGCCTCCAAAAGACTATTCACAAATGACCTCTGCAAGGGAAGTAGTGTTCAGATGAGTAGGGAAGCATATAGCGATCTTTTGAAGGCGATAAGGGCGGGTAGATTCGTATATACAGGCGAGATAGAGCCTGTAAAAACCACGAGTCTAGAGGAAGTCCTTGCAACAGCCAAACTTTTGAAGGGATATGTAGCTGCCGTGAACATCACCGACAATCCAACAGCCTTCGCCTACATGAACGCTCTCATACCGTCATATTTCATACAGAAGGAAGTTGGTTTAGAAGCAGTGTATCAGGTGACGGTCAGGGACAGAAATAGGCTGGCCATAACCGCCGATCTCCTCGCAGCAGGAGCTTTGGGCATAAAGAATGTTCTAGCCCTCAGTGGAGACCACACGACAGTCGGCGATGACCCAAGAGCCAAACCGGTCTACGACATAGACTCAACGAATCTTGTCGAACTCTTAAGCAAGATGGTTGACGATGGGACAGACCTCAAAGGAAACAAGATAAACCACCCCCCCAGATTCAATATCGGGGTCGCTGGAAACCCAAACGCAGATCCGTTGGAACCTGAAATTATGAAAATAGAGAGAAAGGTAGGTTTGGGAGCAGATTTCATTCAGACCCAAGCAGTCTACGACCTCGAGCTCGCTAAGAGATTCCTTGAAGAGACATCGAAATTTAACGTCCCAGTAATTATTGGGATAGCGCCGTTCAAATCTATGAGTATGATGGAATGGATGGTGAAGAATGTTCCAGGAATAGTCGTTCCTGAAGAGCTGCAGTCTCGTCTAAAATCAGCCAGGGAGAAGGGTGGAAAAGAAGCTTTCCTCAACGAGAATATAGAAATATTCGGTGAGCTCGTAAAGAATTTGAAGAGCATGCCTGGCGTCAGAGGAATACACATAATGACGATAGGGTTTGAGTGGGTGGTACCCAAGATCATAGAGAGGGCAAACCTGTAACCAGGAATTGCGATGTCTACTCTATTGGGTAGCTGAGCAGAATTTATCGTAACGCAAGCAGCTCAATAGCACTTGAGGATATGTAGTTGAAAGTTGCCGTTGTTGGAAAGGGCGGGGTTGGCAAGACATTCATAGCAGGAGCATTGTCAAGATTGATCAGGGAGGGTGGATATGAAGTTATTGCGATAGATGCAGACCCTTCGATGAATCTATATTTGGAACTTGGAGTTAAACCTGAGGTCTTCAAGAAGGTGATCCCCCTATGTGAGAATAAAGCCCTCATAAAGGAGAGGACGAAGGTAGGTGGCCTAGACGAAAATTATCCTGTATTCAACCTGAATCCTTACGTAGCTGATATTGTTGAGGGATATGCGGTTGAGACTCCAGAGGGCATTAAACTTCTCATATTAGGAACCGTTACAGGCGCTGCCAAAGGGTGTATGTGTCCAGCAAACGCTCTACTTCGAGCCTTACTCCGCCATGTCTTCAGAAGAGTAGAAGCCACTGTCATAGTTGATATGGAGGCTGGTCTGGAACATTTGGGTCGTGGGACGATCGAATATGTGGATGTGGTTCTGAACATTCTGGAGCCCTCAATACAATCTGTAGAGACATCGCTTCGAATACGGAGTCTAGTAGAGGAGCTTGGTGTGAAGAAGCATTTATTCATTGCAAATAAGATCTCAAATCAGGAGCAGGAAAAGTTCATATCGGATGAGTTGAGCCGCCACGGCTTTTCTCTTGATTTAAAGATCCCGTACGATGAGCGTGTGAGACTGTCAGGATTGAGGCCGGCCGGGTTGACTGCATCTCTTCCCCCAATCGAGCTGGTGGCGGAGCTCAAAAGGAGACTCTATGAATAGTTATCTCCCATTAACGTAAGCCGCCACTTACGGCCGTTGGATTCTATCTTTTGGCGATGTTCCGTACGAAATGTCTTCATATTCAAGATTGGTGGCGCCACCCCATTAACATGGCTCAGCCGATCTATAACTCATTCAATTTTTGGGTCCATCAATACACTCATGGGGCTACGTCCTCCAGCTCCTCAAAGCTAAGGAGAAATCCCTGTCAGCTGCTGAATGGTGGATAGCTATGGAGAAGGCATTATTTTTACGCCTTTCATTCAAACCCTAAATGAATGAAGCTTACTAGTTGACTTCAGGTAAAAAAGGGGGGATTCACAGTATTTTTTAGACCCATCGTCTTAGATGCCTTCGGCGACTGTCATCGTCAACGTGCTTCTTACGTCACTCAACCTTCTTATCTTGAATGTGACAATCTCCTTCAGCTTATCCATACTCTCAGCTTCAACTTTGGCGATAATATCGTAAACACCATAGACGAAATGTGCTTCCTTGACGCTGTCGATGTTTCTAAGCTCCTTGAGGATACCCTCCTCTTTACCGAGCTCCGCATTAATCAGAACAAATGCAGTGGGCATGTCAAACCCTCACATACATTTCTATAACTTCTCATATTTAATGTTAGGGATCGTATCCTACATCCTCTCAGCTAGGGTTATTCCTATTACACCCATACAGTTTCGGAGAACTGTGCGTAAAGCCTCGACGAGGCTCCCCCTCGCATCTCTCAATTCAACGTTCTCAAGATGGGTAATGTCGACATGCTCGTAGTATTCATGGAATTGCTTGGTCAGTAGGTCTGCGTAGCTTGTCAAAATGTCCGGTCGAAGCTTCTCAGCAGCCTCAACGAATACGTTGGGAAACTTCGCTATGGTGAGGATAAGCCTAGTCTCCAAGGGATGGGTCAACATTTCATATCTGACATCGCCACCGATCTTACCCAGCCTTCTAAGTATTCCATTAGCCCTAGTATACCCATAGTTTATGAACGGGGCGCTGTTCGTTTCGAAATCGATGACCCTATCCCATGAATATTCCACTTCCTTTGCGGGCTCTACCGAGAGCAACGCATATTTTATCGCTCCAATCCCTATGGTCTCAGCTATGCTCTTCTTCTCCAACTCATCCAGGGTCGGCGTCCGTTTATCGACTTCAAGGTAGGCCCTTCTAACAGCCTCGTCGCATACCTCATCCAAAGTAATGATCCTTCCCCTGCGGCTTGACATCTTCTCCCCTGGAAACTTCACAAGTCCAAAGGAGAAGTGTCTCTGCCTCTCCGCCATGGCCTCCATACCCAACACAAATAATGCAACTCTTACATGGAGCTGTTCATGTAGCTGCTCCATTCCAACCACATTGATGACTCTATTGCAGAGTCCAAATTTCAATATGCTGTAGGCAATATCTCTCGTGATATATAGGGTCGTGCCGTCGGATCTCGTGAGTGAGACCGAGGGTAGATCATAATCTTTAGTTACACCTAGAAGGCGATGCAGCCCAAATTCCTTAACGGCTCTCCCAGATTCTAGCCTTAAGACACCACCTTCACTCGATACGTACCCTGTTCTCGAAAGTTGTTTGAGAATATCAGATACTCTTCCAGACCATATGAGGTCACTCTCCCAGTCCCAGAAGTCGAATGATATACCAAGCCTCGAAAATGTTTGCTTGAAGCCCTCTATACATAGTCCACTTACTTCTCTTATAAGGTCTCTTGCAGCCTGATCTTTACTTTCATATCTCTTGAGAAGCCCATTTATCTGACCTTCTGGGTCATGATCATCCGAGATCACTCTGCTGCGTCTTCCGACCAATTCTGGATAGCGACTTGAAAGCTCAAATGCGATACCTGTCCATTCGTCGAGTCTCTTCTGAACCTCCAGCCGCTCGTCCTTCTTTCTTTCATCTATGAGCCTCCTCAATCTATCCTTGAGGTTTCTGACCTCAACTAGGCATGAGGTCACACTGTATATCTGGCCTATGTAGTGGTCTGGTTTGATATTCGACTTAACTCGACCTAGCCTCTCATACCCATATGCAACTATAGCCGTCTGCCTCCCAGCGTCATTGACGTAGAAATGCGCTTGAACATGGTGGCCTCTCGCCCTAAGCATCCTACATAAGGCGTCGCCCAAGATAGAATTTCTAGCCTGCCCAACATGAATGGCATGAACTGGGTTTATGCTACTATGCTCTACAAGAATTGAATCAGGAGACTCCGACTTCAGAAACCCGTAGGATTCTTTTAGCGTCCTAACCGAGTGAAGCGTCAAGCCGTTTACTTTTTTATAGTTGAGGAAGAAGTTTAGGTAGCCAGATCCGGCGGCCTCTACAGATTTAACTAAACTGCTCTCATCAAGTTTAATATTAGTGGCCACCATTTTGGCCAAGTCGATTGGGGGTATGCCGAGAGTCTTGGAAACTTTGAAGCATATTATGCTGGAGAGGTCTCCAAACTCTGGACCTGGCGTCTCTTCGATGTCTACTTGAAAACTTTTCATATCGGGGAATTTGGTGTAGAAGAGCCTCGCCACTAACTCTCTGCAACTATCTAAGATCGTTTGATATGGATTCTCGGTAATTAAGCCCGTTCCACCCCTTCTTCACCCTCTAAGTACCGATATTTCATATGCAAGTAATATCGGTGAATTTGGCTTCGGTACGCATTATTGCTGATGCAAACTATTAATACATCACATTGGCTGAAATAAATAGGTGACGACTAGATTAGGTTGCGATCTCACGCAACATACTAGCGGGCCCGGTGGGATTTGAACCCACGACCACCGGCTCCGGAGGCCAGCATCATAATCCTGACTAGACCACGGGCCCTTCAAGGAGCAATGCTAATAGGCCAGCTATCTTTCAGGTTGAACTCCTAACTTTCGTCGTCTACCTGTCACTTGAGCAGAAACCTTGTACTTATCCTTCTTCTTAACTCTTCGAATTTTGGATTGAGTTTTGTCACTTCGAATCGAACAACATCAACCCTTTCATCTGGATCCCAGCTGCCTTCACCATAGGTATCCTCCCACATCTTCTTGAATTCTTCTAGGGTGTAGCCTCCCTCCCTCTTCGCATCCTCCTCAGTAAAGTCTCCAAGTCTCTTTCTCAGGACGTCTTTGATCCTAATATCTGCAAAGTGGGGTTCATAGAGGTCTGCTTTAACGATGGAGTCTTTACGAACTTTTGAGTCGAGACCCTTCAGGGATATTTGTGTCTTGGTTCCATTTAGCACACTTTCAATTGTGCCAAGCCTGAAAGGTATTCTGACTTGAGAC
Organism: Candidatus Bathyarchaeota archaeon; assembly: GCA_018396565.1. Lineage (GTDB taxonomy): Archaea > Thermoproteota > Bathyarchaeia > 40CM-2-53-6 > RBG-13-38-9 > DTMT01. Next base: position 6,480 of record JAGTQO010000065.1, read on the forward strand.
TCCACAACTTCCTTAACAATCTCTTCAATCGGTTTTTCAGGTCTCCTCGCAACCTCGCTTACTATCTGTCTGGCGACAACCCCTCTGATTCCTTTCTTCACTAGAGTCTCAGCAACTTTCAACTGTTTCCTCGGCTCCTTAATTTTCCTAGCTATCCTCACTGCTGTCGTGTACTCCAACTTACCTTCAGGCACTCTTCTTGAGACTGTTTCCGGAGCTACCAGTCTCTGAACCTTCGCTGGCATATCTGTCACAAGCTTCATCCAATCTTTGACGGTCAGTTGACTAACGCCAACACGTTTGGCAACGGACTCTTCGTTGGGATACTTATCTGGAAACATTTCCATTAACTTCAGGCAGGTCCTTCCTTTCTCAACTGCACTTAGGTCCTCCCTATGGATGTTTTCTATGAGATTCAACTCTATTACTTGGTCGTCTGTGTAGTTCCTTACAATTGCTGGTACTTTTTCAAGGCCGGCTTGATGTGAAGCTCTATATCGCCTCTCACCTACAACGACTTCATATCCCTTATCGACCGGCCTGACTATCAGAGGCTGGAGAAGACCTACGTGTGCTATGCTGTCAGCTAACTCATCGAGGGCTTCTTTCCTAAACTCTTCTCTGGGGTTCAACCTGTTTGGCTGTATCCTCTTCAACTCTATTTCTTTGATATACTCGGACATTCACGCTCCACGCCTAGCGGAGAGATGTTTGGCCTTTGTCGTGTATTGTGTTCGCTATGCCACTCAAATATGTGATTGCCATTCAATATCGAGTTGATTTATCCATCTCTTATCCATAAATATTTCCAATAAAGGTTTTTGGGACTTCCGAATGGGCTCTCTGAGTCTATTCATATATTTACGGGTACAGTTTGAATTTCTTACTATTCTATCTTTATCTCTTTCCCTTTTGGTGTAGGTCTCTTCCTTTTGAGGATGACCTCTAACACTCCATTCTTATACGAAGCTTTGGGACTCTCGGGGTCTACGGGTGCAGGCAGTTCCAAGACTTTATAGTATTTTCTTTGAGGGGTATCTACAGATATGGTCATTTCATTCTCTGTGGCCTGAAGGTTTATGTCAGTTTTTTCGACTCCTGGCAGTTCAGCTACAACTCTGACGGTGTCGCCCTCTACGATGACGTCGACTAGGGGTTCACGCTCCTCTTTTACTGTGAGGCTTGGTTTGGGTGGTCCGAAGGCTGTCCTTCCAAGAGAAGGTTTGACGTTTCCAAACTCTCTTATAATAGGTTTTCCGTCTGGTCCTAGACTCATGGAATATCCATAGACTATAGGTCCAACCTGTCTTACTGTGCTGCCATCTGGAAGCCTACGTTCCCTAATGAGTTCTTTTGGTAGGGTTCCAGCGATCTCTTTGAACATTTCTTCAAACATTCTATCCATGTCCTCGAAGAACCAGTCGCTGAAGAATGGGTACCGTCTTCTCCTGAACCATGATGGAAAGTCTTCATTCCAAGACATTTTGTTCACCTTTTATATTTTTGCTTGGTAAGTATATAAATGTTGTTACTTCAAGTAACAAATCATAGGTAGCCCATCGAACAAGAAGTTTTACTCAGTCAGAGAATCTAGATATTTGCGATCTTCCCTAAGGTCTGTTTCAAGCGCTTTGCTTGAACACTTCAGATTATGCCTGTTCATATCGGCAAATTCTATGCACATCCCACATCTTGAGCATCGAACCAACATTTCCCCTCAAGTCAAGACCCAGCATTTCACGATTTATTCTAAACTGTCAAGTAGAGTCAAGTTCAAACTCTAAGATAATAAAGCCACGTGTTTATCGGCGACGTTGGATTATGGAGCCGGGTGTGGGAGTCGAACCCACATACTGCGGGTTACAACCATTTTAGACTGCAGCCCGCCGCCTGAACCGTTCGGCCACCCCGGCAAACCCACAATGAATCTTTACTTTCCTCTCTTATTTCATTTTTACTAATTGATCAAGATGTAATAATGTGATGAATTTTGTCCCCATCCCAATAGTGATAAAGGATTCAAATGGTTGTTTACGATAGTTTAGGAGATAAT
>JAGTQO010000067.1 GCA_018396565.1 Candidatus Bathyarchaeota archaeon
TTGTCTAATCAAGATTCATATATGGTGTAACATATGGAATTAATGGGGAAGTTTATGCCATTAATAGTGACTGTTGACAATCAAGGTTGAACAGTCCTACCGAAAGAGGTTAGGCAAGCCCTTGAAATCGAAGGCTAGGAGGATCGACCTGGCAAAGAAGTTTCATCAGAAATATGTCTGTGTCTTTTCCCATTAAGGGTTCCGCAGTTCCTCCCACCCTTACGGACGGCATCTTCCTGCAGTGGTTTCGATGAATATTACATCCTCCAGGTCTTTGAAGTGTGGGTCTCCGCTGACGAGCTGCGCGGCTCTAGACCTTGCTGTCGCGTAGATTATGGAGTCTGCAAGCGGCCAGTTCTTGATCCTCTTCTTCATTAGGAAGTCCGTCTCCCCTGCTTTCAAGGCTAGTGAGGCGTCCAGGGGGACGATCTCGGTTGCCGACTCGAAGAAACCGAAGTGGATGCGCATCTCTCGGTCGGACCTGCGTCCCGCCTCAATCTCTCTGAGGTACCATCTGCGCAGTTCAGCCACCACGATCGATGGTGTCAGACATGTCTCTCCCTCAATATATTTTCTCACTTTCACGCCGGCTTCCGAGCCTAGAAGATACTCCACCCATGCATAGGTGTCGATGACGAATCTAGATCCCATGCTCCTCCTCATCCTCCCTGAAGAAGGGGTGCGAGCCTCTGCAGGCGCCGAAGAGGGAACTAGGCAAGCCTGTCTTGGCCCTGACGAGTCTGCTTATGACCTCATCATAGCTGGTCAGACCCATCTCCCTCTTGAGCCTCTCTAGGAGTCTCTGTGTCTCCTCCCGGACCTGTACAGTAGTTACCATGCCATAGAGCTATTGCAATAGCCTTATAAAAACTTGCGGTGCGTGGTCACCGAAAAGCCCATGAAACCACCGCCTCGAAAAGGTAACCACCAGGTCACCTCACAGTAGTTTCGGTGAATACAATAGAAGCATGAGTCTCTGACCTCGGTCAGAGGACCTCGAACCGAGCTCAGCAGGGCCGATGTTGGGAGTTTGGCTGGGCGGTTGTTAAGATTCTGGAGGATAACAAGATGAGCGTGACAGCCCTGTTCCATAACCATTATAACATGATAAACTATTTATTATACAAAAGTATAATAATGTTTAATGCTCACCAACAATTTCGCAAACAAGATACTCGAAGAACTCAGTGACAGAGGCCCACTCAGGTTCAAGGAACTACTGAGAGTCGTCAGGAATCCAAGGACACTCTCCAAGAAGCTCAGACAGCTCTCCTCACTCAGCTTGATAAATTCAGAAGAAGGAGTCTACAGACTCACTGAAAAGGGGATGAAGGCCGCAGAACTCACCCTGAGGCTACGCAAATTACTAGAGGGCCCACAGGCAGAGGCCAAGAACATCGAGAGGATCCCCCACAGACTCTATGGAGAACTCCTACGGAGATACTTCCACATCCTATGGGAGAACTACCAGGAGAGACTCTTGGGCGTAGCAGTCTTCGGATCTGTGGCCAGAGGCGACTGGAACCTTGACAGCGACATAGACCTGATGATCGTAGCCCAGGGATGGGATGGCAAACCCATATGGGAAAGGATGAGGGAACTCATAAATCTCAAGGAGGGGTTGAAGCAGACTGATGAATATCGGAATTCCCTGAAATCTGGCTACAGACCAATAATCCAACATTACCCAATCGACGCCAAGGAAGCATCCAAATTCCACAGAATATACCTAGACGCATGCATCGACTCCATAATAATCTACGAGAAGGAAAGATTCCTGACGAACCTTATGGAGAAAGTTAAAGAAAGACTGGTCAGCCTGAAGGCTAAAAGACTGACTACGCCGAGCGGCCGCCATTACTGGGTCCTTCCAGAAATCAAGGCTGGGGAGGCCTCTCAACTTTGAAGATTGTGGAGATAGTCACATCAGGAATTTCGAGGGCAGCACGTTGGTTGAGGGGCGCCGAAAGAGCCTTCGAAGACCAAAGGTGGGACGACGTGGTCTACAGCGCCCAAATGTGCGTCGAACAATCGGCCAAGTCAGTCCTCCTACTCTTAGGCATAGACTACCCCAAGGAACATGACGTCAGCGACGTCCTCTCAGAAGCAGCAGGCAGGGAGGACCTCCCCAAATGGTTTAAGGAGAGGATCCCCTTCATGAGCAGGTACATAGCTGAGTTGGCTGCACTCAGGGGATTGGCAGGCTACGGCTACGAAATGAGTTTGGGCGCAGACTACTTCAAAGATTACGCCGGAGAAGCCCTCGAGGCCGCCAGGACAATCCACTCCCTATGTGAGAGACTCGTGAATCAACTCTCCTAAAGGGTAAGATTCAACATGTTGACCTCAGTGTTCAACCACAGAAGGCCCACTTGAAGCCGCCACACCCAACTATTCTTTGGCTTGAGATGATTGGTACGTTGCTCTCAACGTTCACCGGATTGGTCTTCATAACCTTCTGAAACAATTTCTTCCAAGTTGGGATCACCGAGGTTTGGAATCTTATTCGATTTCTCCAGCGATTTCCTTTAGGGTCTGCTCTGCGGTGAGGACTCGAATTAAACCTTCAGCCTTGGCCAACTCATCGTCATGTGTTACGAGTATTGTTGCGCCAGCTGCTAGGGAGGATGCGACCAAGATTGCGTCTGGCAGTCTGAGATGTTTTTTGGCCCTGACCCTACCAGCCTCGTCTGCAATCTTCCAGTCGATGTTAACTATCTTGTAGTTGGGGTTTGTTACAAGTTGCGTCAGGAACTCATCCTTCTCAGCCAGTTCATTGAACTCATGGTAGCCGGCGCACAGCTCAGCGACGACTATTGTTGAGACTACTCCATCAGCCTTTCCTTCCTCGATGAGTTGGAGGACCCCCATCGAGTACTTGTAGTGTGGCTTCTCTTTATTCTTGATGTTGATGAAGATGTTTGTGTCGATTGAAAGTCTCAGGGCCACTCAGCCCTCAGTCGCCTCTGATACTCCACGCTGGTTATGGGCCAGGGTTTCTGGCCCTCCAGGGTCTCTGAGAGCCTCCTCCCCCCGACCCTGACCATGATAACCTTGTCACCCTCTACCTTGAAGAGGACTCTGTCGCCGGCTTTGAGATTCAGCCTCCTCCTAGCGTCTCGCGGTATAGTGACCTGCCCTTTCTCGCTCACAGTGCAAATTCCTACTTCCATTCTTTACATTCCCTACAAAAAAGTAAAGAAAACATCAATATATCCTTTTCACACCATGACGCGGCACACCCTTAAGGCCTGAAGAAACCAAGCCACATTCCTGAGACACAACCATCAACGGAGAAAAGCCGAATCCATATACAGCGCATTGAAACGAGTTACGGAAACCATCCACCCAGCCGAAAGAGAATAGTCCAGAGATGAGAAAACCACATCAAAACCCTCAGCTCCAATATCGGAATCAGCAACCCAACGACCGTCAGGGAACGAAATGGACAACTTTCCAAAGCCCCTCCCTCACCTATCCGAAACCTCACCCCACCCAATCAGATCCACCAACTTTAATCATAAGGATCATACAATATTCGGCAGGCCTCACAGGAGAGGAGTTTAAAGAGCACCTTACACTATTAGGTGAAAGGTTTATGGAACTAGAAGAATGTGGGAAGCTGGGAAGGATCCAGCCTGAGTACGTAGATTTATTGAGAGAATACTGCTCAGCGATGGAGAGGCATTTTGCTGGAGACTTGATCTCCATATGCGTCTTCGGATCCGTGGCAAGAGGTGAATCTGAACCTTCGAGTGACATAGACGTTATGGTGGTGGCTGAGAATCTACCGCAGGATGCTGGTGAGAGGACACGAAGCACAAACTACATTCATGAGGCCCTGAAGAAGACTGATGCACGAGCCAGACTGAAGAGCCTAGGCAGAAGCACACTCATCTCAGACATATTCCTGACCCCCCAAGAAGTTCAGAGGCACCCTCCAATATTGATAGACATGGTGGAAGATGCCGTAATCCTCTATGACCGAGGAGGATTCATTAGAAAAGTACTGACGAACCTGAAGGAGAAACTTGAGAAAATGGGGGCGAGAAGGATATCTACAAAGAGGGGTTACCTCTGGATTCTTAAACCGAACATAAAGCCATCTGAGGTTGTTGAGGTTTGAAGAGTCTAGAGATGGCTGCCGACTACATCTACAGGGCTAATCGATGCCTCAGGGAGGCTGAGTTCGCACTCTCAGAGTCAGACTACGCTGGGACGGTCAGAAGATCCCAGGAGGCTCTGGAGCTCTCGGTCAAAGCGGTATTGAGGTCGATGGCTGTCGAGTACCCACGTGAACATGACGTAGGCGAAGCACTCGACATCATTAAAGATAGGCTACCACCATCCCTGAGCACCAATCTGACTAGACTCAAAGAGTTGCTGACCGAGTTGAGCAGGATTCGGGGACCAGCCTTCTATGGATATGAGAGGGAAGGTATCCCTGCCAGTAAAGCCTTCAACAGTGAATATGCCCAGAGAACCTACTCTGAAGTGAAGGTGCTGGTACTGCAATGCTCAGATTTCATCAGCTCACTTCGACCTAAATGAGCTGAAGAGGAGTAGAGATAGTATCTCATAGGGTTTCCATTCAAGTAAGTTGAGGCATCTATCAGTTAAGGAGCCCATCGAGAATCCTGATTGGGACCAGACTGGAATGATCGACCATTGACTGTAAAGCCTATTCATAACTGAACGAGTAGCAAAAGAAGCAGCCGCTAGGGTTATTTGGCAAGATTAAGCCACCAAACTCCCTACTGTTCAATATCTATTCCTTCTTTATGATTCACCCCTCCGAGACAGAAACTTTACTGCGTGAAAGCTGGTAAGTCTATTATTTAGGCTGAAAATCAAGCCTCTCAGCCCTAGCAAGAAAGGTTTAGACTCTCTACCGCTTTTAGCTGAATCTTCTTTTTAATGGTGTTCTGTTGAAGTCCTCGTCATTGGATATTATTTCTTTCGCCCTACTCCTTAACGCAGTGGCCAAGTGCATCGCGTCCTCGCAGTCCAGGCTGTATTCTTTCATCAGTTTGGCTGCTTGGGTTACGTCCTCCATTGTTAGAGGTATTATTCTCAAGCCGGATAGGCTTTCTATCGAGTTCACTACCTCTTCGATTAATTCTTGGTCCTTTAGGTTTTTCCCCGTTAAGCCGGCTATTATTACCATTGTTTGGTATAGCGTCAGAGCTGATGTTACATATTTTCCTCGTGGGGCTTCCTCAATTTTCTTTATCCACTCGTAGGATGCTCGGCCGAAGGTTGGGTGGTTGCCAAGCCAGTACACGAAAATGTTTATGTCTATGTAGCCTTCCGGGTCCACCATTTCCTTATAACCTCGATTACAAATTCATCGAGGTCCTCTGGCCATTTTGTTATCTTGAAGGCCCCAAAGTATTTGTCGGCTATAGGCCCAAGAGGCTCTATCGTAATGCCTTTCTCGTCCGCCCTTATTTTGACGTAGCCTCCCTCTTTCACTCCAGCCTTTTCCCTCATGTCTTTGGGAATGATAATCCTGCCCTTTTCATCCACTTTTACTGTTTCCGTAAGCTTCATCCCACTAAATACTTAAATTCCCACATATTTAAGCATTCCCACCAATATGCGTAGTTCAAACTTCCATGAAGTTTTGATGAAATTGACATGCGTTCTGAAAAGTTAGTTTAAATGTTGTTGGCAACCCAAATAAATTCTAGACAACGAACTTTGGTAGCATATGGATTTTTCACGAGCGTCTCTCTCCTAATATGAGAAGCCGATGAAGATTTAGTGTTGTTATGTAGGTCTGTTGATGGCTATCCAAAGGATGGCGGGAAAGCCGGTCTCAATTCGAGTCCTTATGTGATACCGGTGCTTGACTCAGGTGAAACTCGTCCTACCCTTGGCCTCCATAAATGAGAGTAGGAGTTTCTCACATAGTCGGTGGGTTTTCTCCGCCTTGCTGACGGCGCTTTCAGCTTCCCTCCCACCTATTATTTCTTCAGGAGATAAGTACTCTTCTTCACTACCGTAAAATGCGATTTCCCTCTTGGAAGCGAGGACTTTTGAAGCCTCACACATATCTTCCAACTCTTCTTTAAACCATTCAGGGAATCTCTCCTTCACTCTCAATAATACATCTGAGACATCGTGTACTTTAGGGTATTCTATGCCGACAAGCTTCAATGATGCTTTGAGTGAAAGTTCAACGCACTCTTGAGAAAGTCTCAAGGAGTAAGGATAGTTACCGTCTTTCAAAGCTCCAGCGGCATCTTTCAATCTGCTTCTCGCCTGTTGAAGGTAGGCTGCCGCTATCTTGAACATTCTATCCATATGGGATCGCTTTCACATATCCAAAGTCAGGATGTAGGTCCCAATACCATTTATTCTTTTCAATATAGACCTTTCTAACTTTAGCATCTATAAGTTTCAGTTTTAGCTTCAAGAGTAGATTCTCTAAGAAACCATCTTCATCATAAACAATCTTAGAATCATCAACCATATCGAGCATTATTAAAGGAAGCTTCTCCGCCTCAAATTTTCTCAGAGGATAGAAACTTAAGAATGTATAGATCTTATTATCTTGAAGAAACCTGATCTCATCACCCACTCTCTTTTCAACAATTCTCGTTAAGAACTCAATTCTTTCCCCTAAGGTTCCTTTGAAATCGTTTGAGACAGTGAATAAGTCTACGTCACTGGTGTCGCCTGCGGTTCCTCTGGCTACGGAGCCATAGACTGCGAGTGAGGTTAAATCGATGTTTTCTCTTAAGGCCTTACAGCAATCGTAGATGAGCTTCAAATATCTTTCTTGAGGAATCTTCAATCTATTAATTTTGCCTGAGGCTATGGAAATGAAAGTTTCAGGGTCCATCAACCTATACAATCTAGGCCTGCTTCTTTCGAAAATTGTTAACAGAGATTCTTTATGCAGCTTGCTCAGAATCGCTTTAACCATTTCAGGACTAGCAGGGAGGACTTTCAATATATCTTCAAACCTAAACGTCTGCAGTTTAAAACTTTCATAGAGTATTGCGTAGGCCTCGCCGGCCCATCTTGGAATCCACATAATAAGTAAACAAATAATTCACCTAAATAAATAGTTTGCCATTAATTCAAAAACTCAACCACACACCATCAATGTGAAGAAGGTCGACATCGAAACAGCACTCCAGCCGAGTTCAAAGCCTCCTAGACCCTATCTATCAACAGCCCCAACCAGACAGGAAAAGCATTTAATCTTTTATATTGCGCTTACCATCTAAGTAATATACGTTTGAGATAGTAAGCCACCTAACAAGGGAGTTGTCTAGAATGGCTACAGTTCTAAGGAGAAGATTCGGCAAGCTCCGCCCAAAAAGAATCCTGGGCCGGCTAGTTGAGTATAGGGAAGAAACATGGCGGTCAGGGTAAAGATCAGAATTAATTTTGATGGAAAAGAGTTAGAGACCTCCGCTCTAGTAAACACAGGATTTGAAACTGATCAACCTGAGATTCTGCTCCCAGCCAGACTAGCCGAGCTTCTTGACCTATATCCGCCGAAGGCGGGCTCACTACTTCAAGAGTACAGTGTTGTCGGAGGGACAACCGCAGTCATCAAGAGTCCTGAAAAGATTAATGTACAACTCTCGATCGAGGATCGAAAGACCGGTTCCGTCGAAGCTACGGCACTCATCTCTGACAGAGAAGATGAGGTTCTGATCAGCGACTCCCTAGCCTCAGAGCTTAGAATATCGATAGAAGATGCGAAGGAAGGGCTTTGGAGGCTCAGGGATGAGTCTGTTGAAAAAGTCAGGTCAACAAGTAAACCGCAGTACTGGTGATAGAAGTAGGTAAAAGAGGGCTCGGCGGATCGTTTCACCTAAAGCCTCCCACCCAGTGTCTACCTAGACAGTTCACGAGGATCCATCCAGCGGCCAATCGGAAGTCTCATCTATTTTTCTCCTCATTCTCAGGGCGAGTTGCTTCATCCCTATTATGTTGTTTTAACTCAATCGATTAGAAAAGGGACTTATTTTAGAATAGCGGTCGTGGCGCACTTTAGAAATCCAGCCTCATTCAGGAAAATATTTTGCTTACACTGGAAGCCACCAAAACGTTTGAATGGAGCCATGATAGACATTTCAAATTGGAGACGACAGACTTGGGCTATACCTATGTGGATCTCGTTGTGAAGGGTGGCTTCAAGTACTGTCAGGGCTTTGGTGGATACATGGTCGGCTTATGGATCCCGAGACCATCTCTGGGATAGGACTCCATGAAACACCTTTCGAGGTGGAGTTGACGCTTGCAGATAAGAGGAAGGCTAAGGTGAAGCTGTACTTGGCCGAGGTTGAGGCTGGGGGTAGGAGGGGATCAGTCTTCGTAGCGGAGCTCGATGTGGCCACACCTATAATGGGAGCCTACGCCCTTGAGACTCTAGGGCTGAAGCCAGACCCCACCACTGGCAGGCTGGAGATCGTT
>JAGTQO010000066.1 GCA_018396565.1 Candidatus Bathyarchaeota archaeon
TCAAGAGGTCTATCCAAATGGCTGAGGGGGATGTTCAAGCAAACATGAGAATCGGCGAGTACGGTTCAAACTTGATATCTGACGGAGATACCGTACTCACTCACTGTAATGCAGGTGCCTTGGCAACCGTCGGTTATGGAACAGCCCTCGCACCTATCCGAACCTCTATCAGTCAAGGCAAGAGTGTGAGAGTGTATGCGACCGAGACGAGGCCCAGACTCCAAGGTGCGAGACTCACCGCTTTCGAACTTCTAACGGATAAGATACCCGTCACATTGATAACCGACGGGATGGTCGGCTACACAATGTCCAAGGGCCTGATCAGGAAGGTCATAGTCGGAGCCGACAGAATAGTCGTAGACGGTGTCTTCAACAAGATTGGAACATATACGATAGCCATAGCTGCAAAGCACCACAATATCCCATTCTATGTCGCCGCCCCAATCTCAACCTTCGATCCTTCGAGAACAGCTGAATCTGTTAAGATCGAGGAGAGGGATCCGAAGGAGGTGACTCACATACTGAACGTCAGGATCGTTCCAAAGGGCGTTGATGTATTGAATCCAGCGTTCGACCTGACCCCCATAAACCTCGTAGACGCAATAATCACTGACAGGGGGATAATTCATCGTCCAGATCAAGAGAGCCTATCAAAATTTATGGAGGGTATAGGTCGATGAATTATTCATGCCTGGACTTTATTGGTACTTCATATGCAACCTCCACAACGCATCCTGCCACTTCCTCTATTCTCTTCCTCCACTCCTTACCTATAGACATCAGGGCATAGATCCCTGTAACCTCAGCTCTTGCCTTCATGACGATCTTTATCAGGGCCCTCTGGGTCTCCCCGCTATCTATGACATCGTCTACTATCAGGACGCAGTCACCCCTCCTGAACATGCTCCTCGGAACATAGAAACACATCACCATAGCCGACTTTGAAGGTATGTAAAGTTCCTCTATGAACTCTCCGACACCAACCTCCCTACTCTTCTTGGCCACAACCAAGGGAACAGAGAGTCTATGAGCCATCAACGTCGCCAACGGTATGCCATCCGTTTCAGGCGTCAATATCTTTGTTATCCTCTGCCCAGCAAACTTGTCTACTGCCTGCTGAACCGCCCTCTCAAGGAGCATAGTGTCAGATATCACCTTAGTATTGTCAAAGTAACCGAGCTCATCGAACCTTATCCTACGTTGAATCTCAGTCTCCAACCTCATCACCGCCTCAAGCTTACTATTGATCTCTTGAGCCCTATCTATCGTCGGGAGGACATGACCCTTCACATACCTACTCAGAACAGTCTCAGGCAAACCTGTGAGTTGCGATAGCTCCCTGTAAGTGTAATATTTCTTGGCTAGACTGAGGAGTTCAGTAACCATCAACTTATACTTCAGATCATATATCCTCGAGCCTGCCAATAAGAAACCTTCCCTCCATATAATTTCAACATGAAACTGTATAATTCTTTCCATAAGCTTACAGAGAGACTCAGACCTCTCCTGCTCTCAACAACCCCTAAACTATCCTGATACCTACCCTTATAAGGCCTCTCAGCCTCGCCGGAGAGCTGAACAAGAGTCAACTGTATAAAACGCTCACCACAACCAATCCTCAACAGACCCTTGCCAGCGTTGAAGATGGATACGGTCAATTGACCCCTAAATCCTGGGTCGACCAAAGCCAAGCTTGCAAACAGACCTTCCCTAGCGAATGATGACCTCACATGCAGTATTCCAAGAACATCAGGTGGAAGAGAGATCCACTCCAACGTGGATGTAAGCCCATGCTGGCCAGGTTCCAGAACAACCTCCCCAGCAGACCTCAGATCGTAACCTGCAGGATTCAGGTTTCCCTCATCGAAAGGATCTATTGTCAACTTACCCTCACCAATCAACCTCTTTATGCTAGCGTCTGAGAGCGCCATCCGCAAACCTCTACCGGAGACTCGGAAAAATATCTACTCATCCCTTAAACTTTTCCAATGGATCCCCCATACACAAATTTCCCAGTCATATCAAAGTATAGTCCGATCTGAAGCCGTATCTAAGAGTCGCATTCTAAGATCCTTAGCTGTCGAGCATCCGGATGGAACATCGACCTTGCAAGGTTTAAGGGTGGGTTTGTGCTTCTAGAACAGTTTGGGCCCGTGGTCTAGTCAGGATCAAGATGCTGGCCTTCGGTCAACTGGAGGATAGCCGGAGATCGTGGGTTCGAATCCCACCGGGCCCGCTACCGAGCGACTCCGGTCTGTGTTTGAGGATTGCTTCCTCACACGGTTATGAGACCACCCTATATCCCTGACAGGACAGAGGTCCCAACTTCGTTTTGATACGTTCTTCCAGAGCTGTGTTGATCTCGATACCTATGCATCTTCTGCCTGTTTGCATACTTACTTTCATCGTGGTTCCTGAGCCTAAACATGGATCTACAACCAAGTCTCCCTCGTTGGAGGATGTTCTTATGCATCTTTCAATCAGTTCTTCTGGTAATTCATTGCCCGCGGTCTTCTCGCCGTGGTGGTATGGTCTCTTAATATACCATACATCTTCAGAGTAATGTTCCGGCTTATTGAAAACATAATTCCTCTCATCTTTTACTAGGAGTAGTAAGTGGTAGTGAGATGTTGTGAATCTTCTCCTGGTGAAAACACCAAACTGATACTTCCATATGCAATGATTGATCTGCTTGAAACCCACATCTTCAACAGCATCCAGAACTAGTCTTAAGTTGTTCCACCCTGAAAGTAACCACATGCTTCCAGAATTTTTAAGATTACTATATGACCACTCCGCAAGGTCTCTAATAAATTCTGAATATTTCTCTTTAGGTACATCAACATAAGATAGAGAATCAGGGGTTCTGTTATAAGTTTGGAGATTACCTTTAAATCCAATTCCGAAAGGTGGGTCTGCAAAAATTAAATCGGCTTCATCATCCAGCTTTACGTTTCGGAAATCGTCAAAGATAATTTTATGTTTATTATCGATTCTTAGGATATGTTTCGAGGTTGTCAAGAGGCTTATACCCAGACCGCTGGATGTTTTATATGATAGTTATCTTGTACCGAGTAATATTTCTTGTGATCAGATTATGTGAGGTGCAACGGGATATGTCGAGGTGAGTGGTGAGCGGTCTGTTTAACCAAAAGTTAGTTTGCCAGATAATTCGATCTTTGACTATCATAATGTCTGTTAGAAACTCTCGCTTGACATAGACGTCGTTTCTCTTGCTTTCACTGGGTAATACCATTGGTAGTGAGACTTGCTACTTGGATTTTTACAATCTTAAAAAATTCAAAAATACCCTCATTAGCTTACATTAATAATTATTGTCTATATTGCTTTGACATTAAAACAGTTTTTACGAATGTTGTTTAATAGGTCGGATTTATTATGAATTAATATTTTTTCTTAGAGAATATTTTCCAATGTTTCATGGCATAAATTCTATTCATTTATTGAGTTTTGCCTTAATCTGCAATTTTTAACTGATAATATGTTCTCATTGATTTGGCAGCATCCTCCGGGAGGGTTGGATTGATATATGTCCCTGACCCTATTTCGAATCCGCCTATAACTGATATCCTAGGCACTATCTGAATATACCAGTGTAGGGGCCAGTCGCCATTACAGCGGTTCAATGCTGTGTGCAATATATAATTGTAGTCTGGATTACCCAGAATACTCTCTATCCTTCTTAAAATATCAGGCAACACCCCGCTCAACTCCTCCACCCCCCCTCTGTTGATGTTGCTGAAACATGAGCTGTGTTCTATAGGTGAGATCCAGGTCTCATAGGAATAGTGAGATGCATACGGATTAAACACTATGAAATATTTTCCTTCGTATATTATTCTTCTCCCCGACTCATGTTCCCACTTGTTGATATCGCAGTATAAACAGTTCTTCATCCTGCTGTAATATTCTACTGCAACCTGAAGTCTCTTCCTCATTTGATTTGTAAGTGTTGGGGTGGCTATTATCTGGGAGTGTGGATGTAGTATTGATGTTCCAGCAGACGGACCATGATTCTTGAATATGACTACAGACTTTACATACTCCCTTTCACTTAAAACCCTGACTCTATCAATGTAAGCCTTGAGAATCAACTCGACATCTGAAGGATCCATCTCTGAGATTTTCTCGTTGTGTATCGGCGACTCTACCACAACCTCATGGTGACCTATTCCTTCCACACCCTCAAAATATTTATCTACAAACCTCTTCTCAGCTGAAATCCCCGGATTCAAAGCAGGAAACTTGTTTGGAATCACTCTGACCTGCCACTTGGAGGTGTCTTCATTCTTACAGTAGACGGCAAGTTCTGGTGGTGTGAGGCTCTCATTTCCAGGGCAGAATGGGCAATCATCTACCCATGATGGGGCAGGTTTATGCTTCTGATGTACTTCAAAGTCTGATGGTCGGCCGATTCTCTCATGAGCCATAATGACCCATTCATCAGCTGCAGGGTCAAATCTCAACTCAGCCATCATATACGCCTTCTATTAGAATCATCATATGTTAGGAGACTCTTACATCTTTAGGCTGAACATAAAAATCATCAGCCTTAAAGATTGAGTGGTTCAACTGCCTCTGAAAGGCCAACACTTTCTGGAGTATAGGTAGTAGATTTCAATTATCCCAGCCAAGTTTACAAAAAATATTATGATAAACCACTTCTTTTCCCCCCCTCCTAGCTGTAAACCATATCCAGGGATCTTCCAGAAAAAGCTCCAAACAGCCAAAGGAACTAGTATAAATGTGATGGATGGGCTGAACGTATACAGGTCAAACATGCTCCTCACCTTAAATGAAGCGAATCCTCTCTGAACGTTTCTCGCTATCACTCTCTTACAGTAAGTATTCTACCCATATATTTAAGTGAAGTTAAACACTCCGCAACGAACAGTTAAAGGCTACAGTTATGTAACAGTATATGTGGGGAGGGTCAGAACTTAAACCCCATATTGCAGATTCCATAATATGAATACTGTGCAGGTCTCAAGGTGAGTATGTAAAGATGTCTCTCAGAAGGTTGGAGTCTGCGACAGAGGATATTAGACATATTGTCGATGAGAAAGTAGACCTCTTCATTGGTGAGATGTGTGGAATAGTCAGCGCCGGTGGGGAGGGTTTGAGGTTGAGGCCTATAACGATTGAACAGCCCAAGCCTCTAGTCGAGGTAGGCTCCCCAAAGCAGCCTCTCATCTACTGGAGTATGTTGCCTATGATTCTTGGAGGTGTCTCACACTTCATAATAGGTGTTAGGCATGGGGCTTCAAAGATAAAGAGGAGGGTAGGTACGGGAGGGGAGCTCAGTCGAAGGTTCGGTAGAGAGATAACAATAGTTTACGTTGAGGAGCCTGAGCCTCTGGGAAGAGCAGGATGCATCAAATATGGTATCGAGCAAGGTATAATAGATCCTGATAAGCCAGTCATAATGTTCAATGCTTCAGATATTCTAAGGATGAATCTTAGGAGCCTCGTCAGACACCACCTATGGCTTAAAGCATATTATGGCTTCGAGGTTACACAAGTATACACTTCAGGTTTTAGGGTTCAGTATGGGATAGGTAAGGTCAACTACTCAACATCCCAAGTTACCAACTTCAAAGAGAAACCTCTATTCCACAGCTTGGCAAATACAGCCTGCTACATTACACATGGAAGGCTGAGGGACTTCAAAGAGATCAGAAAGGTCCCTTCAAACCCTGAGGAGGAACTGGTACCAAAATGGTTGAGGGAGAACACGCTCGGAGCATACATAATCTCTCCCGATGACATAATCTCCATAAAATTCCAGAGAGATCTTGAGCGGGTATTTGAGATGGATATAGAGAGGTTTGTGAAAGGCGCCTACGATTCACTGTCATGATTCTGTATTGAACCATTTTGAATGAATCTTATAGAAGAGACATTGGTAATCACTATATATCTTGATGTTTCTAACTCACTTTCGCTCTGCCATAAATATTTAATGCATCGTAGATAACATAAGCATGAAGGAAGTAGCAAATGCCTGAGATTGCAATAATACATTATACCGCCCCACCTAAGGAGTTGGGTGGAGTAGAAATAGTCATTGAGAACCATGTAAGATATCTATCTGAGTCGGGGTATCGGATAAGGATCTTATTCGGCAGCGGCGGAGGCCTCGACTATAGAAACATCACTGAACATAAGATTCCACTACTATGGCCTAACCATCCTACAATCCAAAATATTCAAGAAGATCTCCTGAGCAAGGGTGAGAGCTCACAGTTTCAGGCTGTTAAGGAGATGATAACGGATGAGCTTACCAGAAACCTTAAGGGAGTAGATGTTTGCATAGTCCACAATATTCCATCTATGCCTTTCAACTTCGCCGCTACAGCAGCGTTGAACGATGTATCTGAGAAGGTTAGGAGGATGATCTTCTGGATTCATGATAGTGCCCTCCTCAGAGATGAGTGGGCATGTCGAAAGGAGTCTTTCCCCACGACCCTACTACACCACAAGGCTAAGAACATAACCTATGTGACTCCGACCAACGCCAGGGCAAAAGAACTATCCAGGCTTGATGAACCCTACAAGATCAGTAATGCGGTTGTTGTACCTAACGGTGTGACCATAGAGGAATTCATTAAGATAGATGAAGTGACGAAGCTTTTGATGAAGAAACTTGGCCTCTCCTTCGAGAATTACATAATAGTAATTCCTGTAAGGGTTACGCCGAGAAAGAATATTGAACTCGCTCTCTTCGTCGTCGACGAGCTGAAACATTTGATCGCTGAGCCTCGACAAATAAAACTGTTGGTGACAGGACCCCCAGACCATCAAGCATCAAAACTCGGCATCGCCTACCTTGAATATCTCAAGGAGATTATGGAGAGGAGGGGACTAAACGAGAACGTGATCTTCTGCCATGAATTGATAGATCAGAAGAGAGAGTACAGGAATGGGGCCATTCAGAAGTGGAGCGTAGCAGATGTGTATAATATTGCCGACATGATTTTCATTCCAAGTAGAGAGGAGGGTTTCGGCCTCCCAGTAATTGAGGCTGGGGCAGCTCGGAAACCGATCTTCTGCTCCAGGATCCCACCATTCCAAGAGTTGATAAGGGATGACATTGAAGGATTCATGTTCGACCTAGACGAGGATCCTAAGAGCATAGCCTTCAGAATCTATAGGCGGTACCTTGAAGATAGGGTTGACAACAATTTCGATAATGTGATAAGAAGATTCACTTGGGAGAACATAATCAAGAGGAAGATTATACCCCTCCTCTAGGTGATGAGAATTTAGACCTCTCCAATCCATATCAAGAGGCTGGTAACGAATGTTCGAATATTTCCCTGAAATTTTAGGTGAAGCTTCGCAGTGGACAATAAAAGTCCTTTACGCACTGGTCATTCTAGGTTCGGGATGGGTTTTTGGGCATCTACTCGGTAAAGGCCTCTCGAGGCTAATGGTCAAGTTAGGATTCGAAAGTTTCCTGCACAGGACCGTATTGGGGAAAGCCCTTGAACGTTCTGGAACCTCATGTGTAAGATTCTTCGAATTCACCATAAGATGGGCAACATACTTATTCGCAATACTTCTTGCACTCGACATCTTCAATGTCGGGGTTTTAAGGACTCTCCTTCAGACTGCCCCTGAATATCTACCTAACATAGCGGCTGGGCTACTCGTACTCTTCATAGGCTTGTTGGTTGTAGACCTTCTGGCCGATATAGCTAGGGTTGTAGGTATCGAAGCCAAGATAGAGTTGGCTGCAGTCGTAGCTTTGCTGATAAGGTTTGTAGGTTACTATGTGGTGGCTGTGATGGCCTTGAGCATTATGAAGGTTGACGTCTCACTTTTGAATGTTATAGGTAACGCATTGGCTTGGGGGATCGCTTTAGGAGCAGGCTTGGGCATAGGTATCGCCTTCGGCCTAGGTCTGAAAGACTATGTTGCAAAGAATGTTGAGAGGTGGATCAGTTCCACTGGAGAGGTTGCTAAGAAGCCTGAAGACTTCTGGTCATGGTATGCAAGAACCAGGGAGGAGGAAAAGAGTTGAAGGGTTTCGCCAATAACCTGACTTAAACTAGCCCTGCGCTGACGAGTCTTGAGAAGGTACTCTGGTTACTTCTCCTTCTGAGCATCGAGCTTAAAGCGAAATAGTTTATGTTGGATGCCAGCTCCATCCATGACGGTAGGATGAGTTGTTCAGGCCTTGGATCATGCAAGAAGTTATGTTTGAAATGCCTATAGAATCTCTTGAACCTGTGCATATCCACCTCTTTAGAGTAGTTTAGCCCCTCAGCCGGCGATATCTGCCTCTTTAACTTGTTGAAGCTGCTCCAGTATTTTGGTATAAGGGAGAGGGCCGCCTCCTTATACGCTGATATTATCCGTCTCCTCCTTTGCTTGCTCAGGATCACCCCATCATTCTCAAGGGTCCTCAATATTCTGTTTGTTATTTGAGCTATCAT
>JAGTQO010000068.1 GCA_018396565.1 Candidatus Bathyarchaeota archaeon
CGCTTCCGCTCTCACCGACTAAACCTAATACTTCACCCTTCATGATGTCAAGTGAGACATCGTCGACTGCCCTTATCTGTTCACCCTTCCCCATTATTGTCTGGAGTATGCTGCCTGAGGTTCTGAAAGTCTTTTTGAGATCTTGAACTCTCACTATCGCTTCGAAGAGTTTCACCCTCCTCAATATATGTGGCATGCACATAGATGCTTATCCTCAACCACTATGAGCTTGGGATCCTCCTCTGAACATCTCTCGCCTCTTGAATCGCATCTTGGGTAGAATGGGCAGCCGAGGCCAGTTGCCTGCCAAGTAGATCCTGGGCTTGGGACTGGTTTGAGCTTGACCCTGGGCCCTTCAATGTCGGGATAAGCTTCTAGAAGCGCCTTGGTGTATGGGTGGGCTGGATGTGTGAGGATTCTTTTCGTAGGCGCCTCCTCCACTATCCTCCCAGCATACATTACTGCAACCCTCTCACAGAGCTCTGAGATGATGGCGAGGTCGTGAGTTATGAGGATGAGTGAGAGATTGAATCTTTTCTTCGAATCTTCCAGAACCTTAAGGACTTCTGCTTGAGTTATCACGTCGAGTCCTGTTGTAGGCTCGTCCGTTATGAGTAGGCTTGGATTGCAGGCTAGGGCCATTGCTATCATGGCCCTCTGTTTCATGCCGCCACTGAACTGGTGGGGGTAGTCTCTTGCTCTGCCTCTGGGTATTCCAACATTCTCCAGGAGCGCTTCAGCCCTCTCGAAGGCCTCCTTAACTGTAACATCTTCATGGGTGAGTATCGCCTCAACTATCTGCCTGTTCACCCTATGGACTGGCGTGAGGGAGTTCATTGTTGCCTGTGGGACTATCGCTATTCTCCGCCATCTGAACCTACGCCTAAACTCCTCCTCAGCAATTTTGAGGATATCCTCACCTTCAAAGAGGATTCTACCACTCAAAATCTCCGCATTAGAGGGTAGGATTCTTAATATGGTGTTGGCTAGGGTTGATTTTCCTGAGCCTGACTCACCCGCTAAACCGAAAGCTTCACCGCGGCCGACTGCTAGTGTAACCCCCTCAACAGCCATCACAGGAAATCTCTCAGTCACATACCGGACTGTTAAGGAATCTACCTCCAAGATATGTCCAGCCTTCATGTCAGTGGTGGGCACTTGGCATCTCACACCTTGATCGGATCGTTAGGTAGACTCTCATGTTAGGTTTTCCATCCCTGAATCTGAACTGTTGGAGTTTAGCAATCTATTCAAAGGAGGGTGGCACGTGTCGAGTCGATCATTACTAACCGTTTATAGTCTCTAGAGGCGCCTCCAACATATTCATAAGGTTAACTAAATAGAGAATCTTGCCGGCACCTAAACTCAACCTCTATTCCACCGTCCCTATTAGATATTTTATAGAAACCTTTTTTGATTTGGAGACAATATTTCGATCGATGTCAAATTGTTTAGAAGCTACGCTGTCTTACTCATACTCTGCGTAACCCTCAATACGTTCCATATGTGGGTTGCCAGTTCTGTTCCTGAGATTTCAAAATATCCTATAAACGGTCCCAGGCTCGACGAGATTCTCTTCGTCTACCACGCTACACCTGAGGCTGCTGTAGCTGCTATTCGTAAAGGCGACATCGACATCCTCTCAGACATATTCAGACCCTCGGATGTTCATGTTTTATCTGAGGATCTGAATCTGAACATAACTTTCAGCCAGCAGACCCACTACTGCTATGTCGCCTTCAACACTCGACGCGAGCCTCTGAATGATAAACAATTCAGGAAGGCCCTCGCCCACCTGATTCCTAGGGAAGAGATTGCGAGTAAACTCTTCGAAGGTATAGTTGTGACTCCTATGCTATACGAGACATCACCCGCCTTCGGGAGATGGCATAATCCCAACGTAGCTACTTATCCTTACAACCCTACGAGGGCTAGGCAGATACTGGCCTCGGGAGGTTACGGTTGGGATAAGGATGGAAAATTGATCGGGCCGGACAGCAAGCCTTTGCGTAAAGTCAGCTTCATCTCGCCAACCCAGGAGGAGGCTCCTACCTCATATGAGATAGCTAAGCTCACAGTTGAGGAGATGAAGAAGATTGGCTTAGAGGTTTACCAGGAGCCTTTATCCTTCGACTCGCTATTGACCAAGGTTTTGACTGAGAGGAGTTTCGACATATACTTCCTATGCGTCTCAAACCTAGGCAAGTATCCCAGATGGCTATACGACTACTACCATTCAAGCCTCGATGTTCCAGATGGCGATAATACCCCAGGGGTCAGGGACACTGAGCTTGACAGGCTACTGTACACATTCAGGTTTGAGTCTGAGACTGAGGAGGAGGGTGAACGTGCCGTCTGGAGAGCCCAAGAGCTGATTGCCGACCTCGCAGCCAGGGTTCCTGTCTACTCCAGATACCAGATCGAAGCCTACAGGAAGGGTTTGGAGGGTATGGTGGAGCATAGGGGAGTCGGCTACTTCACCTCAGGAGCCTTCTGGACATACCTAAACCTCAGCAGGGTAGGGTTGCCGGCTGGTGGAAAGGTAAAGGTCGATGTTGGGGGGCGGGTCAGGACCCTCAACCCACTCTACGGTTCTGGAGCCTACGAGCAGAAGATAATAACGTTGATCTATGACTCCCTACTCGCGTCGGACCCAAAGACCGGTGAGATCGTACCTTACTTGGCTGAGGGTTGGAAGCTGCAGAATCTTATGGTAGGCAAATCTAAGGTTCAGAAGATAACCTTCAAACTTGCTCGAAACGCCACCTGGCATGACGGTGAAACTCTCACCTCTGCAGATATACGCTTCTCAATGGAGTATCTGAAGCAGAATAGGGTCCCAGCCTTCATATCTTCACTTGAGAGGGTGATCAATGTCTCAGACCCAGACCCATACACTCTGGAGGTTACAATGAACGGAACGAGCTTCTTCAACCTCATAGATGTCGGAGGTATCGTAATCATTCCTAAGCATATTTGGAAGGATGTATCTGACTGGAGGACATTTCAGCCTGACAGGGAACCCCATCCAAAAGTCAAAGGTTTGACCAAGATGGTTGGTACAGGCCCTTTCATACTTGCAGAAGAGAAGCCTGGAGAGTTTTGGAGGTTGAGAGCAAACCCCAACTATTTCAAGAGGCTCCCAGCCGTCAAAACACCGGTCGAAGGTGTGGGGTTGGAAGAGTGGTCCCTCAACCTTAGAACATTCAGTCTCATCGCCGTTCCAATACTGCTGGTCTCGATTGGCTATCTGATACTGAGGAGAAGGGTCAGCACAAGAATTTAGCTTGAGGAGGTTTACATGTGGGTTTCAAGGCTTACGTTGCAAGGAGACTCGTAAACACAGTCATAATTGTGTTTGTGACGGTGACCCTCCAATTTTTCATCTTCAGGATTATGCCAGGAAACCCACTCGCGCACTTCATCAGCCCAAACTTTCCTTTGGAGTCACGTAGGGCCCTCATGGAAATGTGGGGTTTGGACAAACCGATGCATGAACAGTTTATAACATACCTCTCCAACCTCCTCACCGGCAAGCTCGGCATCTCTTTCATATCCCAAAGGTATGTTATCGATGAGGTTCTTGAACGTCTCCCAAATACAATCCTTCTGATGGGCTCATCAACAATCCTCATGATAGTGTTAGGTATCCATCTAGGTGTCTTGGCGGGTTCGAGGAGGGGTTCCAAGAGTGATCTGGCGAGTGTGACCTTCGGCCTGTTAACTCAAGGTTTACCTGTGTTCTTTCTTGGTTTGCTTCTCATGCTTACTTTCTCCTACTATCTTCCAGTGGCAACTGGGGGGCTCATCAACTTCCCAGTCGCAGGGACCGTCTCCAGACCCCCACCCGCAGACCTTCCAAGATATTTTATGGATGTGCTCTGGCACCTTACCCTGCCGATGGTGACCCTCGTCATAATAAGTTTCGGAGGCTACACACTGATAGTCAGGAGCCTGATGATAGATGTCATGGCTCAAGACTATATCTTGACCGCGAAGGCGAAGGGTCTACCTGAGAGGAGCATTATATATGGGCATGGATTGAGGAGCATCCTTCCACCTATATCGACAATGGTTGGACTTAGCCTCTCAGGTATCGTCGGAGGCGCTGTCATAACCGAGACGATATTCAGTTGGCATGGTATAGGCCGCTACTTGTATGAGGCTGTCTTGCAGAATGACTATCCTGTGATGCAGGGTACCTTCTTCCTACTCAGCATGGTAACCATCATCGCCAATTTGGTCGTCGACCTCATATATGGACTGCTGGATCCGAGGATACGTTACTGAGGTGTGAGTAACCGATTGTCAAGAGTTCGTCTGCATGAGTTCTGGTCAGCATACAAGAATAGTAAACTCGGAATCTCAGGCCTTGTTATCCTGATCTTCTTCGTAATTGTCGCATTCACCGCGCCCCTCCTCACACCATACGACCCTATGCAGGATAAGTTCTTGGCTGAAGGATCAGCCCTACCAGCCTGGTTCAAGATATTCCCCCAGTACAGCGGCTTACCTGAGACAATGGATTTCACCGTCCAATCTGAGGTGAATGGTGCCGGCTGGAGTTTCAAGCTCGAAGGGCCTATCATCTTAAATATGCAGGCGCCTTTAACATTCACCTTCAAAGCCGCTGACGGGGTAGGGTTTTCAGGCGTCGCCGAGTTCGCTCACAGGTTCGACTATGAGTATTCGCCGCCTTACAGTTTCAGAGTGAACATGAGCCTCCAATTCTTGGATATCAATAACGCCACATATTCAGCTGAACTTTACATATTAACCCCTGAATCTGACTCTTTCCTGGTTTGGAGCAGTGGTCCAAGCAGGAGACCTCTGGAGCCTCCGAACATAAGCCTGGACTCGAAGGGGATACCTTTCGAGTTGAAGTCCAGGATGGGACTCGAATGGCATAGGAATGTCGCTGAACATATATTCTCTAAGAGGGGCCCTTACACCATGATTTTAAGATTCAGGGTGGATGGTGATCCAGGTGGACCATCCATCTTAAGTGTTACTCTCGGCAGGCTGGTCCTGCATGTTCCTGGAAGGGTTCATGGAGTCTTGGGTACGGATCATCTGGGTTCCGACCTCTTCTCCCAGCTTCTATATGGGTCGAGGATATCCCTTATGATAGGTGTCAGCGCAGCCTTCATCTCGGTGATCATAGGACTCCTCTGCGGGCTCATTGCAGGTTACTATGGGAGGATCATCGATGAGGCTGCTATGAGGCTCGTAGATGTGCTTCTGGTCCTTCCCGGTTTGCCTATGCTCATGATCCTGAGCAGCCTCTTCGGCAGGAGCATATGGAACATAGTCTTTCTACTCGGTGTCTTGAGTTGGCCGGGATTCGCAAGGGTTGTAAGAGCCAGAGTCTTACAGTTGAAGACAGCGGCTTTCATCGAGGCTTCCAGGGCGATAGGATCATCTGGCTCACATATAATTTTCAGACATCTACTCCCAAACGTTCTCCCCCTAGCCTATGCGACTGTTGCGTTGTCTATTCCTGGGGCGATCATGGCTGAGGCAGCCCTCAGCTTCCTTGCTTTGGGTGATCCAGATACACCCTCCTGGGGTAGGATGTTCTATTCAGCCCATTCCTTCGGTGCTTTCCAGAGGTTGGCTTGGTGGTGGATAGTTCCTCCTGGCTTAGCTATAACTCTACTCTCCCTCTCATTCGTCTTTATTGGGACGACGATAGATGAGGTTCTGAATCCTAGGCTTCGTGTTGTGAGGTAGTGTTTTCAGACCGATAGATTAAAGTGTAAGTTAATTATTATACTTACACTTGGGTTTAAGCCCAGGAGCCCCAAAATGGATGATACATACAAGGAAACCGTTCTCAAACTGATATGGGATAGTGAAGAGGAAGGGGTGATTGCAAGCCAGCTACACAAACATGTGAAGGCCCTCATGAAGGATGAGGCGGTGTCTAAGGCAGCTATCCTAAGCTACCTCAACGACCTCTGCAAACAAGGTATCCTAAACTTTAAGGAGGAGACTTGCAGGGGTGGATTGAGAAAGAGATACTTTCCGAGAATGAGCAGGGTCGACTATGAGAAGGAAAATGTCAGGGCAACCCTACAGAAGCTGCTGAAATCTTATCCCCAATACACGATAGAGGCTCTCACCGAACTACTCAAAGGTGAAGAATTCGACCCACAAGTCTCAAGGGCTCTATTAGGATACTTCATGGTTAGGGACGAGTTGACCTACCATTCCTTAGAGGAGACTATTTGGGGTTCGGGTAACCCGATACATAGGTATTGAGCCATGAATATAATGGCTGGAGGGAGATTCGGACTTAATCTTCATTCATTCGACATCGATGTAGAGGGTGGAGGTTTGAGTGAGAACTTCGATACCGCAGTATCCTCGACAATTGAGATGACCCTCCGCCTCATACTCGGTGATAGAACAGCCGAAGCCCTCTACTCTCACATCTCAAGAGAGTACAATATTGACAGGAAGAGTCTCGCCTCCAATATCCAAATCCTATGCAAGGTCTTGCACGACATCTTCGGGGATAGTGGTAAGGTTATTCAGAGGGTTATAGTTCGTAGCTTATGCGAAAATATGAATATCGAGTATGGCACACTCCCTACAGACGACCTTCCATCAGCATTATCTGAACTCCACAGACTCAGACATCCATCTACGGCCCAATAAAGTTGAGAATACCACTTTTACAATCGGTAGACTCCTAGCTTGTCTTGAAGATGCCACGTTCAGGGCTGAAAGAGTAGGCAACCCATGAGGTGTCATACTTCGCATTTCGCATCTTCAGTATCCTCAATTGAGTCTTGAGGGTTCCAAGCTCCTCAACAATTTTTGTCTCTATAACTCCATCTACAACCTCCTGGGCTGCGACGACTATGGCAGGATGGAAGACCCCGTTTGCGAGGCTCACTAGAAAATTCACCTCAGACTTCCTAACCCTCGCAGTGATCCTTCTGAGAAACTCAATGGAGGACTTAACTCCTGCAGATTGGAAGAGGGTTGTGGCAGAGTCAAGGACAAGCAATCCATTATTCTCAGGTAAGAGTTTGGACAGAAGTATTGCCTGCTCAACGAGGTTACTCGGATCCACAGCATATTTCTCACCACTCTCGGAGCCGACTAGTTTTGAGTAGCAGTCTACAAAGACGATTTTCCCATCAGCCTCATAATGTTCAACGTCGACACCCAACTTGATTATGGCCTCTCTTATTCTAGATGGGAAGTCGTCTGTCGAGACATATGTCACACCCCTACCCTCCCTCAGAAACTCAGCAACCATCTGGTAGATGAAGAGCTCCCTCCCAGATCCCGGATCTCCCATCAGAAGAATAGTTGACGGCGACGGGATGCCACCTTGGAGCAGCTCATCCACGAAATCTATGCCGGTGCTTAGCTTATTCTCTAAGATTTTCCCTTTATACTTCGGTTCACCGGTCAGCCTGGCGGTGACCAGCCTCTGAATCTCATCATCCATCTCTTTGTTGAACCTATAATACTTAACCTCTTTTACAAGACCTATCTTGACGAAGTCTTCGATAGCTCTCTTCAAATCGGATGGTTTTTCACCTAACCTCTCAGCAAGCTCCTCGAGGGTACCAGACTGGCTCGGATCCTTATGGAATAGCATAAGTAGGGCGGCCTTAGCATCCGTGTCGATTATGCGCTCAGCAATATCCATTTTTTGAGTCCTCAAAATAATAAAGAGCCTTATTCAGTTAAATATTTCCAACACACATCTTTAAAGGATGAAGGTGAAGACATGTCTGGAAGTTGGCGGGTAATAAATTTTGAGAGTAGCGACGCCCCAACAAACATGGCTGTCGATGAGGCTATTCTAATATGCCGTTCCAGGGGTGAGAGCCCAAACACGTTGAGACTCTACAGCTGGGAGCCCTCAGCGGTGTCGATAGGATTCTTCCAGAGCCTCCGAGATGAGGTTGACATCGATGCCTGCAGGAGGGAAGGAGTTGATATTGTCAGAAGGATCACTGGAGGCGGGGCTGTCTACCATGACAGCCGAGGAGAGGTCACCTACAGTCTTATTGTGGGTGAGGGTGAACATAATATTCCGAAGGACATCTTGAGCTCTTACAGGCTCATATGTAGTGGAGTAATTAAGGGTCTGGAGCTTCTAGGCGTAAAGGCCACATTCCAACCTGTAAATGACATTCTTGTGAATGGTAGGAAGATATCTGGAAACGCTCAGACGAGGAGAATGGGCGTTATCCTGCAGCATGGAACAGTCCTTGTAGATGCCGACTTGAAGAGAATGTTTCGGTTACTGAAGGTTTCAGACGAGAAGATCCGTGACAAGATGATAAAGTCTGCTGAGGAGAGAGTGACGACTCTCAGAAGGGAGCTCTCATCGAATC
>JAGTQO010000069.1:0-7377 GCA_018396565.1 Candidatus Bathyarchaeota archaeon
TCTTGATTTATCGTTTCCTCAGCGGATCCTATTGTTTCCTCGTCACTGGCATATTTGGCTTTTACATTCCAATAGTATGTGCCCTCCACTACTTTGAACTCAACTTTGTATATGCTATCAGTCTTCTCCATCTTCTTTGATTCAGAACCCAATGTTGCCCACTATTCAACTCCCGACGATGCGGCATCCTCGGCAAAATAGACATTATATAAAGTCTTCTTTAGGCGCTATGCAACATCAATAGATTAGATGACAAATTGTTATTTTAGAGTAATCAATGCTTGAAACTTGTCGGGCTAATTCATGATCATATTTGGCCGGTTGAGATCAATAATTCTCGATACGACATCAGGCGCCTCATATAGAGTTATAGCTAAACGTGTTATTATGAGAATTAACCTCAATGAAAAAGGCTGAGGTAACAATAAAATATAAGATGCCAGTATGTGTTGGAGTCTAGGAGGGACGTCTCAGAGTTGCATTTCGAGGGTGAACGCAAGTTTGTCGCCATGGTATCGGTCTTTGCGGCTTTCCATGTTATTCTGGATATCGGGATGTATCCGTTTAGGAGGTGGGCCATTTATGTCGAGCCTCTTGAAGGGATCATGCTCGGTCCGAAGATGGGTCTTCTAACAGCATTGATCGGGGCGTTCATCTCTAGGGCTGTGGTCGGGGCGAACTTTCTATCATTCATTTACGGTATGGCTGCTGAGTCGGTAGGGGTCGTTATAGCTGGCTTACTGGCAAAGGGAAGGTGGAGAATACCTTTAGGATTATATGTTTTTATGTTAGCCGCTTACTTTGCGCATCCTTACGGCCGGAGGATGCCTATCTGGACTATGCTAGACTGTCTTGCAGGCTTATTCTTGATATATCCAAGCTCCAGACTGAGCAGGTATGTTCTAGGTGATAAGGTGGGTGCCGGGAATCTTACGTTGGGTGTGCTCCTCATATCTTTTGTAGCCACAGTTGGAGACTCACTTACAAGAGTCTTCCTACTGGTTCCAGCAGGCCTTTATAAACTTGAATTTGAAACTTTTGAGGCTCTCTACAACATCTTCATAATAGGCGCCGCAGGTTCATATATTGAGGATGGAATTGTATCGATCATATCAGTCATAGTTACTGTGCCTATACTCGTATTCATCCAGAGAACTAAGATACTCAAATATCCTATAACATAATCTGACAGTTCAAATTGTGAACTTCTGCATAGCCTAATATGTGAATGGGGAAAGGTAGCATCTTAAGAGGGGAATAGTTCTATATAGCCATCTACGTCCCTGGTGCGGGCACGACCGTAGGCAGATGGGAATAAGGCTGGTTGACCGTCAGGTTCACTAGAACTACTCCGACATCTAACCTTAGACTCGATTTCTTCTCATAGCCAATAAGCTCATGATGCCTCCGATAGCTGCTATCGATGAGGACAGTAGGAAGGTTGATTTGAAGGTTCCAGTCACATCAGCTATATGGCCTGCGACTGTCGGACCTATACTCTGTCCAACACCGAAGAATAGTGTTAGAAAACCTAGGGCTGAGGGCGCCATTTTAGATCCGAAATAATCTCCTGAGTATGCAGCCACCACTGTAGGAATACTCCAAGCAGTCATTCCAAAAAGAATTGCGGAGATGATGAACTCCTCTGACCATCCTTGGGCGAAGAGGAGGAGCGAGATGGATTGGATGAAGTATATGAGGCTGAGGGTGTAACCTCTACCGATCTTGTCTGAGATATGCCCCCATAAGGGTCCACTGAATAGGCTCAGTGAACCTACGAGAGCCCAGAGCTCACCAGCATACTGCTCGGCTAATCCAACCTCCTTCACCAGATACGCGCCGAAGAATGTTATGTATATCACGTAGGATAGGCCGAACATAAGATAGATTAGGCCAACTCTCCACAATACTGTGTCTGCACCGACCTCTCTCCAACCAGAGGTCCCATCACGCCTCGAAAACCCAGGTTTACCCCCCATGATGAGGCTACATATCAGGACGAAGATCAAGGTCGATGCCCCCAACAACATCCAAGACAACCTCCACCCCCAACCTCCAAACATCTCATTCAACCTAGGTACAATAATCCCCGTCCCTAACAAACCAACTCCACTACCGGAAGCGATCAGGCCCGACGCCGAACCTCTCCTCCTAGTCGAAACCCATGACGCAGGCAAGGTCATCGCTGAAATGTTGGCTCCACCAGACCCAACCCCAGCAAGACATCTTAAGATAAGAGCCTGAAGAAAATTCTCAGCCAATCCAGTCAAGAACATCGATGCTCCAACTAGCGTTAAAGATATAATCATCACGATTCTTGCTCCATATTTTGAGGCCAGTAAACCCCCCAGAATTGCGAACACCATATATCCAGAGAAGTTCCCAGACGCCATCAGACCCATCTGAGTGTAAGATAGCTCCAGACCCTCCTTCATCGAAGGCAGAATCATCGAATATCCGAATCGAGCGAATCCTAAACTTCCAAGAACAGCCAAATGCCCAGAGAGAATTATTAGGTAAACATGAGGCGCCTCCTCAACCTCATCCATCATCGAAACCTCACTTGATTTATATGTTGATGATATGTTAAAAGGCATCTGTTGGGAGCGGCGAGTCCGGCTCATTTGGTAAATTTTTTGAATTATGCTGTGAGAGGAGCTAATTTTAAGTAGTGACGCGACATAAAAAGTTGGAATCTCGTATTGGTAACAGCTAGGGAAATGGACAAAGGCATAATGAGCCTCATCACTCCAAGCAAGAGAATTGAGGCAGAGATAAAAGACGTCAGGGCTGATCAAGTCTTAAATGTAATTCTCATTGGATGGAGACTGGCAGAAGGGAAAGATGATGGTTTGATTCTTAATAGTGACGGTTTAAAGATCATCAGGCTTGTTTAGGATGAAGCCAAGCTCAGATCCAAACTAGAGATATAGAAAATCATATGAAGACATTGAGTTTGAATGCTAAGCTTGATCGAAGTACTTTTGGGAAATAGGCAACTCTAACTGGTTGGTCTCAAGCAAAATTTTCTTCAATCTAGCGTTGAAGGTGATATGGAACATCTATGATGACCCGCTGGAAGCCGTGATGTCGTCGACGGTATAGAAGTGCATCCTTGATCAGGCGGGCTGTCTGATTGTGAAGTAGGCTATGCCACCAGCGGGCGGGAACCCACTCTGGAAGGACAACTGCTGCAAGTTGGCCATCATCATATTTTCGATCTAATTCATCAAGATATTCTAGAAACGGTCCGACGATAGATCGGTAAGGAGATGGTAAGACCACCAAAGGCACATCTATCTGGTAACGCTGCCATTCCTCTTGAATTCTCCGCCCCTCTCCTGGTGATAACTCCACATACACTGCCCTCACATCGTTCGATATGGACTTTGCATAAGATATAGCGTCGATCGTTGCACGATTAACACCTGCAATCGGAATGACAACTCGAAGTGGTGGAAACCGCTTCAACAATGGCGGTGGCACATCACGTAGAGATAATTGTTCTATAACATCCCTATAGTGGCTGCGGATTCTAAGAAAGCCTATCAACAGTATTTGCATCAAAAGGATTGTGACCCAGGCTCCTTCCAAAAATTTGCTGATACTTACAATGAAAAGGATTATTGCTGTAGCTGAAGCCCCGATGCCATTTAATATTGCCTTTAACACCCATCCTCTCCCTCTCTCACGCCACCAGTGAACTACCATACCCAGCTGGGATAGTGTATAAGCTAAAAATGCTCCCACGGCAAACAAAGGGATCAATGCGTGTGTCACACCAGCGAAGCCGACAATTAATGCACCAGTCACAAGGGCTAGAAGTATTATTCCATTGGTGAAAACCAATCGGTCACCCAGATTCGCTAACTGGTGTGGCAAGAAATGATCATTAGCTAGAATAGCTGCTACACGAGGAAAATCAGCAAAACTGGTATTCGCAGCAACAACGAGAATCAACATTGTGAAGGATTGAATTGCTAAGTAGCAGGGGCCACTCCCTAGCAATCGCCTTGCCAATGCCGAGAGGATAGTTTCCTGAGGCCCAGGAGCAACATCTAAGGCGTCTGTGAGCCAAATACTCCCTAAAAACAATACTCCCATTAGCATAGCCATGATGACTAATGTTCGCGCAGCGTTTTTCGACTCAGGATGATGGAAGGCTGGAACTCCATTACTTATAGCTTCAATCCCAGTTAGGGCAGTACATCCAGTTGAGAAAGTATGCAATAATAGAAAGAGTGTTAGCGGTTGGGTGGCTTGTGGAGTAAAACCGGTAGTCGGTAATGGCCTCTCTCCAATTACAACCTTCACGGCTCCATATGCTAACATAGGTAGATATGTGAAGAGAAACAGGTAGACGGGTATAGCCATACAAGTGCCTGTCTCGCGTAGGCCCCGCAAATTGATGATGGTAATCGCAAACAGAACCAGAATAGATATATGAACCCGAAAAGACCATAATTGTGGAAAGGCTGATGCGATCGCCTCCGCACCTGCTGTAAGACTCACTGCTGCTGTCAAGGTGTAGTCAATGATGAGGGCTGTCGCCGCAACTAACCCGGTGATTGAACCTAAGTTTTCACGAGCGACAGTATATGAACCACCGCCAGAAGGGTAGGCATGGATCGTCTGGAAATATGAAACCGTGACAATAGCAAGCAACACTATAATGGCTGATGCAATTGGCAATGAGTAGGACAACCCAACACTTCCCGCAACAACTAGCCCTAGATAGATCTCTTGGTTGGCATAGGCGATGGAAGAGAGTGCGTCAGGGGAGAATGCAGCCAAAGCCCGTATCTTACTCAGCCGCCTATACGCGTACTGCTGCGTAGGTAATGGAGGGCCAACTATAAAATGCTTGATTTTATCCCACATTTGTTCAGTATCTGTCTCCGAGATCCCAACGCCGCGATTTTATACTTAAGCATTGTCGTCAAACTCCGGAGAATGTCAACTTGGAGCAATTTTTAAAAGGCATGTTAGAAAGCCTAGGATATGCTATAGACTTCGGACGAGGTCCTGCACGTTCTAATAACAGATCGTGGAGAATAAACGAGACTGCTTGAAATGCACAGGAAAATATCATGGTGCTTTTCAAAGATACGGGGAAGATCGCTCGCGAGACTACTACAGGATTATTTGGAGTCTTCGATACAATTGAATCCTATAAAACAAGTGTGCAGAAGATTGATTCGTAAAGAGTATTTTGAGGAGCAGATTGTCTACGAATCTGAGGGGTGAGGTATGGAGGCTGGTAGAGGCTGAAAAACATCTATGAGGTCCAAATAACATATAACATTTATCATGGAGTATGTGTTTGTCTCAGGCAATTATTAGTGGTGGAGGTCTTCAAGCACGAAGGATACATATAGAATAGCCGTTATCCAGGGGGATGGAATAGGGCCTGACATAGTGAGGGAGGCTAGAAGGGTTCTGGGGTCTGTGCAGAGTAGGTTCGGTTTCAGGCTTGAATATGTTGAGGCGCCTATGGGTGACAAGGTCAAGGAGACTTTCGGTGAGGCTGTGCCGAAAGAGTCTTTGGAGGTGTTTCTGAAGTCGGATGCTGGCTTGAAGGGGCCAGTAGGCGAGACTACCAGGGACCTCGTCCAAGCCTTAAGGTTCGACTTAGATCTCTACGCCAACATAAGACCCGCCAAGTCATATCCTACAATAACGCCGCCAGCCTTGAGGCCTGATATAGATATGGTGGTTGTCAGGGAGAATACTGAGGGCCTCTACAGGGCTATGGAGGATGAGGTAGTTCCTGGGGTCTGGACAACTACTGGTGTGTATACTGAGAAGGCCTGTGAAAGGATCCTCCGTCTATCATTCGACATTGCAAAGAATAGGCTTGTTAAAGGTTGTAAGGGAGAGGTTGTCCTCGCCCATAAAGCTAACATATTTCGAAAGACCCACGGTATGTTCAAGGAGATCTTCAGGAGGGTCAGTGTGGATTATCCTGAGGTCAGGACGAGAGACCTCTACGCAGATGCTGTATGCGCCTTACTGGTAAAGGAACCTCACAAATTTGATGTAATCGTAGCTGAGAATCTGATCGCTGACCTTCTCAGTGACTTGGCAGGGCAGGTTGCTGGAGGATTAGGAATGACCGCTGCTACAAACTTCAACATGGATAAAGGTATAGGATACTTCGAGCCGACCCACGGTTGCGCTTATGATATAGCCGGAACCGGTAAGGCAAACCCAATAGGGCAAATATCCTCAGCAGGATTGATGCTTGAATTCTTGGGAAACTATCATCAGGATAGACGTCTACTCGATGCCTCACATTCAATTGAGATTGCTGTTGAGAAATATCTTACAGGCTCAACCAGGGAAGATTTGCCAATAGAGCTCGGAGGCAGAGCGAACACCTCGAAGGTTGGCGAGAGAATCTCAAGACTCATCACTTGAATCCACCTAAACACCACCTGTCTCGAATCGATGGAGTCTCAAGACCATAATCTTAATTATGTTTAGATTGGAACTGATCTTATGGGGATGTTTGGGTTGCAACTTAGAATGAACTTCTCAATACAACTTCCAAGAAAGATAATATTCGGGGATGATGCCTTCAAAGAGGTTCCGGACATAGTCAAGGCTTTCAATCCTAGATCAGTCCTTCTCGTGACGGATCCGGTTATTAGGAAGATAGGGGCCGTCGAAAAAATATTTGAACCCCTGCAAAGTGCAGGTGTCAATGTTGAAGTTTACGATCAGGTTGAGCCTGAGCCCAGTGTGGAGGCGGCTGAGGCTGTTGTAAACTCAGCCAGGAGTTCACGTTGCGACTTGGTCATAGGTTTGGGTGGTGGCAGCTCTATGGATATGGCGAAGCTGGCCTCAATAAGCATAACAAACCAAAACCCGATAGCTGACTTTGTGGGAGTTGGTAAAGTTCCGAAGCCCGGCGTACCTAAAATCCTGATTCCAACAACCGCCGGGACAGGCGCAGAGATAACTATGAACGCCATAATCTCCAATAGGGTGGAACATCTAAAAATGGGAATCGTAAGCCCCCACATCATGGCTGATGTGGCTGTTATCGATCCCCTACTTACGTTGACCATGCCTCCCAGCGTCACAGCATCCACTGGGCTCGACGCCCTGACCCATGCTGTAGAATCTTTGATGTCTATTGAACTCAATCCATTCTGTGAACCCCTAGCCTTGGAGGCTGTCAGACTCATCTTCAGGAGTCTACCGAAAGCATACAGGGATGGTAACAACCTGGAAGCTAGGAGGGAGATGTCCCTAGCCGCCATGTTCGCAGGTATCTCCCTCGCCATCTCAGGCGTATGCGCAGGCCACGCAGCAGCATACTCCTTCACAGTCACCGTCCCCCATGGCGTGGCCTGCGCCCTAGCCCTACCA
>JAGTQO010000069.1:7387-8330 GCA_018396565.1 Candidatus Bathyarchaeota archaeon
AGATGAATGCACAAGCATGTCCATCCAGACTCATCTCGGTTGCTGAGGCGGCTGGCGTGAAGAGGGAGGGCGCCGGCCAGATGGAGAACGTGTACAACGCGGTCTCTGCTGTCAGGCGGCTGATGGAGAATGTTAAGAGCCCCCTATCATTGAAGGATATCGGTATAAGAGAGGCTGATCTCGACCATATGGCTGAGAAGATGCTTACTGTCAAGAGGCTGCTCGTACGAAACCCGAAGGTCCTGACAGAGGAAGATGCAAAGATACTTATGCGCAGAATGTATGCTGGGGAACAGTTGCCTCTACCAGAATATAAGAGTTAACACTCCCCCAACCCAACCAGTATCATAGCATGTATAGAGTCTTCAGGGCGAAGGGCCTCAAGGATCGATGAGGGTATAATTATCAGGTTGATGTTTGAAAATGAGTGTGGATGAACGTAAGGATCCACTTGACAACTTCTTCACACCCCGAAGCGTAGCCATCGTAGGTGCCTCGTCGAAACCTGGAAAGATAGGCCACGAGATCGTAAGAAACATTTCACAGTATGATTATAAGGGTCGGGTATACCCTGTGAACCCGACCGCTGAGTCGATACTCGGGCTGAAATGTTACAGGACCATAAGTGATGTTGAAGATGCGGTGGACCTTGCGGTCTTTGTAGCAGCTTCAAACATCTTACCAGAACTTGTTGAGGAGGCTTGCAGGAAAGGCGTGAGAAACGCGATCATAGTCTCAGGTGGCTTCAAGGAGATGGGTGGCGAGGGGGTTAAGTATGAGGAGCAGATCGTCTCGACCGCACAGAAATACGGTATGAGGATAATTGGTCCAAACTGTATAGGTGTCTTCGACAGCACAACAAGGCTAGACACATTCTTCTATCCCCATGACCGAATGGTCAGGCCTCCGCCTGGAGGAGTATCCTTCGTCACTCAGAGTGGCA
>JAGTQO010000070.1:0-1792 GCA_018396565.1 Candidatus Bathyarchaeota archaeon
CAGTCAAGACCTTGGCAACGTCAAGTATCATATTCTCATGGGAAAAACATACATAAAAATTGTAGACACGGCTTGATTCTAAAACGATAAACTTTGAATGATCTTCTGAAGTCTTGAATATTGGCCTTCCGTTCTCTGACATTATCAGGCTAACCGAATATGGTTTGCATGACTCGGCAGATTTCAGGAGAGTTATCAAGTCACCTCTTTGAATTTCGACAAATAGGTTTGCCAATATTGTACGAGTAACCTTCGATGTAAGTGATGGAACTATTATGTTAGATAGGGGTCTGAACTTGGCTTCTAAATTGCTTAGATACAAAGATGGAACCTCTGCGTATCCACTTGGCAAGCCATATCTTATCAGATCTTTCAATGATGAGAGACGGTTCTCTTCAGAAGCTCCATCGCAATAAGTCTCGCTGTCAATGATGTCTGATATCTTTTCTTTACGTTACTATCTTCTGACCCGAACGTCTGTGATTCAGTTCTTGAGGAACGGAGAAGGAATTCCAGTTTTTTCTCATCAAAATCTTGGATAGCCACGAATAGCAGTTTGGAATAGTTGACAGCGTCGTCAATCGCTGATTCTGGACGAGTTGCCTTACCTTCCATACCCTTCTGAAGAGCAAGCCTGAGCAATTCCTCCACCCTACTTTTCATTAAGCTGCTCTTTAACAGGTCTAAAGCTCTCTGAGATCTGTCCATGAAGGATGTGATATGTAGCGGGATACTCGGACCTACTGAAGCTGGTTTATTTCCTCTAGGCTCACCCAAGCCTAATACTAGTATATCATCAGGAAAGTCAGGCGGGAGATGAAGTGCAAACCATAAAACCAGAGCTTCCTCCGGCATAAAACCTGGAATTTGTCCTAAGCTGTTTCTCAGAACCCTATAGAAGTCATATTTTACTATATTGAAAGTTAATGGAAAGATGAGGACAGCGATCCAATTATCTCCCCAACGTGCCCTAAAGGATCTTGCAGCCGCATATCCAGCTATACATATACAACTCTGATTGGGGTTAAGCCTTATTTGAAGTTTATATTTGCCATCGAAATATGGAGATCTTGTATATCCATAACTGTCAGCTGCAAAAGCTGCTAATGGAGCTAGTTGACCATTATTTTTGAAAGGGTAAAGCGAATTCTGCAATAATGAGAGAGCGATTCTCTCCACTGATTCGGCATATGCCTCCAGCATCTCTGAAAATCTGATCTCTTCTCTTAGACCTAAGGCTTTGACTAATTTTGGAATTACCTTTGCTCTATCATTTCCACTAAGTGGAAATTCTGCTGGTGTTCTATATCTATTCATATATTCTCTCATTAACTCAACTGCATAATCAAATGCTCTGGCTAGATTTTTTCTTACATCAGTACCTCTCGACCTTATAAGTATCGCATCTCTTTCTAAAATAACATCGGCGTCATAATAGTTGACGAGTCTAGCAAACGACAGAAATAGGTATCTGAGGTAAGGTAGAGTAGGTAGACCAATCCTAATTTCTCTCATCGAGGGCAACCTCCAATTCCTGAGTAAACTGCCTCCTACTACCTCTCACATTATCTTTCCTAAAATTGTAAGCATCAATACAATCACCCACTATGACAGGTGCTAGAATTAGAGAATAAAGTTTCGGCCAACATATCTTTCTATCCCTAAGATATTTATCCCGTGTCTCTTTTATTCGCCTTGACGCCTCAGCCATGTCAACTTCAAGGTGGACAGAAAAACCTAGCTCAGATCTCAGGAAACCACAAATCTGTTGCCCTGCAGATAGGCTTGTACA
>JAGTQO010000070.1:1802-8188 GCA_018396565.1 Candidatus Bathyarchaeota archaeon
TAGTTTATCATGGAACTAGAACCTAACCAATCTCTCAGAACACTCATATGCTGGAGAACCGCAAGAAACACAAGTATAGATTCTTCTTCTTTGATGCCCACGAGCTTCTTACAGACCCTTTCAGCAATTATAGTTGATGGAATCTCATGAAGACCAAACGTGATATATTGTCTTGGTTCATGGGTCTCAATAAGTTTTTTTTGGTATTGATCTGCGCCTTTACCTATGTCGTGGGTCAGCGCAGCAATCTTGACGAGCCTCACGTAATCGATCTGACTGAGGCCTACCATAGAAAATCTTCTTCTGACTGTTGCAGCTTCCTTCTCAGCCATCTCAACAGCCCTTACAGTGGTGCCAACAAGATGACTGAAAAGATCTTGGCCAGGAAAGGCGTAGGGCATCATAACCTATCAAGACCTGTGAGCTCAGCATACTTATCCTTTGGTATAACAACTCCTCTATACCCTCTCCTAAGCATATATATCGATACAGGCAAATTCGAGGGAAATTTTTCGTTCCTAATCTCTCCATTATAGTCAATGAAAACACCATGGCCATGCATGATTTCTCTTGCATCATGCTCATCGAGAGGGATAGCATTTAATCTATCAAAATCTCCTTCAGGGAAAGCACTCACCAAGCAGGATGACTCAGTAAAGCCAGTAAAATACTCGAAAGCGTCCTTAGCACTTTCTAGACCGAAAATAGGGTACCTATCAAGCATAGAGAGGGCATCAAGAAGACCTCGAACTAGCTTCGGTTTCCGGCGTGTCCCATATACATCGTTAATAAGTCTTCTAGCTTCCGAGTGGTTTAAATTATCTTCTTTCAAGAATCTCCATGTGTCAGCCACAACTCCGCCATCATAGGGTCCACTATCCTTCTGTTCCATAACCCATAACTCCCCTTGATCCTTATGTCTTGCGACTCGTCCAGCTCTCTGTACAAGCCTATCTGCAGGGCAACATTCAGTTATCATCACATCGAAATCAGTATCTATCCCAGCCTCAACAACTTGTGTAGCTATTAAAAGCAATTTATCATCTCCAACAATTCTACTTATCATCCCGGCCCTCACCGATTCTGGAAGTCTCCCATGCAATAGAATTGCATCGTCACCCTTTAATGTCCGATAACAGTCTATAGCCCTATCAACGCTGTTAAAAATTATGGCAATTCTCATTGCACCCTGATTTCTTGCGGCTAAGGCTAGTCTTGCAGGATCCCCCTCTTTTTTCCTCACAATTCTTCTCTTGCTCTTCATATCTTCATCAAAATCAGCATCTTTGCCATAATGATACTCTATGTTAATTAATTTAAAACCCATTCCCTCAATTTCCTCTTTTAGAAGCTCCTTGAGCATACCTGGCATAGTGGCAGTCATAACCAAAAGAGGTACACCCGTAGAAATAAGGGCTTTAATAGCAGCCAAAGTTGATGTTAATGACTTATACTCTTCACTTAGAGTACCTACATTTGAAAATAGATGGAATTCATCGAAAACTACAACGCTTGAATATATCATTGCTCTAGGAAATTCAAAATGGGCTTCATTATACTTAAAGGCCTTCCCGAGCTCGTGTGCTGGTAATTTAAAGAAATTAAGAAGAAATGTATCCAACGTAGTGACTACACATTTTCCGGCAAACATAGGTGATCCTGGGTGAAACATATATTGAGATTTAACATGCGACCTCATAGAATACAGTAGGATCCCCATATTACCAGCCAGCCTAACGTACAGGTCTTCCACTATGCTTCTCATTGGAAGAACATGTATAACCCTCGAGAAGTAGGGATTTCCTTGAATAGCAAGTTCCGCAAGTACGGCGGTCATCGACGATTTTCCATAGCCAGCTGGAAGATCTACTAAAACGACCCCTCCACAGTTATTCTCCATCAACTTTTCAAGATCATGAAGGGCATCCTCTAGGAAAACTCTGGGCGACCAACCCTTCCTACGACATATTTCTGAATACTTCTCGACTATCATGGAACAATCAAAATCTCTTCAGGCCCAAACTCGTAAGCTTCAGCATCTCTGACCCTAGCTGCCACCGTACCGGATCTTATTGGTAAACGACGTCCAGGTATTACATAATCTTCAAATTGTGGACTACCTTCCATAAAC
The DNA here is from genome assembly GCA_018396565.1 of Candidatus Bathyarchaeota archaeon. Classification (GTDB taxonomy): domain Archaea; phylum Thermoproteota; class Bathyarchaeia; order 40CM-2-53-6; family RBG-13-38-9; genus DTMT01. Next base: position 3,934 of record JAGTQO010000070.1, read on the forward strand.
CAACCACCTTTCCAAAACGTCTCTGTATAAAATTCTCCCTCAATCGAATTTTCCTCTACACTTCTTAGAGGAAAGTATAAACGAGTCCTTACAGATTTACCTTGAAGTTTATTTGGAGTAATCAACTCAACAGACTCCACTGAAACTATGGATTCCTTACTACCTAACCTTTCGATATTAAAAGCAGCGAAGGTTATATTCTCTTTCCAATTATCATCAAGTAAATCCATACATTTCTGCTCGTCAAGCAGATAGCAGATAGAAACGATACCTCTAGTGGCTATGACTTTACCTACAGGTACCGCACCCATTCTAAACTCAGGACGATATCTTCTAGGTACGCCCTCATCCAGCACTGTTTGATGGTAATGTAGAGTTACATACTTGTTTATATCTTGATATGGGAAACCCATTGATCCGTCTTTGAAATATGCTGATGCAACGACTGCCTCATCTAAGAGTGATGCTAAACTGAAAAGTTGCCCATTCTTATGCCAAAATTCTCCTCCCACGATTGAGTCTCCATACTTCAGAGTCTTTCTCCTTGCCAGGTCAGCAGCCAAAGCGCCTACTAAGGTTGTGGGTGGAAAAATTGATAGGGGTGGCTGCATCTTGCTTGTAGATGGGGCTCTGGACCAAAACCCCCAATGAAGAGAAACCGTTACTCTCAGTCCTAACATATCTCAGGCTAGCCTAGCCCTAGCAATTTCTATAATTTTACCAAGCATCTCTTCGATTGTCCCCAGTGTCTCCACTCCGGAACCTGTGCTCATACCTTCCCTATCATAGGCGAACAATTCAACTTCTGTTTTATAACCTAGGTTACTGGAATATTTTACAAACTCATTTCTCCTAGCGGCAGAGCGAGCAATATAATTCTTATCATTGCCAGGAGAAACAACGAAGTGAGAATTGTTGGAATAGCTTGCAACAGATGAAGTTATTTCCATGTTTGGTAAAAATCTCGATCGTTTTGCACCGAAAGACAGGTACGAGTAAAATCTTAATAGAGCTGACAGAGCGCCTATGATTCTCTCTGGTCTACTTTCATCGAGTTCCTTTTCTCTCTCACTTTTATTTCCAAATATCGTTGAAGGAACTCCAACTCTTGACGTGTCTAGGTTAAACGTAAAAGTATAGAGCGCACTTCCGACTTCTACGTTGTAAGGTATCTGCGCTTCAAGTCTTGACGGTGCAAATCTCACATGAAATTGACTCTCCAGTGCCGCAACTTCTTTCTCCCATAAGGCAGGAATAGCGTAGCCAACTTGGAAACATGATGTCCTTTTTATTGGATGATCCCCCGCATAGAGGAAACCCCCGACATCTGCTACATAGTCTCTTAAAAGTACATCTACCTCAGCCCTTCTTATGTCTTCCTCGTTTTCGGGAGGTTTTACTTTTTCTTCACTCATTATGCGTTTATCTGCGAATTTGAGAAATTCAAGTCTATCAGAGTATGTCCCAATAGGTAACCTTCTAGATTTTGCTTCTTGCACTAGAAGCTCTTGGTATGAATGAGCTAATGACTCGCCAGAGAGAACTGGGACAAACCTGATAGTATACCCTTCCCCATTAGGAATTACGATCGGTGCTGTTCGGTGTCTTGAAAGGTTTCCAATAGTTTCTACCCCACCTAAACTCTCGAGGTTCATTAATACTCTAGCAGCGACGCTAATGAAGCCCATACCTCATCAACCTTTCCTGGAGCTAGCCAAGGAACTGGAGACAAGTCCAGACGCATAAGCTGCGGTGCATCTGGCAACCTGTATGTTGCCTACGGTAGCATTCAAAAATTCTTCATAATCTCTAGGTTCCGGGAGTTGACCTCGAATCTTAACAGTCACTGAGGCATCACCCCACTTTGAAGTCACCTCTATAAACTCTTCATGCAATCGGATAGCTTGATCTTCCTTAGGGTTGCGAATAATTACATCCAGATTCCTTCCAAGCTCATATATAGCTTTTGCAACTGCATCTTGAGATATTGCATTAGCTAGTCTGTCTAGTATTGTGTAGCTTCTGCTAGCCAATACAATTGCTGCTAATGCATTGGATAACCTCCAATAAATCATGCCCATTTATATGGCCTCCTAACTCTGAAATATCCAAGAGACATACAGAAACTTGGCATACACTCACCTTCTCATATGAATCCAAACTTAATGGGGATGTAGCCTACCGTTAAATATAGGACTGAATGAACTATATAAAATATGGGTTGCAATAAGTGGGAAAAACTCTATTTTTATGAAACACATTACTTATCTGGAGATCTATGAAATCTATATTTGTGAATCTAGGTTTCGATGCTACGTCTGCAATAAACCAATTGATGGCTATGAAACTTACAGAGAGCGATAAGGTTGTTATAGTTTCACCCATTGCGATGGACGAAAGTAGCAGAAGGAGGGGGACGATAGCCCGTCGAGCGCTAATTGATATTCTGAACCCTACAAGAAGAGGTGGATTGAAGGTCCCTTGCGAAGAAGTTTTACTGGATCTATCTGACATCAAGTCGTCTGCCAAGATTTTTTTCGAGGCCATCTTGAAGCATAATCGATCTGGTTCTACCGTCATCTTTGAATTGACAGGTGGGGCCAGAGCTATTACGAGCATTATGATGTTTGTTGCGGTGGCTGGTCAGGGTCTTGTTGATGAGGTGCGTTTCATTGATGAGGTTACTGGTAGTAGTGTAGTGATTCCTATTGGTGGGTTGAGTAAGCTGCAGGGTAGGCCGACCTTCGCCTCTGTTCTTAAGGTTATTGCTGAGAGTGGTGAGGGTGGGATATCTAGGCGTGAGCTTGAGCGGATGTTGGGTGTCAAGAAGTCTACGGTGAGTAGGGCTGCCAGTTTTCTTAAGAGGGAGGGTTTGGTGACTGAATGTTTGAGGAGGCTATATCTAAGTGAGAGGTTGAAGAGTTCGGCTGGTCTTGTCTATGCGTTGCCTTCGGCTTATGTGAAGCCTGCTCTGCTTGCCGCCGATGAATAGATGATAGGGGGATTTGGCTGCTCCTGTTCCATTGCTATTGGAATATCGATTGATTTTGCATGGAATTGTTGAAATAGTGAATTTTTGAATTTTTCTTTCAGGTATGGCATGTTCTATACTATTGAAGATTCTATCAGACTATCCAGAGCGTTTAGGCAGATGCCTTGTGAGGTGAGTGAGGAGGTTAGGGGTTGGAACTGGAACACCTATCCTCTGGCACCCCCTTCACAGTTGAAGCTCTCAGTCTCAGACATATTCAATGGTTTCTGTGATTCTTGGAGGATCCTTTATCTCCGATATATCGTTAGAGAGAGGTTGGATGAGCGTGATATTCCTCTGCCTCTCGTTGAAGGTAGCTTCATCCACAGGCTCTTCACCGAAGCTGTAAGGTATGGGAAAGCCATCCTGTACCGTGAGGATGTTTTAGATGCTCGCAGCTTCAGGGAGCAGTTCGAGCGAGTGTGCAAAAACAAGTTTGATGAGTTGTACAGCGACTTCAAAACTATTCCTCTTGAGAGGGCTGAAAAGATCTTTCTCAGAGTTTGGGGTTTGGCGGCCCACACATACTCATCATCCCTTGACAGGTTCAAGTTGCGCTCACCATACCTGGTCCCTGACGGTCTGGCCTCAACCGTCATACCCTTAACAACTGAGAGTCCAATAGACGGTTCACTTGTAGGTTTGAATAGGAATATTCGTCCAGACGCAGTCCTATGGCCTGCAACCCTTATAGAGTTGAAGACTAGACAGCAACATTCAGATGATGCCCTCGCCCTCACAGCCTACGCTATAGCTTTTGAGAGTGAATATGAGACTCCTCAGAACTTCGGTGTGATCCTATATGTAAGATTCGACAATGATGGGGGAGGCTTCAAAGTCTATGAGAGGATCATCCAGATCTCCGACAAGCTCAGAACAACCTTCATAGAGAGAAGAGATAGGGCCCTCACTGTTCTGGAGGAGGGTATCGATCCTGGACAACCGTCTGAATGCAGCCCACACTGCCCATACTTGAAGGTATGTAGCCGAGATGACAGGTAAGATAGCCCTGGTAGACTCTTACGGGGCATATCTATCAGTAAAGGAGGGTAGGCTGCAACTCCGATTGAGGGAGAAAGGAGAATATAAAACCTTATGGGATGTTGCTCCTGTCGAACTCGACAGTATAGTATTCACTGTCGACGGTGCATCACTCTCAGCTTCAGCAATCCATTCAGCAGCCATGTTTGGACTCGACATAGTATTTCTGAAAGGAGATAGGCC
>JAGTQO010000071.1:0-1897 GCA_018396565.1 Candidatus Bathyarchaeota archaeon
TGGTCTATCGCATTACCGTTCGTTAAAGCTTTTGGACCAGATATCTTGGTTCTCCCGACGGCTAGGGGAAACCCCTTCTTCTACCACACGCTGACATGCATGCTAAGCGACCAAAGGCTAAGGGTAGAGACGATACCTGATATCAAGAAGGCTGCCGAGCTCGCAGGTTACGAGATCGGGTTAGGATATCCTAGACATGCGGTAGTGCCAGCAAAAATAACATTAATCCTTCCTAGCACGAGATCCTATCCACAGGACGCAAGGCTCACTGCAGATGGTAAAGAACTGGAACTTTCTGACGCAAAGAAGATTGCTGAGTTCATAAATGAGATTTACCTTTCGCGGTGGAGAGGACTAGTTAAATCGATCCTCGAAACCATCTCAGAGACATCAAAACTTGAGGTTTTAAGAAAGGTTTTCGACTATATAGCTCTCAATGATTCTCCTCCCTTACCGCTTCGAGTGGCTGTAGCCGAAGTAAATGCGGCTCCCCACTCAAAGGATGCTTACCGTGCCTACCATCTAGCTTTTCGAAAGGTTTCAAGTGCGTTAAGTAGGGCAGGTGGTCTGAAGGTCTCTCCATCTGCAGCACTTAACCTAACAGAGTATACTAGAAACTACGAGCAATATCCTCCCGCATCAGGTGAGCTCAGGTTCTATGCTTGCTCAGTATGTGGTGAAGTCCCTGCGGTTCCAAAATCCTTAGAGGTTGCAGAAGACATCAACTCGTCTGTAAGTGAGGATAAGCTGGTCACCATAGAACGGAGAAATGGACGACTGACAGGGGAACGCCTATGTCCTTTCTGCATGATAAAGAGAATTTCAACAACCAGAAAGGTATTTCCTCGAATCTTGGAAGAGTTGCTTGAGAAGCATCGGGGCCCTGAGCTTCCACGCTTTCCTAGCGTCTCTTCAGTGGCAGCGATTAACTTCAAGAAGGCCGTAATAGATGCGGCCGCCAAGAGGCCAGAAACCATTCTCCCACTTCTACGTGAAGTTATCAAGCCCAGGGAAGATATCAACGAGCTGCTGGCGCCTCCGGTAACCTATGGACCTGAGCAAGAACTTCTCAAACAGATTGGACAGAAGTTTAAGGGAGATGACTTTCAAGTTCTGGGAACGCTGGCGATTGGAGATGCGGAGGACCTACTCTTAGTAGGAGGGCAGAGAGCCAGGGTTAGTAAACTCGCTAAAGCTGTAAGGAAAGTTTTGTCTTCTGAACCAGCGTTGAACACTTACTACGCCATGATCAAGGGCGACGGGGATGATGTGGGAAAAATTGTAGATGGCGGCATTGGCAATGTAAAGGCAATACCTACATTCAAGAACCTCTTTCAATATCTTTCCACTTTAACGCCCAATAAAGATCTTGGTAATGTTCTCCGCATGATCGGAGATAACAAATTAGAGGAAGCAGCTCAACGTCTCTCAGAAGGACTTGGCCGAGAAGTAAGCCCTGAAAAGATACATGAGTTGTTAGCACTACTAAAGGAAAGCTTAGAAGTCGAATCTGAGGATGAAGACAATTGGAAGAGAAGATTTCTAGTCTCCCCTGCCTATCATGCGGCCCTCAGCCGAAGCCTTATGACACTAGCCACTCAAATTTCAAAGGAGATTTCAGATCCAAGGGTTGGAGGATTCGTTGTCTACTCAGGTGGAGATGATGTTCTAGCCGTGAGCCCTGTAAAGGCTGCCTTGAATGTAACATTGACGGTGCGAAGTCTTTATGGAGGCTGGCCCAGCATGGGCTTCTTAAAGCAGAATGATATTGAGAGTGAGAAAGACAGCTTTGTTCCCTCCTTGGGGGACCTAGGCCAGTCTTTAGCCATCACATACGCTCATTACAGGTATCCCCTCTCCGATGTCCTAAAATCGGCTATTAATGCTCTTAAAGAAG
>JAGTQO010000071.1:1972-3241 GCA_018396565.1 Candidatus Bathyarchaeota archaeon
CAAGAGGCGGTAGCCAGATACAGGCTAGGCTCCCATTCCGAGCAAAAGATGATCGGATAGGAGAGTTGGTTAGAAGGGTAATCGATGCATTAGAAATCATCGACAAAGATCTGATCTCAGCCAGCATCGTCAAGGATCTAGAGGAGTGGATGAATAGAATAAAGGCTGCTTGCTCTGCAAGTGGAACAGAGCTCGCTAAGAAAATAATTGACTACATAGTCGACAGGAATGTCTCAAGAGAATGTGACGCCTCAAGTGAAAAAAAGATAAAGGAACTGTTGACGAAAGGTCTGGACTTCGCATGGCGATATAGCGAGTCACATGAAGGAAGAAAACATGATCTTGCTGAGAAGCTGCTTGTGAAGGAATTGGGAGCAGCCTTGCAAGCAGAGATCGGAGCAAGGAGGAGTGTAGAGTCCTGAGAAGTATCTTGTTCCGAACATTGGAGCCGATGATGTTCAGAGGGGCTTCGGAGTTTTCTCCGGCATCACGTGGCCCACAAACAGGTGCGTGGAGTAAAAAACTTCCGCCTCCATCTACGATAACGGGGGCCATTGCCACACTGATTCTTCAATACGGGAATCAACCTCCTCCAAGAGGAGACATCTCAGCATGGTATGAAGAAGTCATCGGCATCTTCGGTGGCAAAGGCTCTACAGCGCTGAGGGGACCGTACTTGATGAATGGTGAAGGCGTTATCTATGTTCAGTATAAGGATGGAATTCTACGGCTGGACGAACTCGTAAAAAGCCTGCCAAAAGGTGAGTTGCTCGAAGCTTCAAAAGAACTTGAGAAGAGTGCAAAGAGATTCGAGCTTGGACATGTAGATTTAATCGGCATCAAACTCTCAGACGGGAGCAAGGCGACTGAGGAAGGGCTGATCTACAGCGCTAGAATGGTCGATTATGGAAAGATTGGTGGACAGAAGAACATCAGCTGCAGTATAATTATTGAGGTTCTCAAGGCCTCCGACTCGCTAGAGAAAGCTCTTGAGACACCCAAGATTATACGACTTGGGGGCGAAGGACGATTAGTCGAAGTAATGGCTAAGGAACTTCAGCCGGTCAGCGAATTTGTAAGATCAGAGAACAGCAGAACTAGAGGGCTGAGACTTTATGTAGCAACACCCATGCTCTTCGAAGCGTCGCCTAGACTGTTTTCCAAAGAAGCCGTTGAAGTCGAGCCTGGAACAGTATCCTTGAGCTCCAGCCTAAACGGGAAAGTGAGCAAGTATCTTAGTGAAGTCGGTTTTAAGGTGACTTCCATCAG
>JAGTQO010000071.1:3258-3431 GCA_018396565.1 Candidatus Bathyarchaeota archaeon
GGATACTAGGAGGATTTAGCGTTGCCAGACCCTCTCGAAAACCTGTATATGCAGCCCTTCATCCAGGCTCCGTTATCGAGGTGACCCGTGACTTACCATTCTCAAAAGAAGACTGTTACAGACTCTATTCTGAAGGGCTTGGATGCGAATGCTTTCGGGATCTTGGATACGGG
>JAGTQO010000071.1:3472-8041 GCA_018396565.1 Candidatus Bathyarchaeota archaeon
TTAGGATGTTGGTGGGGCAGTATGGGAGTTGTGCATTTCCTGCTCCTTGGTGGTAGCCCTGGAGCGGCTACCGTCGGGCTCAGTTACTGTATAGAAAACTATTCACGTTGGAAAAAGGAAAGGCGAGAGATCCTAGAAAGCATCGTCGTGGTAACAACCGAGGAAGTGTTAAAGGGATATGTGAAGAGCCCTAAGCCTGCTATAGTGAACAAGTATGGGACTATCCAAAAAGTAAAGGATCTGAGCAGAGAGCCTTTCGACTCCTTGCGGAGATTCGTTAACGAAGAATTCGGCGACCTTATCGAGCAGAATAGAGGCAAGATCGATACTTGTAAGGTCAGAATAGACGACTTAGAATATTCAGTACTGTCCATTGCTTCAAAGCTCCTTGAATACAAGGAAAAAGAAGTATGGCTCAACATTACAGGCGGAATGAATCCCATGACTGTCCAGTCCCTCTTCACAGCATACTTGGGAGGCATCATCGCCAAGATCTATTACACGTATGTCCCACCAGAATATGTGTCGCTTATGAAACCTCCAGGTGAAAATGGTAGCGAAAAATTCAATTTTATAGAGGTTCCAATGGTAAAAGCCGAGTTCGACCCAGCCTACTTTAACATCCTGGAGATTATTAAAGATGAAGGAGGCATCATAGAGACCGAAAACCTCCTGTCGAAACTAAAGTCGAGTGGCCGGAGCATCGATAAACATGGTTTACTTAAAATGCGCGGTCATGGTGTCATAGCTGAAGACAAAAATGGCAAATATACAATACTGACGGACGCAGGACGAACCTTACTTTCACTGTACGAGAACCCGATATTTAAGGAATATATGCAGCTAGTCACTAACTACGGTAAAGTTTGATCGAGTAATCTATCAAAACAGAATCTTTGTGCTAACTTCTACAGAACAAAAGAAGTTACTTAATATCTGCCTGTTTATGATTCGTATTCATCTCTTTATAGGTCGGTTCTGTGTTTATTTTTGTTGTGAGAGTTGAATACATAGGTCAGATCCTAATCGATATCGATGGTGGCATCAATTCTGAAACTCATTGTTAGATTTTTGAACTGTTAGTTTCAGAAAGGTCGGTGGCTCTATTCCAATATTCTTCAAATCTTATTCTTTTATCTCCCACATCTACTTTTTATTAATGTTATCTTAACTTTAGACCAGTTTACCTCCTTGAAACGCCTCATCTGTTTTTTGAGATGGTTGAGCAGGCGAATAGTCAGTTGAGCCATATGTATGTGCACGCACTTACAACCTGTTAAACGCTCCTGCATCAACTATCACGGAAAATCATACAAACAGCATGCGCAAGATATCAGAGGCTCAGACCACAACGACATATGCTAGGGGATCCTAGGCTTACATATGGGGTTTAGCTGGGCTTATCAAGAGTTTGACTTTCAAGGGAATCTTGGAAGAGAATGCTGAAATTTCCAGGAACAACACTTGCATGGGCTGTGAAATCGCTGCTTGACCTTCAAGTGAAGATTTGTTTAAGTTGTTGGCAAGTTGGAAAAGTATAATAAGTGAAGGGACGTTACTTGGAAGGTGGGAAAATGGGTAGGGTTGAGAGAGTTATAGAATGCATAAAAAAATATGCTCCTGAAAAAATCATACTTTTCGGCTCTTATGTTCGAGGAGAAATAGATGAATATAGCGATCTTGACTTTGTTGTGGTTAAAAAGACAGATAAAAGATTCTTAGAAAGATTAGTCGAAGTGGCAAAACTGATAGATAATGATTTGGGGCAGGTAGATGTTTTTGTTTATACTCCTGATGAGTTTCAAAGGATGGTAGAGTGGGGAAATCCTTTCATTAAGAATGTTTTAAAAGAAGGGAAGACAGTTTATGAGAAAAAATAAGGTAGAGGCATTAAGATGGTTAAAGCAAGCTGAATATAATCTTCGGGTTGCAGAGAGCAACTTTAAAGAAGGTTTTCATTTTGCATCATGTTTTATGAGTGAACAGTCGGCACAGTTAGCTTTAAAGGCATACATAATATATAGGACAGGTAGATACACAACGTTTCATTCAATTGAAAAGTTGGCTGAAGAATGTTTCAAGTATAGCAAGGAGTTTGAAAAAATAGTAGGTTATGGAAGGATTTTAGACAGATACTATATCCCTACAAGATATCCTGATGCTTTAGCACCACCGGCAATACCAGCTGAAACATATACAGAAAAGGATGCAAAAGAAGCATTAGACTTTACAAAAGAAATAGTTGAAGTAGTCTCTCGAAGAATTAGGGGAGATAGAAAATGAGCGGAATTAAACCACTGGTAAGACTGCTCCCTAATGTGGAATCCGAATCAACTGCGAAATCCACCTTCACCATAGGAATGCCGGTAGAAAAGACCCGAATGTTCCTGCAACCTACAGGGATTAGTACTTTTTTCGTGCCACTCATCCAACTACTGATATGAGAAGGTTTGTGGAAGCACAGAGGGGGGCCTCAATCCATCAGAGGTTTTATAGGCTGTTGTATGTATCAGGTTAAGGATCTGAGCCTCATAGAGGTATGTGAGAGACCTCTGGCATATGGGGAGTACTTTGGTGTGGGAAAGTCTAGGAGTATGGGTACGATATCCGTCAAGCCTACCTTTTCAGACAGACACAGCATCTCGAATCCCCGATTCGTCAATACTGCCAAAATCATCTTTGTCTATAAATAGCGTTTGCATGATAGCATAAGCATGCTCGTAAGTTTGAGGAAGTTTGCTTAGAATCCTTGAAATCGCAACTCTCAATGCCATATTTATTCGTCTTCTCTCCCTCCGAAAAATAGTGGATAGGTCTTATTTACCCAGTCATAGTTGCCCCTACATTAAGTTCCTCTTCAATGTTAAGCGCTGTTATCTCACCATCAGAAAGTTCCGTAATCAAATCGTTTCTTGATTCTTGCTTTAGAATATCTCTCAGCTATCTTTTCATCCTCAAAGACATCAGTATATATGGAATAAGCATTTTTAAACTGAAGTATGGATCGTAAATGCGGGAGAGGAATTACCCATAGATTAAGTTAGTTCAGGATCCAAGTTCGATTAAGAGGTCGATTGCCCAAAACAAATGTTTAAAACTAATCTTTAATTAGCAGGCATCTTTCCTCTAAAGAGTCTGCCCAGGCTTCCAATTATATATTCGAAGCTGAGTCACTCGTAGTCTTTAAGGAGCATGGATAATGCTCTGTTTTTCTTGCTGAGTTGATCATATAGTTCTTTGTCGGCTGTGAGATATTTCGCTTTGCTGCTCTTTGCCACTGATAGGTAAATCGCATCGTAGAATGTCAATTTCTCTTCGAAAGCCATCTTTGCTGCGATTTTCATACAGGGATCGTCAGGTTCACGTATTACTATTCCAAGATTCCTCAACTGTATTACAGCGTTTGCACATTCGTCTTCTGTTGCGCCAGGGTGGTGTCTGATAGCATTCCCAACTTCATAAAGTATGAGACTCGGCGCCTCCAGGTCGACTGCTCCAGAGAGGAAATCATCTCTCAGTCTAAGCGCTTTATCCCTGAGATCTTCTTCCACATACCATTTTACAGCTACGGAGGCGTCGAGGACGAATACCTGAACTTGCGCCAATGACGTATTACCTCCACTCCACTCCATGGTCCACTGTACCTTGAGGTGAGTGTCTTTGCAATTTCATCCTGTCTTCTAGCAGCCTCAATCATCGAGCTTCTGTCTCTCCGTATTCTATCCATCTCAAGAAGTATCCTAGCCTCGATGGCCTTACGCATGACTTCAGACCAGTTTACCTCCTTGAAACGCCTCATCTGTTTTTTGAGATGGTCGGGCAGGCGAATAGTCAATTGAGCCATATGTATGTGCATGTACATACAAACTATTAAACCTTCAAACCAAGCATTAAAGCGTTACATTTATGCTCAGCCTGTCATAAACATGGTTGGGGAGATGTTTCTAGGAACCTTCAAATGAGATTCATAGGCTCCTCGAGCTTGGCTGCGAAGGGTGCCTGTGTAGCCACTCATGAAGCTCCTCTTTTCAAAAAGGTGTGGATGGGCTTAAGAGGATTGGAGTTTGAAAGGAGACTCCTATCTTTGATTTGTATGGGTGTCCTAGAACTGATTTTTAAAACTGATCTTTAGCTAGCAAGCTCCATCATTCCAGAGGGTCTGCGCAGGCTTTCTAATCTTGTTTTTCCGGCGCAAATTCTCCCCTTAACAGGTCTGGTCTCGTTGGGGAGAATGCGTCTACTGTTACAAATTCCTGTTTGCCTGTGACTTTGAACGAATGCATCACGTTTGAAGGTATGGTGTAACTGTAGCCCTTCTTGACCAGAAATCTTTCTCTGCCTATTTTGAATGTAGCCTCACCTTCGAGGCAATATCCGATCTGCTCATTTGGATGCTTATGATCAGGTATCTCAACCCCAGGCTCAACCCTCTCATAGGTGAGAGTTATCTTATCCCCACTTGCCAGAACCTTCAGTTGACACCCAGGATGAACCTCCCAGGAGACAATCTCGGCCGCATCTTTTGTTGACATATCTCTTGATGTTTAGTGAAGAAACTCTTAAGAGTTA
>JAGTQO010000072.1:0-6631 GCA_018396565.1 Candidatus Bathyarchaeota archaeon
CCAATCTTAACGACCTCTTCAGCAACACTCTCAAGTTGAGACTTTGTTCTTGAACATATGGCTACGTCGGCTCCATGCTCCGCGAATCCTATAGTTATGGCCCTGCCTATACCTCGACCTCCACCAGTTATGAGGGCTACTTTACTTGACAAGTCGAATCTGCCGCTCCGCATTCTAAACCCCCATCAGCCTTCAACGTTATGAATCTCACCTTTAAGTTTAATCTTGAAATGGGTGGAGTATGAACTTAAATACTGTACGAGCAACTTTGATTATGTGAGTCGTTATGGATAAGTCAAGGACAAGAGAGTTGTTCGAGCGTGCAAGCAGAGTTGTTCCAGGTGGGATACATTCAAACATAAGGTACATGCAACCTTTCCCATATATCTTTGAGAGAGGTCGAGGAGCCAGACTCTTCGACGTCGATGGCGAAGAGTATATCGATTGTGTGGTAAACTATGGAGCTCTGATCTTGGGGCATGGAGATAGAAGGGTTACTGAGGCTGCTAAGCAACAGCTCGAATCTGGCCTGACCTGCGGGGTTGAGAGTGAACTCAGCATCAAACTCGCTGAGAGGTTGAACAGCATCATTCCATGCGCTGAGATGGTTAAGTTCTCCCTGTCAGGGACAGAAGCTGTCGCCCACGCCCTCAACATTGTCAGAGGATACACTGGGAGGGACAAGATAATCAAGATTGAGGGTGGCTACAATGGCTGGAGCGACACAGTCATAGTGAATGTCCATCCGGACCCGAGTAAAGCAGGACCCGCATCGTCACCTAACAAGATATACGAGACCAAGGGTGTTCCAGAGAACGCTAAGGAGAACACCATAGTCATACCTTTCAACGACGGAGAAGTGGCTGAGAAGGCAATTAGAGATAACAAAGATAAGGTAGCCGCCCTCATCGTTGAACCTGTAGTATTCAATAGTGGGGCTATAATGCCGAAGGAAGGTTACCTACAACATCTCCGTGAAGCGACTGAGAAGAATGATGTCCTACTCATCTTCGACGAGGTGATTACAGGATTCAGACTGGCCCCAGGCGGCGGCCAAGAGTATTTCGATGTCACACCAGACCTCGCAACCTTCGCCAAAGCTATGGCCAACGGCTTCCCAATAAGCGCAGTAGCCGGTAGAAGAGATATTATGAAAGTCTCAGCCCCAGGTGGAGGGGTGATGTACGGTGGGGTATACAATGGAAGCCAGGTATGCGTAGCAGCGGCCTTGGCTACCCTAGACGCTATAGAGGACGGTGAGGTCCAGAGGAGACTCAACGAGTCAACCCAATACCTCTCGAAGAGGTTTGCTGAGATCGTAGAGGACAGGGGGGTTGAAGCACAGCTCTTGGGGTTGGGTGGACAATTCTGCGTATACTTCACAGATGAGGATATCGTGGACTACCGCTCCGCCGCAAAGTCTGACAGGGCTAAGTCCCAAAGATTCCATAGAAATCTTCTGGATAGAGGCATATACACTTATGACGGGTATCTATTTCACAATGGCATATGTGCAGCACACACAATGCAAGACTTGGACTATATATTGCAACAGATGAGTAAATCGCTCCCATAGAAACCGTAAACACTGTAATGGAACATCCAATAGAGAGTAATGAATCTTAAGGAGTTGCTATTTTGAAGCATCTAAGACAGAAGATGCGTCACTACACATTAAGTCCCCACGCAGAGCCCGCTATGACAGTCACTCCAGGAGAGACGGTGATTGTTGAGACCCTCGACAATGTAGGTAACAGGGTCAACTCAGAGATGGATAAGGACAAGATCAGGCCACCACTGAATCCCTTGTCGGGCCCAATATATATTGAAGGTGCTAAGAGAGGCGACGCGTTAGAGATCATAATCGAAAACATTAAACCTACAAGAGATTTCGGATGGACGGGTCAAACATCTGAATGGGGATTCATAGAGATGGGCAGCCCAATATGGAACATATTCAAAGAGACGATACCAACAGAGATCAAGATATGCAGAATACAAGGTGACAGGGTAACATTTCCATTAAAGAACGGGAAGACCATCGATCTGCCCTTGAGACCAATCGTAGGGACCATAGGGACCGCACCTGAGGCTGAGGCCAAAAGCACCACTCCAGGACCATATGGAGGGAACATGGACTGCCAAGAGGTCAGACCGAAGAATATACTCTACCTCCCAGTATATGTTGACGGAGCTCTTCTATATTTGGGCGACATTCATGCCCTGCAGGGACACGGCGAATTGGGAGGAGCGCCCATCGAGATCCCATCTGAAACAACCTTGACCATAAACTTGTTGAGAGATAAGAACATAGGGTGGCCACGCATAGTCTCTGAAGATTATTTAGTTACTGTTGGAAGCTCAAAGCCCGCAGAAGCTGCTATCAAAACTGCGCTTGCCGAGATGGTCGGCTGGTTGATGAGCGATTACAGCATGGACATTTGGGATGTGAATCTTCTACTGACAGCGACAGCGGAGATCGAGTGCAGCCAGATAACCAATCCTCTCTACACAGCAGCTCTCAAGATATCGAAAAGTTTCCTTCCAAAATAATACGCCCATGAAAGAAAGAATAAAATCGACCTACACAAAGGAAGTAACTTTCATGATAAAGATTGAATATAGCTGACTCGCTCTCCTAGAAAACCTCGTCAATCCGCTTTTCATCAAGAACGGAGTTAAACGCTTTCATCCAGCTTCCTCCGAAATATTTTGTATAACCAGTAACAGAAGATTAAGGGATAAAATGCTTGAGGATCTATTGGAATTGAATTTTAATTGGCTGCTTTACATTGGTAAAGTTTAAGCGAGTTTGGCAAATGAGGACTAAATTATGAAGCGTTTCTGGAGCATATGCGTAACTCACATGTTCATCGAGATATACTTGTTAACTCAGGTCGCCTTGATACCTGTATTCATACAAGAGTTTAATTTAAGTCTAATTGAAGCGTCTTTGGTGGCCTCTATTCCAAGCATGGTCCAGTTGTTCATGACCATTCTTTCAGGCCTCTTAGCTGAACGTTTCGATACTGGGAGAATTCTTTCATTGAGCATGTTAATTGAGGGTGGGGCTGCATTATTCTTGAGTCAGACTAAGAGCTTCTACATGCTGATCTTGGGGGTATCCCTGCTCAAAGCATCATCGGCAATATACCATATCTCAGGATTGAGTCAGATAAGCAGAGATGAAAAGATTGAGGCGATGAGTAGATCTATGGGGTTCCATAATACTCTGGGATGTTTAGGGTCAGCGCTGGGGGTTCTCAGCCTCAGCTTCTTCCTCACGGCTGCTGGGTGGAGGTGGGTCTATGTCTTCTGGGCTTTTCCGATATTTGTTTGGGCCATAGTAATCTCGAGATTTCTTGTACCGATTAGAGGTTTGCCTGGAGAGTTCAAAGTTGAAAGACCCGCTTGGCCTGCTCAAATTCGAGGCCTCATGTCAGCAGGGTTCATGACCTTTCTGGTTGCGGTTGGATTAAGGGAGTTTGGAACGACGGGAGCCTCAACATTTATGACCACATATCTTGTAGGTGTGAAGGGCCTCACTGAGACAATGGCAAGCCTAATATTCGGTTTAGGCCCCTTAACAGGGGTTGTCGGCTCATTGCTCGGAGGCTACTTGGGTGAGCGGTTAGGAGCCAAGAGGGCCCTAGGCCTAGCGATTCTAGGCTGCGCAATAATTCTTCCAACCCTCACCCTACCCATTCGGATCTACCTCATCGCAATAGCCTACCTCATCTATTCAACTTTAAGTCAAAGCACATACGTTCCTATGAACACATTAGTTACGAACCTCACCCCAGCAAAAGGTAGGGGGTATGGGTTCAGCGCTTACTTCTTCACCGAAAACATCGTCATGTCCTTCGCCCCCACCGCTATGGCCAGTGTGATGAGCCTGTATGGTTTGCCATACTTTATACAATTCAGCACCGGATTCATGTTAGCCGGGTTGCTGGCCCTACAACCTTTAAAGGTCCTGAGATCCAGCCGGACTTAATGTCTCGCAAAAAAAGGCTCGTGCGGATCTAGACCTAATCTAGGTTCCGCATACCGGACATTCAGGGTTTCTCTGAACCTTTATCTCCTGAAAGGACATATCTGTTCCATCATATATTAGGAGCCTACCAAGCACGTTCTCACCTATGCCTGTTATAAGTTTGATAGCTTCTGTGACTTGAAGGGTTGCTATTAGGGCCGGTGTCGTGCCGACAACTGGGGGTTTCTCTACTTCAGGTGGGACCTGCGGGAAGATGCATGAGAGGCAAGGTGTGATATGAGGTACGACAGTGGTGAGCTGCCCCTCAAAGCCGTAAACTGCTCCATGGATGAGAGGTATCCCCTCCCTAACACAGGCCTCATTCAGAATATACCTAGTTCTGTAATTGTCCATAGCATCTACTACAACATTGAATCCCCTTATCATGTCATGAACATTCTCTCTAGTTATTTTACATCTCAGACCCTCAACCTCAACGTTTGGGTTCAGGCTCCTGAGCTTCAAAGATGCGGAGTCAACCTTGAAAACTCCAATGTCACTCGTCCAATGTAGGATTTGTCTGTTCAAATTGCTTAACTCAACCTTCTCATCATCGATGATCCTGACTTTCCCAAAACCGCTTGCGACCAAGTATATGGACGCTGGACACCCTAAACCCCCGGCACCAGCCACGACGACCTTAGAGGACTTCAATTTCATTTGACCCTCATTTCCCCAACCGTTTATCTTGAGTTGCCTATCATAGCGTTCAAGCTCATGCCCTGCCAGGTCCATCGTTATCACCGCGAACACACTATCCAAAACTTCCTAATTAACTTCAGCAGTTTCAGGTCTATAATTATTAGACTCTACAGTGAGGGCGGTGGAGGTAACGCTTATACCTTTAACCACAGCCTAACATTCTCAGTATGATGACCTTGCCTGATGGAATCTATATTATAATCTTAAGATGCAACTTGAGTCATTCTGGTCGAAACAAAGAATGTACACTCGGATTCTAAAGCTCTTTTGGATGTGCTCTTTAGATCAGAGGTACTCTATCATACTCTTCGTCTCGCTGATTATCTTGGATATATTGTGCTCAAGCATCGTTGCAATGTTTATTGCATCTTTTGGTCTTTTAAATTGTGTAATCTCCATTATTTCAAGGGCGTTTATAAGTGTTTAAGGCCATTTCATATCTCTTAATTCCTGTCATTCCTAGTAATCTTTGACGGCACGAAGGTCAGTTTGTAAAGATGCGAGTTTAGATAAGATGAAGAGAATCTCTTTTAAGTTCTCTAAACTGGTGGCCACGCTTATTTCTCCTTTAGATTCTCTTATTATAATATTCTAGCACTCTTGTCTACAGCATCTATTGAGCGTTGTAGAATCTAAGAAATATGCGAGTTAGTTTTTGTTCAAGGTGTGCGGCCCGGCTTATGTTTCAAGAAAATGTTTTAATCGTTTCTCATCCACTTTCTTTTTTAACTCTTCTACAGAGAGTCTATCGATAATGTTTTTGAAAGTTCTATTAAGTTCTGTAGCAAGTTCTCGAATACCCGTAAAGGTTTACATATATATGGCTGACTTATGATATTGTCGATTATGATGGATAAGGTCTTGCAAGACCTCAGGAAGAGTGAGGATAGTAGTCTCTCCCTAAAGGTTGCATGCGATATTCTCAGAGTCTTAACCATTATGGGTGGAAGCGCTTGGATGACCGAGTTGGAGCAGAGGCTGTTAGAGTTGTGGAGTCTTGATGAGGAGCACCTCTACGATTTGGGGAGTCTGCAAGGTGAGGTTGAGAAAGCATTGGAGCTATTGCGTGGAAGGAACCTATTGAATGTTAGGAGATGTGTGAGGGGTGATCTGGAGACGAATGTGCAGCGGGAGGAGAACCTATATTCAATATGCGACTTTACATCTCTACTCAGGGTCTTTGGAAGCGATGGGAAGGTGTTGAGGTACAGGATGATGGTGTGACTAGGTTCCGAAATTTTTTTGGTAGCAGTTGTCTGTTCAGTCGCTTTGGGATGGCGCTTCAACAACTGTTCTTTTACGGAATATGGCCTTCACATATCCGTCGTGGACAGCTACAATGTTTAGGGGGTTGTCCACTGTCTTAAAGCCTCCAGGCAACTCCCACTCAACAAACTCCCAGACTCTGGGATCTATTGTGGTTGCCATGAAGGTTACTGATGTGTTGTATCTGTAGTGGGTGGCCCATGGATTTGTTATCAGTCCATATGTAGGTTCAGGTCTACTGCTTATTGAGCCTGCCTCAGGCGGATAGACTATTTGATCTATTCTCACCCAAGGCCAGATTGTAGGTATGATTAGACCCCCAACCTTGGTTGGGGTCACAACAGCCTTCAAGGAGCCGTCGCCTAAGACAGTGCATGCTGTCTCAGCCATATCCGGCCTATTTACGGATACTCCTCCAGTGGTCTCCCATCTGGCGAGTTCGAGACCAGGCTGGGCCTCCAACCTCACCTTGTATGTTCCTGGTTTCATGGATAGTGTTATGTTGCCGTAGGTTGTGTTGGCAAGCATTATTTTGGAGCCGCCGGTCGATACGAGTTTTATATTATAATATCTGTTTCTCAACGGTTGCCAGTCAGGACCCCAATTCGACCCTCCCCTAGCCCATGA
>JAGTQO010000072.1:6647-7682 GCA_018396565.1 Candidatus Bathyarchaeota archaeon
GTGAGTTGCACCTGGTTCGACCCATCAACTTCCATAATGCATAACTGCCATCCTACAAATGGCCAATACTCAATCTCACGCCTTGTGAACGCTATCCTTCTCCCATCAGGGGAGAATGCTGGGTCGCCGTCGTCAACCGAATTGAATGTGAGTTGAGTTACGTTCCCACCTTCAAAATCCATCAAGAAGATTTCGGGGTCGCCTTCAGGGTTTGTCTTGGTTACTCTATTACTCACAAAGACTATCTTCCGTCCATCCGGCGACCAGGATGGAGAGTAGTCATCTGCTATATTGTCTGTTAGTTTTCTGATATCTTTTCCGTCAGGGTTCATAATGTATATTTCATAGTCGCCGTCTCTGTTGCTTGAGAAGACTATCTTGGAACTGTCTGGGGACCATACTGGATGCTGCTCATGGGCTAGGGTACGGGTCAGCCTGGTCCTATTCGACCCGTCAAGATTCATAATATGCACCGCAGTTGTTTCGTTCCAGCTCGTGTAGACTATTCTGCGGCCGTCAGGGGACCAGGAAGCCTCCCCATCCCATACACTGTTGAATGTGAGTTGAAATCTATTCGACCCATCCTGATCTATTAAATATATTTCAGGATCGCCGTCATCCCAACCTGTGAAGACTATTCTGGAGCCGTCTGGAGAAAATGATGGTTCACCGTCCATTATCCCATGGGTCAGCTGGGCCAGATCTGAACCGTCAGGGTTGATGGAGTATAACCTCCAGTATCCGTCCCTGTCACTGTAGAATACTATTTTCCCGTTGACTCCTGGGAAGGCCGCTGAGGCTAGGTGACAGCCAAATGGTATATATGCAGAACTTAAGATTAGACCCGACAGAATTATGATGAAAATAATTCTTGGAGTAAATTCAGACATTTCCATGCTTTCCCAGGGGAAGGTATATAGATTGGACTGCACCATATTTTCTTTACGGCTTTCTTTTAAAGCCAATGTTTAAGATTAAAATCTAAATATATATGGTTGGGTGTATAGGTTTGAACGGTGTCAAGACTTTACTTAT
>JAGTQO010000073.1 GCA_018396565.1 Candidatus Bathyarchaeota archaeon
ACAACCAAATACTTTCTCTATGCGGTTATCTACGCATTCTTCGCTCCCTTGGCGCTCCTCCTCCTCCTGTTGGCACCCAACGTAATATCATTTGACCCTCAAATGTTGGGTCTAACTATAGTTATCATAATCATTATCAGTGTAGCTTCTCTAAGCGCAGCTGCTTCCCTGATACAAAAACCAGGTGAGGAATAGTGGAGGTTGTACGATCCATCGCTGGTATCGAGCCAGTGAAGAACCTGATCAGCTGGGCGAGGGCTTGGTCGCTCTGGTCAGTTCATCTATGTACAGGATGTTGCCCAAACGAGTTGATGGCAGTCTCATGTGCCCGCTTCGACTGGGAGAGGTTTGGAACACTTCCATTCCCCTCCCTCAGAGAATGTGATCTCCTGATAATCACTGGATTCGTTACGAATAAGATGGCGAAGAGGGTGAAACTTATTTATGATCAAATGCCTGACCCGAAGTATGTAATGGTAGTTGGCCACTGCGCTATTAGCGGTGGGTTATGGTGGGACTCATATAGTGTTGTTCAAGGAGTCGACAAGATGCTACCAGTAGATGTCTATGTGCCAGGCTGCCCACCGAGACCTGAGGCGTGGATCCAAGGGTTACATATGCTCCAAGAGAAAATAATTAGAAACAAGTTGTGATTTCAAATTGACTGAACTAGATCGAAATATTGCTGAAGGGATCAAATCCCATTTTGCTGATGTGGTTCTGGAGGCCAGAGTTCAAAGGGACTTGAGGATAGTGGTTACAGTAGAGAAGGAACATATTTTGGAAGTTGCCCGCTACATAAGTAGCGAAGTAGGGTTCGATCACCCTGCGTCGGTTGCAGCGGTAGACTACCCGATGCAGGGTAAGATTGAAGTAGTCTACTACATCTGGTCAACTTCAAAGAGGACATTCCTAGCTCTGAAGACAGCTATACCTAGGGCTGAGCCGAAACTCAATTCACTTACCCCAGTTTGGAGCGGGGTTGATTTTCATGAAAGAGAAATATATGAAATGTTTGGGGTAAGTTTTACTGGGCACCCCAATCTGCGAGGCTTACTACTTCAGGAGGACTGGGAAGGGCCTCCCCCTCTTCGGAAGGACTTCAAGCTGAGAACGAAATTGGAGCGGGGTTGAGATAATGCAGGTTAGTTGGGGACCACAGCATCCTGCAAGTGGCCACCTCAGATTTATTCTTGATGTAGACGGTGACAGTGTCCTGAATTTGGAGCCAGATGTGGGGTATACCCATAGGGGAATAGAGAAGCTCACTGAGAATAGGACATACCTCCAGAACATTCCAGTTGTGGAGAGGATTAACTCCTACTGTGACGCAACGAATACTGTACTCGGCTATATCGAGGTCGTGGAAGAACTTCTGGAATGCGAGGTGCCTGAACGGGCGCGGTTCATAAGGGTCATAATGGCTGAAATGAATAGGATCGCCAGCCATCTGTATTGGCTATGTTTAATGTCGATCTCAGTTGGCTTCGAAACGATGTTGATGTGGACGATGAATGAGCGTGAACTTTTTCTGGACCTTTTTGAGATGATCACAGGTGCCCGAATAACATACTCGGCGTTAAGGCCTGGAGGGGTTAGATATGATATTCCTCATGGCTTCGAAGAGGTGGCGACAAAGTATCTAAACCACTTCGAACGTCGCCTAAAAGACTATTATAAGATGATCTTTGAGAACAGCACGTTTCGCTTGAGGACTATAGGTGTCGGTTCTATATCATCCTCTGATGCTATCAAACTTGGACTCGTCGGTCCCTGCCTCAGAGCCTCAGGTGTAGCCACTGACGTTAGAAAAGACGAGCCATATGAAGTATACCAGAATTTTGACTTCAATATTCCCGTCGAGAAAGCTGGAGACGCATATGCTCGTTCCCTCATCAGGTTCCATGAGATGGAGGAGAGTGTCTCAATAATAAGGCAGGCATTAAGATCTATTCCGGAGGGACCTATTAGAAAGAGGGTCCCTCTAGTGGTGCCTAAGGGTGAAGCATACAGTAGGGTGGAGGCTGCTAGGGGAGAATTGGGATATTACCTCGTCGCCAATGGGACAGATAAACCATATCGATTGAAAGTAAGTACTCCATCATTCAGAAATATGGCGGCTCTTCCATATATCACCAGAAACGTAACGATCGCAGATATTCCAGCGATATATATGAGCCTCGATCTTATCCCCCTAGACATCGATAGGTAGTTGATGAGTCATGGAGTGGAAAAGATCATTCGGCCTTTTAACTTCAATTCTATCATTCTTCGCTTCACTGGCTTTAATATTTCTAAATTTCATAGGCCCACTACTATTCAGCCTCCAATTTTATGAGCTTATAATCAAAGTGGCCGTGTTCCCTGGACTGATGTATATCTCCATATTCGCAATATTGATTATATGGTTCGAAAGGAAGTTTCTCGCTAGGGTTCATTTAAGAATAGGTCCTCTCCATGTTGGTCCTATGATGGGGATACTACAACCCATAGCTGACTTTCTAAAGTTGATGGGTAAAGAGATAATCGTCCCTGACAAAGCCCATAAGATCGTTTATAACCTCGCCCCCATCGCCGTAGTTGCCGTGTCATGCTCAAGTATTGCATTCATGCCTTTCGGATGGGTTGCTCCAGGTAAGAATTGGGTTATCTATGAGACACCATATAATCTGCTCATAATTTTAATATTATTCACCTTGCACCCCCTCATAATTATAGCAGCGGGATGGGGATCTAACAACAAGTACAGCTTCATAGGAGCTATGCGTGCGGCTTTCCAGCTACTAGCATACGAAGTTCCTATGGTGTTCTGCATAGCGGGGGTAGCCATGATGGCAGGTTCTCTAGACCTTGTCAGAATTGTGGAGAGCCAATCGAAGATATGGTTCGGAGTTGTCGAGCCTCTAGGATTAATAGTCTTCTTCATATCGATGATGGCGGAGCTGATTCGGAGGCCTTTCGATATACCAGTTGCTGAACAGGAGATTGTGTTTGGATATCCCACCGAATATAGTGGTGTCCAATTCATGTGCTTCATGATGGCTGAATATGTTAATCTCTGTGTTGCATCACTACTTCTTGCTGGCCTTTTCTTGGGTGGATGGCTCGGTCCAGCTTTCCTTCCACCTATCATATGGTTCATTATAAAATCTCTCATCGTATGTTTATTCGTTATAATGGGGAGGGCTACATGGCCACGATTGAGGATGGACCAGCTCCTCCGTGTAGGCTGGAGCCTACTGATACCTCTGGCCATTCTTCAGATTGTGATTGTCTTGCTCCTTCTATTGATCTTCCCCACGTTTCCTATGTGGCTTGGATTTAGAGGTTAGAGAAGAATGGTTACGTCGATCTTAAGGCCACTTTCAATGGCATTTCAACACGTATTCAGAAGAACATTCACAGTCAAGTACCCGTTCAAGGTTCTCAAGCCAGCAGAGAGGTATCGTGGAAGGCTCATGTTGCGAAGCATCGACGGCTGCATTGGATGTGGACTATGCTCATGGGTTTGCCCAACCAAAGCAATATTAGTCGTTCAGGAGGCAGAGCGTAAGGCTCCAAGCCTTGACCTTGGAAGATGTTGCATGTGCGGCCTGTGTGTAGAGATATGCCCAAGTCCGCTCGCACTAACTTTTACAAGCGCCTACGAGCTATGCGAGTATGATAAAGAGAGACTCATATATCAACCGTGGAGATTGAGCCAGCCTCCAGCCGAACCTCCAAGAGAATATGTAAGAGTCAAGGACATAGATGAGAAGAGACTCATCTCCCATGGACGGTGAATGCTCAAGACTCAGCTCTTCCAACCCCTATTTCACATACACGTCACAGGAAACTTGTACGACTGAGATCATAAATGCCTAGCATGTGTGACGAGTTGTATGATGTAATTGTTGTTGGAGGGGGGCCTGCAGGGCTATTTGCCAGCCGCTACGCCTCAATGGGGGGCGCTCGAACCTTACTCGTTGAAAGGAACCCTAGTTTCAGCGGGCCAGTCATATGCGGAGAGTTCATTCCATCTTTTGAGGAGGCCAGAAGTTTGATGCCTAATGCCAGAGGGCTATCAGACTTCTATGAGATCGCCTCGAAAACGGTTTCAAACAGAACCTCATCTATACTCATGTTCAGTCCTTCTAATAGACTATATGAGTTCAAATTTCATGGGTTAGTTCTCAACAAGGGTCTTTTGAACGATACTTTGGCTTCAGGATCAAAAAGAGTTGGTGTTGAGGCAGTTGCATCTTGCCTAGTACGGAAGATAGATAGAAAAGGGGATCATTTGAAGATCCACGCTATCACAAGGAACGGTCCTAAGACATTGGAAGCTAAGGTTGTGGTGGGAGCTGATGGATTCCCCTCGACGACAGCGTCATCAGCCGGAATGGAGTCTGGGTTTTATGAGAGTGACCTCGCGCTCTGCATCAGCCGCCAAATGATCGATGTGAGGACGGACGAGAAGGCTGTGGAGATGTATTTCGGAAACATGATTGCTCCAGGAGGATATGCTTGGATTATTCCGAAGGAGGATGGGGCGGCAAACGTGGGCCTTGGAGTGAGACTGCCAAGATTAGAACATGGTAAGAATCTTCATTGGTGGTTTAATATATTTCAAACGAAACATCCCGTAGCCTCACCCAAACTTTTGAATGCCAAGACTATCCGCTCTTCCATCAAATTCATTCCCGTTGGTGGTGTTGCTAAGCAAATTTGCCGAGGCCGAATATTGCTAGCCGGCGACTCGGCTGGCACTGTAGTGCCGATAAATGGTGGTGGGATCCTGACAGCAGCTATATCTGGGAGAATTGCCGGCGAGCAGGCGGCATCATTTGTCCGTGGTGAGAGCAGCCTCTCAGGATATCGAAGGTTGGTCAATGACGAGATCGGAGATCTAATCCAGAGAGGCCTTGCATATCGCAAGGCAGCCGATAAAGTGATGGGACACGACACTCTATTCAATATTATGTTCTCCCTATTGAGGGGTGACAATATAGCGAAGATAGTTCAATGTCGCGATAGTATTTTCTCTAAACTGCTGAGATTCATATAAGTAAGCGTAAGACCCCCTTCTCATAGAGTTACACTAAATAAAGACGAACTCGATGTTTCTATTTCTGAGACCCACATATATGGTCTATGAACTCGATGATACGATTAGATTTCTCACCAAATTTCCTCCTAAGCAGGTCTTTGGCTCTTCCAGCATACTCAACTGAAAGGCGTGATACAGTTTCAACGGTTAGATCATTGTAAACAGACATCTTTTCCCCATCATTTAAGTCTGCAATGTCATCTCTCATCTGAAATGAAATCCCTATAAGGCGTCCGCATTCAGATAGACATTCTACCTGGTCTCTAGAAGCCCCAGCCACCAGTGCGCCTATTTCGGCGGAGGCAGAAAACATTGCACCTGTTTTAAAAGAGATTATTTTCAAATATTCTTCAACGCCTTCTTCTCCTTGAGAGAAAACATCTAACATCTCGCCTTGGCTCATCGTAACAATAGCGGTTCCTATTGCTCTCATAATCTCTTTGCTATCGTAATGTGAAAGTATTTCAACAGCCTTCGAAGCCAAGAAAAGGCCGCAGGTTATAGCCACCCCCTCACCAAATGCGATGTGAAGTGGCTGTGAGTTTCTTCTGATTTTTTCATTGTCGATTATGTCATCGAAAATTATTGAGGACGTGTGAATCAACTCTATGGCTACAGCTGCGTCAAGGGCTCTTTCCATTCTGCAGTCTAACATCTCAGCGCATAGGAGGAGAAGAGTTGCCCTACATCTTTTTCCACCCTTCTCGAATATATAGCGAACAATTCTACTCACTTTCTCATCCAATTCTTCAGAGATTTTCTCATAGATCCTGGCTTCGATAGCTGCTCTTGCTTCCGAGATCTGATAGTTCATTTGCTGACTACCTTTATGCTGGAATACTTTGAAGGTTTATTAAGATAAAGGTGTTTTCGCTCATATCTTTTCACTAAGGTTCGTGAGGCTTGCTATAGCAGCCAGTAATTTACCGTGGTGAGTCAAAATCTAGGTACGTAGGCCTGCTTAGCTAGAAGTTCGTTTAACCGAGTTAGGATCCAGATGTCAACATCTTCTCCAACCGACAGATGTATGTTGCGGAGCTTGCCGGATCTAACCTGAACATGTCACACTGTTTTCGCCGGTTCTCTAGATGGCCTTGGAGCGTAGACATTCAGATTGACATTGGATGAGCCGGAAATCCATAGCATCAACTTGTAAACCTGACCAATTCCTGTTCTGAGCCTACTCCTTAAATTCAAGACTACTGCAACTAGACTGAAGGAATCTAAATTATTATTAGGCGACGCTGGGAGGTTGACCATTCATGGACGGTGAGAAAGTGAGAAATATAGAGATATCCTACAGTAGTCCGTCCTCATATTCTATTTAACATTGTTCATTTCTCCGAACTATCTCCGGGAAGAATCATTTCCCTATCAGGGTCAGTTCTTGCATAGGGTCACCCTTGGACATCGCAATGAACTCTACAAGTATTCCTCCAAATGTTTTAGGGTGTATGAAGAAGCACCTATGGTCTCTGCTGACTATCTTGAAACCGTCTTTTTCACACTTCTTCGCCCAGTAGTCGAGGTCTGCAACCTCGAAGCAAAAATGGTGGATCCCTTCGCCATGGGTCTCAAGATACTTATCTATGGTCTTGTTTCCGTGAGGGTAGACCAGTTCTATGTAAGCGTTTCCAAGAGGTAGGAAGGTTACGTCTACACCCTGGGTCTCAACATACCATGTGCGTTCACCGATCCCGATGAACCCCCTGATTAGATTCTTAATGGTATCTGTCTTCACAACTATACCTACATGGTGGAGCCTTATCTTCTTCGATTCGTCGCTCGTCATGTCACTCACCTAGTCTTCTCCTGGATCTTGAGTATCTCAACCAACCTCTCATCTCTCCATTTAACCATTTCTTGGAAGCTTTTCTCCTTAACTATCTGCAGCTGCTCCACACCCTCTATGGCCTTCATCGCTGCATGGTATGGTATTAGTTTCCAGTCGTCCATGCTCTTCCAATACTCGTTGAATCCATGTTGAATAGTGTCTATGTGATACTTCAATCCTCCAGGTCCGCCTCCTAGATGCAGAGTTAGGAATGGCCCCATCACAGCCCACCTCGCCCCTGGACCAGCCCATACCGCCCTATCAACATCCTCAACCGTTGCGACACCATTCTCAACCAGACTCAAAGCCTCACGCCACAAAGCCGCCTGGAGCCTGTTCCCTATGAAGCCTGGGACCTCCTTCTTAACGATGACAGGGATCTTTCCAAGGGCCTCCATAAAATTGTAAGTCTCATCCACAGTCTCTTTGGAGGTTTTCTCCCCAGGAACTATCTCAACCAGTTTGAGCAGCAACGGAGGATTCCAAGGGTGGGCGACCACACACCTCTCAGGTCTTTCAGCAGCCTTCTGTATCTCAGTCATAAGTAGACCTGATGTGCTCGACGCTACTATCGCTACTCTATTCACCCTATCCACTTCCCTAAAGATCCTCTTCTTAA
>JAGTQO010000074.1:0-330 GCA_018396565.1 Candidatus Bathyarchaeota archaeon
TGAATATGAGTCTACCCCCATCCATTGTGAAACTTACCTCATCACACACCTTGATCGGTATCCGGCTCCTAGCCTCCTTAGGGGTTGTGAGTCTGAAACCGCTCAGTACCTTGAGTTTTCTTGCCATTTTGTATCGCCAAAAATACATTGCAACAATACTATAAAACTTACCAAGAAAGGAAGGGAAGACCATGCCTGTAGGACAATAACCATATCTCGAAACTTGGTATGGTGATAGCCCACCCTGACCTGAAGACTAGCTGGGAACGAAGATAGGCCAAACGTCGGCAGGCATACAACTGGCTGTAACGAATACGAACAAAGCGAAGG
>JAGTQO010000074.1:609-751 GCA_018396565.1 Candidatus Bathyarchaeota archaeon
TAGGTCCATATCCAGATTTTGAGTCTTGTGTGAAGGCTCAGATGAGTAGAGGGTACGATGTGGAGACTGCTAGGAAGATCTGTGGGGAGATTGAGAGGCGGATGCGGAGAGCCCACTTCAGTTACAGTATCGGTTTTGAACC
>JAGTQO010000074.1:775-1967 GCA_018396565.1 Candidatus Bathyarchaeota archaeon
CGTCAAGGTGAAAGTCATTGATACGACGACCAGTAGACCAACCGAACCTCACGGTGTCAGGTGGAGAATTACTGAGGAGGCTCTGACCAGAGCCTTGAGGACACTGCTTGAGGCGCCTCTGATAGGTCCACCAAGTCTAGGTCATGGAGGTGACAGAGTATGTGGGAGGCCCATTCAGGTGAAGGGTAACGGCTCAGCCGAAGTCATCTATGAGATTGTTGATCCCGATGCTTGGAGCAGAATAAAGTCTGGTGAGTGGCGTGCGGTCAGTCCGCAAGTTCTGGCTGAAGCGGAGGAGGGGGTTGATGGTGCGGTTCAAGTGACCGACTGTGTCTTCGAGCATGTAGCCTTGGTGCCTGAAGGTGCTTTCCCAGACTCCCAGATCACATCGATTTACGAGGGTCCACTTGAAAATTTTGGTTTCGCATACTCTCTCTCATCATCGCTCTATCGCGATCACTCACTGGAGAGTGATAGAACGGCTCGAGATGATGCAGCCATGGGGACTAGGTTCAAGACCCCTAACCAGCCGCAAGTCCCCGATAATGAAGGGGGCGAGAGAGGTGACATTATGAGTCTGAGAGGTGCTGAGTTCAATCCTACAGCGGAGTGGCCTGACTCATGCTTCGCCTATGTTCCACCGTCAGCCCAGGGCCCTGAAGGAAACAAGAGTGAGAGGAAACTTCCTTACCGCTGGCCTGACGGCCGGATCGACCTCGACCATCTACGAAACGCCCTGGCGAGGTGGAGCCAGACAGAGTTTCACAGTCAAGAGGCGAAGATGGATGCTCTACGTGAACTCTGTCGAGCCTCAAAGGAGGTGGGGGTTGAGTCTGAACTCTGCGAGGAGAGACTCAGCAGTAAGATAGGTGAATCAAATATGAGTGAGGAGAAAGATAGACGGATTGCAGAGTTGGAGGCTGAGATCAAGAGGTTGCAGGGCGAACTTGCAACGAGCAGACAAAAGATTGAGATCCTTGAGAGGAAGGAGCCTCACAAAACATTCCAAGCCGAGCTTGAAAGGCTCAAGGCCGAGAATAAGGAGTTGAAGGAGTGGAAGAGTAAGGTCATCGCCGAGGAGTTGGCTGAGAAGGCGAGTGAGGTTGAAGATCTCAGGATCAGGGCAGGTTTGAGCGATGAGAGGGACAGGTCGAAAGACATTGAACAGTTGAAGAAGCTCAAAGCTGAAGCC
>JAGTQO010000074.1:1982-7385 GCA_018396565.1 Candidatus Bathyarchaeota archaeon
GACGACCTACTCGCCGTTGTGACGATGATAGAGTCTGAACCTGCGGGGCCGAAGGCAAGATTCAGGGTTCCAAGATCAGACAGCCTAGTGGAACAGGTCAGGGAGACACTCTACGGCTACACCAGGGACGATAAGGGTGAGGTGAGTTAACATGGTTGCTGGAGATATTTACAAAGAGTTTGGAATGAAAGTCAGCAGATACACTCTCAAAACCAATACCGGATGTGTGAAGGGAGATGTTCTAGCCTACGATACTGACGGTTGGGCGCCGGCAGACGCAGACGCCACATCAGGAAACAAGGGACCTTTCACGGTAGCTCTCGAGACAGTAAACGCACCGGGGGCAGGCAACCAAGCGACGTGTAAGGTTCTTGAGGAGGGGATTGTCGAGGTTAACAAGGTCACAGGCGCCATAATCAAGGGTGGATGGGTTGCCATCTCAACAACACCTGGAAAGGTGAAAGCATACTCGGCCCTGGACGCTCCAGCAACCTACACTGAGGCTGCGATGCAGACTGAGTTTGACAAGATTGAGCAGAGGGTAGGCCGATGCGAGGAGTCGGCTGGAAACGACGCTCCAACAGTCAAGATCAGACTGCTCCCAATCTGAGGCGACAAACATGATGGATACGATGCAGATCAGCAAGGACATGAGGCTTGTCGGAAGCGTCTGGCACAATCCTGTAGACGGAAGAATATACATGGGCAGGGCAGGTGAGAGGTATAGGGGCCAGGTGGTCTTCGACATCTCGACGATAGAGGCTCAAGTCGTTCTGGAGGAGGTTCTAGGCCTCGCCAGACCCCAATACAACCTGAGAAGAGCTTGCAGAGTGATCAATATGCCTGAGCTGGTTACGAGCGTAGACATCGCAACGAAACTCGCAGGGGTTGAGAAGGTTCCTCCCCTGGCGGAGGCTGAGATAAGCGCCCAATCATACACCAGGGTGAACTTCGACCTATGGAAGAACGTGGTCCACATAGTTGTTGAGGATGAGGCTCGTAAGAGGGCTCTCCACGACATATTCAGAGTCCACACCGAAGACGCAGCCAGAGACCTGGCGAGGATGGAGAACAAGCAGGTGAAGGAGGTTCTTGAAACAGCAACCGCCGTAACTGGACAGAGCTGGAACGCCATGACAACACCGCCAAACAACGATTACGACCCATTCGACAAGATAGGGGAAGTGATAGAGACCATCCTGAGCAACGGTTACGAGCCAAACTTTATGGCAGTCTCACATAAGGCTTGGAACGCCTTCATCAGAAACAGCTACGTGAAAGGTATGATAGAGGCTGGAATAGTGAATGTTGGCCAGCAAGGAGGATCATTCAGCCTCCCAGGCTGGCCGTCAATCCAAGTCATAGTCGACTACGCCCTCACAAGCTCAAACGCAATAATAGGAGACAGCACAGCGCCTGCGGTGGTCCTGGGCAACGGGCCGACGGAAGCCGCAAGATACAGAAATGAACCTTCAGGATACGACGCCTTCATCATAAGGCAGTGGCTTGAACCCAAACTGGTCGTCGGCGATGCAATCCGAAAACTGACAGATGTAGTAACTTAACAGAGCCAGGTCATGGAATGAACTTCTAAACCGCCTTTATTGACGCGGCGGAGAATCAAAACACGGCACGGTGAGGCAAAATGAGCCATAGAATGAGAAGACGTAAACCGAAAGATGTGGA
Organism: Candidatus Bathyarchaeota archaeon; assembly: GCA_018396565.1. Classification (GTDB taxonomy): domain Archaea; phylum Thermoproteota; class Bathyarchaeia; order 40CM-2-53-6; family RBG-13-38-9; genus DTMT01. Next base: position 3,669 of record JAGTQO010000074.1, read on the forward strand.
GGCGGCGCCTTCAGGGGAGCCTAAAATGAAGATCGAGTCTGAACCAACTGGAATCGATGTGGTCTGTCCAAGCTGCTTCAAGCCGATGGGTCTAGCAGCATCAAGCTCTGAATGGCAACTCTTCCGTTGCGAAGACTGTAGGATGAGCCGCACAGTCAAGGTGAAGAAGTTTGTCATGGATCACAGCAGAAGATGTTAAACATTACTCCCAGATAAAATATAATATGCTAGGCTTCAATTCAGATGTTGAGTATGAGAGTTGGATCTTGAACCTCCTCCTGCCCAGGTGTGAATCGATCATTGAAGATCACTGCGGGCAAAAGTTTGATGATGAGACTGTAAGTGAGACTGTTAAAACAGTCTGCGCCTTGTTAGCATCGAAAATATTACAGTTCATGGTTATGAATGCCGCTGGACCAACAGTCAGAATTGATGATTGGCAGGTTCAAACAGCATCTTCAGAGGTCTTCTCACCTGACCTGAAGAAGCTTCTTGGACCATATATAAAGGTCAGGCGACACCTGAAATCTACAAGGTATAAGAGTGGAGATATGGCTGAGAGATGGAACGAGCCCCCTCAGAATGACCCCACAGCAACCTTCGAAAGGTGATCGTGGACAGAAAATGGACAGGAGGTGAGTGGGCATGGGTGCACTGGATGTAGCCAAAGGGATATGTGCAGTCATAATAGTCTCAGCCTGGGGAGGATCCCTCATCCTAACCCTACTGTATGGACACGAATATTTCCTTCCCGTCCTTACAGGCTCAGGATTCCCAATGTGGGCTCTAGAGAAACTACTCACAAGTAGCGATCAAAGATAGGTCGCAGAGAAATCTCGCAAATATTGCTTGAATTAAATCGTCTACGAGAGATCCGAGGTGAATCCCACTATTCTCCACCTACGTTACACCCAAGATCAACAACTCTTCAAAGACTAGATCAGTCTACACCACTGTGTTGAATCGAAACCTCAGCGGCTAAAGCATTCACAATATTCCCAACATGAGACTTGACGGAGACAATATCTCATACTTTCGTGTATAGTTCTATGCCGAGCCTCAGACACGCCTCCTTGGCCTTATCCTCAGCGTATGGCGTGACCACAATCAATCTACGAGGCTTCTCCCCAGTCTCCTTCTCGTAAAACTCAGCCTTCCTCTTGAGGAGATAAATGTCTTGAGCCCTCACATGGGATGCAACCTCTATCAGGATATGTCTCCCATCACTTGCAGCCACATCTACCTCGACGTTGCTTGGGTAACCGTAGACAATCCCAGCCTCATCGTACCTACTCCAACGGTCGACTTTAAACTTGAACTCCCTCTCCAAGAGGCCTCTTAGGCCTTCCCTGAACGCTTCCTCAGCCATGAGCCCCCACCTCGCACCTAACGCTGATATGTGCCTCTCCATAAGTTCGAAACCTCTATTCATATCGCTCCTCAGTTTGGCTAGCTCCTCATCATGCCTTCGAAAGCCCTCCATCATGTCCTCTCTAAGTTTGAGAAGCTCCTCACTATGCTTAAGCAGTATCTCCTCATGTCTCATCAATATTTTCTCATGCCTCATCAGTATCTCCTCATTCCTGTCAAGGCGCTTCAGTATCTCCTCTAAACCTATGAGGCCGACGACCGCGTACCGGAACTCCTTGTCACGCTCTAGGAGCCCAAGAAGCTCCTCCTTAAGAGTCAAATCTTCTCGAAATTAAATTTCTGAGGCCGATATATAAACGGAGCTAAATGTCAAAATTTAGAGATCGAGAGGAATTTTAGAAATGATGTGAACATCCATGAAATATATCGGAAATTGACGGCTAAATTTTTCCTGGAGAGGGAGATGCGTTGGAATACTTCGAATTCGATTGATTCAAACCAGTTGAATCTGCACACGACTACACGTTAAGTTTCTAGCAGGGTCCAATCACTCTCTTTTGGTAACCTGCCCGTTTACAGTGGTTCGGATGAGCTTAACAGTTGATGTTGATCTTACAAATTTCAAGAAATGGATTGGAGATACGTGTAGGACTTTTGAGCAAATAGACAAAGTGATCTTTGATACAGCTCAAATAGTTGTGGGGAGGATGCGGGGTCTCGCGCCGGTTCGGACAGGTATGTTGAAGGCCAGCATAACCATTCAGAGGGAGGGGGGCAAGGTCTCGGTTGGACCCACAGCCCCTTATGCCATCTACGTCGTTTCAGGAACAAGACCCAGCCCCGGAAGGTATGTTCCCTCTATAGGTAGAAGGCTTGTCGATTCGAAGCATCCAAGTTTCGGCATGCACCCAGGTATAGCTCCGAATCCCTTTGTTGAGAGGACGTTTCGAGATGTTTCTCAACAGGTAATTGATAAAGTTGATGGGATTATTAGGGGGATGATTGAGCCTTGACTTTTAAGGAATCTTATTGGAGTATCATCGATGCGGTGAAGGGTAAGATTGCTGAGGTGGCTAGCCTAAAGGAGGTTGTTATAGGCGAGAAGCTCAAGTTTTACGAGTTCCCAGTGGCACTCATCGTTCCAATACGAGACCCTATAACAGATGAGACATTCAATAAGGTTCGGCACCGTATTGGATTTAGGGTCGTAGTAATCGATCAAGGAGTGGAGCCTGAAACAGTCTTAACAAACACAATAAACATTGCATGTGATGTTTACGACAGAATAATGAGTGACAGGACGTTAGGCGGAAAATGCGATTATGTTTATCCAGTCTCTTTCGAGCCTGAATACTCAATCGCTGAGAGTAAGACTTTGAGTTGGGTTGTGATAGAGATCTCATGCCACCTTATACGTCTGGAAGATTGAGGATGATAATGTCAACATTCACACCAGCCACATTCATCGATAGAAGTTTTTATATAAATCAACATCTCATAGAGCTAGTTCACTATGGATATCTCTAGGGCTGAGGCCTCGCGGACAACAGTTCCGGATAGGGCCAACATCCTTCTATTCGTGTTGAATCAACTCGGCGAGGTAGTCACCGAACTTAAACTGCAGAAACTTGTATTTCAAGTACAGAATGAGGCGAAGATTCCAGGAGGCTACCGCTACTTCAAGCATCGTTATGGACCATACTCGCAGGAGCTGAGTATGGACAGCGTAATGTTGATGAATAGAGGGCTTATTGAGAGGGAGGAAAGAATTGGTCGCGACTACCCCTACTGGGTTTTCAGAATTACCGAGAGAGGCAGGTGGCACTTTTCACAGTATATACTGCCGACTATGACCTCCAAGAGCATTGAAAGGATGCGTAGTGTATTAGATAAATACTCAAAGTATAGTCATTACGAGTTGGCTGAGATCATTTATAATGAGTGGAAGATAAGGGAGTTTGAAAGTCTAAATCTGGAAATTCAAATGTTGGAGAAGGATCTTCAAGCGACAGCCAGTTTTCTGGAGACTATGTATTTTCCAGAATGCCCAGCCATAACCTACTTCCTCGCATTCATAGAATACTCGCAGGAAGCTCTCACAAAAATCAGGCGGACAAAAGACGCTGTGGTCAAGTCGGTCCTGTCAAGAGCCTGTAGGGAGCTGACTGATAAGCTGGTGAACGCCGCCCAGATATGCTCTAAAAAACACTTATGCCAAGTGGAGGCTGAGAAGGGGGTTTGCAAGGCCCCAGACCCCTCCATCTACGAGATCTTCGACTTCATCGAAGATTTCTGCGATAGGCATGGTATCCAGCCTAAACTATCGGAAAGAGAGTTGACTGAGCT
>JAGTQO010000075.1:0-6996 GCA_018396565.1 Candidatus Bathyarchaeota archaeon
TAAGCCTCATCCTCCTCACATCCGTCACTTGGAAGCTCAGGGGAGAGTGGGTTGAGGCTGAAGGTGAGAGGTTCGATTTTGTAGGTTCCATTATTTGGGCCCTATCCCTAGCCGGCTTGATGTATGGATTCTCAATACTACCGGCAGCCCCTGGTATAACAATGGTCCTCGCCGGAGTCTTAGGCATATGCATATTCATATTCTGGGAGGTAAGGATTGAAACCCCACTTATCGATATGGATATTTTCAGAAGGAGTAGGGTTTTCACATTCTCGAATCTAGCAGCCTTGATACACTACAGCGCAACATTTGCAGTTGGATTCCTACTCAGCCTTTACCTGCAATATGTCAAGAGCCTCGACCCCCAGAGTGCAGGGCTCATCCTAATATTTCAGCCCCTCATCCAAACACTATTCTCACCATTAGCGGGAAGAGTTTCGGACAGAATCGAGCCTAGGCTCGTTGCTTCAGCAGGAATGTCCCTGACGGCACTGGGACTGGCTATGTTCACACTCTTGAACGAGGATACTGGTCTTCATCTTGTTGCAGCCAACCTATCAATTCTAGGTTTCGGATTTGCCCTCTTCTCCTCACCAAATACCAATGCCGTGATGAGCTCAGTCAATAGGAGATTCTATGGCGTGGCGTCGGCGACCCTCGGAACCATGAGGTTTCTAGGCCAGATGTTGAGTATGGGAGTCGTCATGATAGTGTTCGCAATCTACTTAGGCGGAGTAGAGGTCGCAACGAGTCCGAGCACATTCTTGAAGAGCAGCCAACTCTCATTCATCATATTTACATTTACGTGCTGTTTGGGAGTTTTCGCGTCGCTTGTGAGGGGTCGATTGGAGAAGTAAATATTTCTTAAAGAGATACTTACACCTTCAACACTACTTTGGCCAAAAATCATCTTCGAAATTGTGTAGGTCGCCGGCAGGAAACATGTCCATGAGTCTCTTGACAGTCCAGTCGAACAATAGTTGTTTCAGGATTCAGGCCTTCCATGCTGAGCCTAATACGTTGATATTCTTGTTCTTGATCATTTCAATAAGTTCTTTCCTAGCCTCACCAAGGTATTTCCTCGGATCAAACTCTTCAGGATTCTCTGAAAGACATTTCCTAACCATCGCTGTGAAGGCCAGGCGACCATCAGTATCGATGTTTATCTTGCATACAGCGGACATCGCAGCTTTTCTAAGCTGGTCTTCAGGTATCCCAACAGCACCCTTTATAGATCCCCCGTACTTATTGATCAATTCAATGTATCTCTGGGGTACTGAGGAGGCCCCATGCAAGACTATTGGAAAGCCCGGCAGCCTATCCGCAACTTCCTCGAGTATATCGAACCTCAGGGTTGGAGTGGGTTCTCCAGGCCTCAACTTGAACTTGTAAGCTCCATGAGAAGTCCCTATGGATATTGCTAGACTGTCGACACCTGTCTTCTCAACGAAGTCCTCTACATCATTCGGATTCGTATAATGAGCTTCCCTGGAACCTACATCCTCCTCGATCCCAGCCAGTACACCAAGCTCACCCTCGACGCTGACGTCGAAGGTATGTGCGTATTCCACAACCCTCCTCGTCAAAGCCACATTCTCATCGTAGGGTAGGAACGAGCCGTCTATCATTATCGACGAGAAGCCGTCATCCACACAGGCTTTACATAGTTCGAAGGAGTCGCCGTGATCCAGATGTAAGGCTATAGGGATCGATTCAGCGAAATCCTTTACCATTTGAACCGCGCCCATGGCCATATGTCTGAGGAGGATTCTGTTCGCATATTTCCTTGCGCCTTTCGAGACTTGAAGAATGACTGGGGATCGTGTCTCAGCACACGCCTGAATTATAGCCTGCAACTGCTCCATGTTGTTGAAATTGTACCCTGGAACAGCGTAGCCGCCACTATAAGCTCTGCTCAACATCTCTCTTGTGTTGCTCAATCCAAGGTCGATGTAAAGCCTTCTGGACATTGGGTAAACACCAGAATCCCATAGTTATGGTATCGGAAGTTGCTCCACCCTTAAAAATACTTTACATAAAAGGGTGACGAATTTTACCGTTTGAAGCCAGCATATTTAAAATGTGGAGTTGACATCTTGAAGGTTCACTGTTGAATGGTGAGTTGATACTTACCCGTGTCCTGGTCATGGATCTCTAAGATTATAGAAAGGAAGATTCTGGATGAGGTTAAGAAGCAACTTAACATAGATGTCTCAAGGAGTGAGGTTGTCGGTGTAAAAAATTTTAGGCAATGTCGATTCTGTCTGGCTACAATATCTGAAGGGTGTGTCTTCTGTCCAAGCTGCGGTAGGTCACGCGATTAGGTGACAAACGCATCGATTAGAGTCCCATTATGGATGGAGCGTATATGAATGTCACACTCTGCCCCAAATCTCTTTTAAACTCCTCCTGCTGAATAATGCGTAGTTCCTGTCTGAGGAGAATATCTCCAAGGTTATCGTTCCATCGTAGCATCTCTTCAAGCATCTCAACGTTTCATGCCAGTCTATCTTGCCACATCCTATTGGCAGATGTAGGTCCCCCGAACCGTCGTTGTCGCTCAGATGCACATGCCTTATCTTGTCGCTAAACCTCTCAATGAACTCTACAGGTTTATTGTTGTTCAGGTTAGCGTGGCCTATGTCGAGGAGCAGCATCAACCTCGGCATAGCCTCAAGGATCCTCTCAATATTCTCGACCCTATTCTCCTTTGATATGGTGGGCTCATAGAGCAGGGTGATGCCATATTTCTCAGCCTCATCAGTCAAGAAGTTCAACGATTCTATCTGAAACTTTAAACCATCATCTACCGTGAAGAGCCCACTAGGCCAGTCAGCGTGGATTGCGACGAACTCCACATCGAGACGCCTGAAGACTTCGAAGCAACGGATGGCCTCATGGACCGCCGCCGACCTCAAGGGTTTGGAAGGAGACCCTACTGGTAGGTAGTAAGGGGTGTGACCGACAGTATCCAACCCATAATCGGTGAGGAGCCTCTTGACCTCGCCTGTATCGATAGAGTCTGGAGTGGCCTTATCCTCCTCAAGAAATAAATCAACAAAGTCGAACTTACTCTCGCCGATCCATCTAACCTCTTCAACCAGATCTCTTCTGGGATTATTCGGAAAACCTAGTATCATAGACCAGGTGATCATCCAGGCCTTATTTGAATATGCTGGGTTTCAGACCTGGAATTTGATATGTATAATAGTTTTTAAGTTAGCGTTTTAGAGCTGATATGCTCAATAGCTTCACAGAACATGGTGAATTCAACCGGTTGGAGGCTATTATGATAGATATGTATGATTTTGGCGTCATAGTAATTGATGGTAAAGAGTATAATGGAGACCTGATAATTCTTCCGACAAAGGTTATCGAAGGCTGGTGGAGGAGAGAGGGACATAACCTGGCTCTTGAAGATTTGAAGGAGTTGGTGGATTTAGACCCTCCCCCAGAGGTGCTTGTTGTAGGGACAGGTTATTCAGGGATGATGAATGTATCAGAGGATGTAGAGGAGCATCTGAGGAGGATAGGTATAGATGTGATAGTCGAACCTACAAGAAATGCTTGCCGGACATTCAACACCCTACTGATAAAGGGGAGGAGAGTCGCCGCAGCCCTCCACTTGACATGCTGAACATAAAATATCCGGTCGGATATATGAAAACACCAAAATAATCTACAAACACTTTCGTTGAGGTATCGGCCTTAAATATTTGGAATCCCGTCTTAAACATGTACGGAGGCTAAAACATCGGAGATCTGGAAATGCAATTGTAGGAATAGAGATCAAGCGGAGTTCACAGTCCCCCTAGACGGCGAGGTTGTCTGCAGCAGATGCGGTGCGGTTATAGGCGAACTCTTTATGCATATTGAGGATGAGGAGAACGTTGAACGGTGGGGATGGTGAAATGGATCAGTGTAGAAATCTTCCTGAGAAACATGTGAGTAAGAAAGTTGGGAGTGGTAGAGGTTAAAATTCATAGACTTCACTAAGTCGACGAGGATCATTTTTGATAAAAAAGAGTCTATTTCAACATTTTTCATAAGAATTTTCAGTTCTTTATCATATTCTGAAGACCGTATGCATTTTCATTTCCTAATTCAAGTCCTTATGAGTCGATGAGGAGAGATGTTGGGATACGAGTACTTCAACAGGTGGGACATCGTTATCGTTGACATCGCCATATTCTCAGTGTTCCTCCTGTCACTCTCTTTCAGGGATAAGCATGCGAGGAGGGCGGGAGGGTTATATTTCGGTTTCATAACATCCCTGTTTCTTGAGATGTACGGTATCCCCTTGACAGTTTACATGTTATCCGCCTATTTTGGAGGTTTACCTTCTACGTACTGGAGGGGGCACTTGCTGGGAGTCCTAGGCTTCGTGCTGGGCTCCGCTATTCTGGCTTCTGGATTATATTTGATCGTCACCGGATGGAAGGCTGTATATTTGGCTAGAGGTAGGCTTGTGGATTCTGGGGTCTACGGGTGGGTCAGGCACCCCCAGTATTTGGGTTTTATACTTGTGACATTGGGATGGCTGATCCATTGGCCAACCCTTATCACATCTGCGATATGGCCCCTCCTGACAGTTTCATATTATAGGTTGGCTAAGGAGGAAGAGGCTTCGTTGGAGGCTACGTTCAAGGACGAATATAGAGAGTATGCTGAGAAGGTTCCTATGTTCATACCTAGAATGTTCAGGTTGGATAGAATTATCAAGAAATTTTATGCGGCTTATCATATATCCAGAAACTGATTATATTGCTGTAGGCGAGTTAATCGATTTAGATTCTTATCGACATTATTTTAATGCAAAAAAGGGAGATGACTACTGTTTCGAGAAGGGTTACCGGATTTTTAGGGAGGGGTCACCTTTATCGCCTTGGTTGGACACTGCATCTCACAGGCCATACACTGTATGCAAGCTGATTCGTTTACTGGGTCTGACTTTTTCTCTGAGAGGGGATGGCCCGGGGTATCGGTCCATTCGAAGACCGATACAGGACAGACCGATATGCAGACACCGTCCCCGTTGCAGGAGTCGAAGTCAACAGCCACATTCGTTCCATGTATACCGAGCTTCTCAGGTGGCTTCACATCTCCCCAAACCTTGTGGCCCGAATGTTCTCCGGTTGGTTTCAACTTCTTTTGAAAGTCTGGATCTATAGGCAAGACTATTAACCTCCACCTTTTCTGGATGATAGTAATATTTTGGCGCTCCTATTATTATTTCCTCTGTCGACTTAATAGTAGAATCCAAACGTTTTTCTTCAGCCAAGTTTACATAGTTTGAGCAAGTATTATGGAAACGGTGAGTTGTATGGAACCCTTCGGAAAACTTATCTATACTCCTGAGTCGGCCGCTGGCGAGGCCATAAGTAAGGTTGAGTCTCATACGCCAAGAATGGATTTCCCCGATACAGTCACTTCAGGTAAGCCCTTCGAGGTCAGAGTGACTGTAGGTCCACATCCAAACACTGTTGAACATTCAATAAGGAGGATAGAAGTTTACTTCTATGAGGATGGTAGGCCTTTCAATCCAATACTCTTGTCAAGTGTCAACCTTGCTCCACAATATAGTGAGCCTGAGGTCAGGTTGACTTTGAAGCTCAGCAAGGGTGGAACATTATATGCGTTGGAATACTGCAACTTACATGGGTTATGGGAGGCAAGGAGAGAAGTTAAAGTCTCACCCTAAATTCTTTTTTATAAATCTACTTTCAGAAAGTATCCTACACGCATCTACCGTTTAGGATGTAGCCTAGTGGTTGATGGAGTGTAGATAAGGGCAAGTCGACTAACTATACTTTGATTCACCAGTAATCGTCTGGATTATAGGTCAAGGGCTTTTTATCTGCCTTAATATTTGCATCAACTATTTTGCCTATGAATAGTGTGTGGTCTCCGACAGGAACGGATCCCTCAACTTCACAGTCAAGATAGGCGAGGCAATCTTTGAGTATTGGTGCGCCGGTGACTCTTGTTTCATATGGAATGCTGGCGAACTTGTCTATGTTCCTGCCTGATTGTAGGCCGAAGAGCCTAGCGACCTCAACCTGCCCTTCATGCAGAATATTGACAGCGAAGACCCTCGAGCTATGTATCATGTTATGAGTGTATCTTGTCTTTCCAACACTCACGGCTACTATAGGAGGTTGAAAGGATACTTGAGTAGCCCAGGCTATGGTCAAACCGTTTATCTTACTCCCTGCCTTTGAGGTTACGACTGTAACACCGTTCAGTATCTTATCAAGCACAGTCTGAACATCCAATTCTATTCTCTCCACAAGATTCTATCTTGATGTAAATTTAGTTCTTACTAAGATCTCGCCCATCATATATGTCTCTGCGACGTCACCTCATTGAATGTTGTATTCGACATTTTGAAACTCAAAACCCCAGTCGGCCAGATTCTTCAGAAACTGTTGCGGTAGACCTTCAGGGGGGTAGATGCCAGGTTCAATTTCACCACTGATCAGCATGAGGGTGACCACAGCTACAGGGACGGAGACATCAGCCCACCTGACACCATACTTCTCAACGTTCTCCGAGGCGCTGGTCAACCTGTAAACTTTATGTAAGATTCTAACACCTTTCCTCTCACCTTCGATCTCTCCCAGATAGCATAAATGAACGTTTGGATGAGGGTTACCGATTTCATATATGTCTGCAGGGTGAGGTAAGAGGGTCAACAGAAGATCTCTTGGAGCAACCTTGACACCCTTGACTTTTACGGTCTTTCTGCTTGCAAGACCCATCTTTATCAATGATCCTGCGATAAGGTCAGGAGGTATCTTACAGTCGACATAGTTCAGGCCCTTATCGATAAATCTTGGAAGGGTGTATACAGGCTCGTAATCGACGTGGCAAACGGTTAACTGCCCAAGAGGCCCAGGGAAATGGTAATTTTCCATGCCTGAGAAGGTTTGAGCCTTCTCATATACGCCACCCCTATATATTACCGGACTACTCTCCCATTCTGAGAGTGCGACC
>JAGTQO010000075.1:7015-7157 GCA_018396565.1 Candidatus Bathyarchaeota archaeon
ACCAGACTGGTACAGGCTCACCGTCTGCTCCCCTCCATCCATGTCTGAGCCTTATCTCATGGACTACATCCATACTCTCGGATACGGCCCTTACTGGCGCATTCAATGTGAATGGGCCTCCCTGAGTTATTGCGGCGGTCAG
>JAGTQO010000076.1:0-4124 GCA_018396565.1 Candidatus Bathyarchaeota archaeon
TACCCCAAGGCAACTTGAAGCCTTGGTGAGACTTTCAGAGGCGAGAGCTAGAGCATTTCTAAGAGATAAAGTCACAGTTGAGGATGCAAGGGCAGTTATAAGATTGATGACAGTATCACTTCAAGATGTTGGGATAGATACAAGCACGGGAAAGATGGACATAGACGTGATTATGACAGGTAAGCCTAGAAGCCTAGTCGATAGGATGAAGGATGTTCTGGATCTCATAGCCGAACTTGAGAAGGAGAAAGGCCTCGTTGAAGAGGCTGCCCTGTATAAAGCATTAGGAGAAAGGAAAGGTATGAGCGAGGAGCAGGCTAGAACGATTGTGAACAGACTATTAAGGGAGGGGGTCGTATATTCTCCAGAAGATGGCAAGATCAAAAGGACAGCAGGTGGCGCCCCCTAGAAATTAAGGTCACCTGCAGAATTCGAGTCGCCCCAGCCATTGGGCTAGGTCAATTACCTTGAAGGTCAGTGAAATAGAAATCCCTGAGCAACTCAAGGAAATACTGGAAAGAGCTGGCTACGAAAACCTATATCCACCTCAAATAGAAGCCATCAGGGCAGGTGCGCTTAAAGGCAGGAACATTGTACTTGCGAGTCCAACTGCAAGTGGCAAGACCTTGGTGGCTGAGCTATGTATAATCTATAATATTTTGAAGGATCGGGGAAAGTCACTTTACCTGACACCCCTTCGTGCCCTAGCTAACGAGAAGTATGAAGAATTTCAGAAATATAAAAGTCTGAAGAAGAGGAACGGCGAAAATATTAAAATTGCAATATCAACTGGAGACTTTGATAGTGCAGACGAGTGGCTTGGAAAATATGACATCATAGTATCTACAAACGAGAAGGTGGACAGTCTACTTAGACATAAAGCGACTTGGATGAATGAGATCAGAACAATAGTTGCAGATGAAATACATCTTCTAACCGATCAAGATAGGGGGCCGACACTCGAGATAACTCTGACTAAGCTTATGGAGCTTAACCCAGAAGCTCAGCTGCTGGCTTTGAGCGCAACTGTCAGCAACGCTGACGACATAGCCAGATGGATAGATGGGATCGCTATAACTACTGAATGGAGGCCGGTTCCACTGAGAGAAGGCGTATACTATGGTGGGGAGATCCTGTTCAAAGATGGCTCCGCAAAGAAGATTTCACTAAACACGGGCAGAGAGTCACTAGACATAGCCTTAGAGGTTGTCCATGAAGGTGGCCAAGTGCTAGTCTTTACTGAGACTAGGAAGGCATCTGTTGAATATGGTAGGCACGCGGCTAACGCTCTATCGACTGAGCTATCAGATAGCCAAAGGAGTAAGCTCAACACTATAGCAAAGAAGATAATGACCTCAGGAGAGAAGACCAGACTTAGCGAGCTGCTGGCACAGCAGATAAAAGGGGGGGCTGCCTTTCACCATGCAGGACTGACAGGGACTCATAGAAAAATTGTTGAGGACTCGTTCAAGTCGGGCATGATAAAGATTCTAGCTGCAACCCCAACACTTGCTTCAGGGGTGAATACACCAGCTCGAGCAGTGCTGATAACCAGCTACCGAAGATACGACCCGGGATACGGTCGTAACCCAATCTCAGTACTCGAGTACAAGCAGCTCTCAGGCAGAGCGGGAAGGCCAAAATATGACATTTTTGGAGAGGCTATCCTCATCGCCAAGACATATGAAGAACGGGAACACCTTATAGAGACATATGTATGTGGAGAGCCTGAGAAGGTCTGGTCGAAGCTTTCTATTGAGAACGTTCTTAGACCACACGTGCTATCAACCATAGCGACCGGCTTCGCCTATACTGAGGAGGGGCTCTACCAATTTTTCTCAAAAACTTTTCATGCTCAGCAATATGACCTAAAAAGTCTCAAACTGAAAGTGGGTAGGATCCTAAAGTTTCTCTTTGAAGAAGGCATGGTTAAACCTATAAAGGACGTGTTGTCGCCTACAAAATTCGGCAGGAGGATCTCTGAACTATATATAGATCCTCTCTCAGCTGTAATCATTCGTGATGGCCTACATCGCAGACCTAGCAAACTGACTGATTTAAGTTTACTGCAACTAATCTCTCGCACTCCCGACATTTCACCCAAACTCTATCTTAGGGGTAGGGAAAACAGCAGATTGAGCGCATATGCAGAAAAGCATTATGATGAACTTATCTTCAAGCCAACGAATTCCTCATATGTAATGTTAATTTACGAGCAAGATTATGATGATTTCCTATCGGACCTGAAGTGTGTAGCCGTTCTTCAAGACTGGATAGAGGAAATGAGTGAGGACGATATTTTTGAGAGATATAGGGTTGAGCCTGGAGATCTCCTAAGGTTAACACAAACTGCTGAATGGCTCTTATATGCAACATATGAGTTGGCAAGGCTGTTTGAACATAACGATTTACTTAGAAAATTGGCAGTTTTAAGAGCAAGAGTTAGGAGTGGTGTCAAGGAAGAATTGGTTCCACTCGTTCAGATAGAGGGTGTTGGACGGATTCGGGCCAGAATATTATATAATAATGGTTTCCGTACAATGGCAGACCTAAGAAGGGCTAGCTTAAGTTCACTGACTGCCCTACCAACAATCGGAACCGCTATCGCCAAGAAAATAAAGGAGCATTTAGGCTGAACCTAAAATAATTTGGATGTTTTGAAGGATATCTGGAACTTTTTGAAACGAGGCCGAGCTGAGTCGTAACGGCTCATGTACGGATCATCATCTGTAATAGGAGGTGAGAGCTATTCACATACGGCCTCCAATCGTAACACAACGATATTAACAGAGTGAGCCCGGTGTAGCTAAAGATTGAATAAGATGAGATAACAAGTTTATAATAGTGGTTAGGATGAGCGCATCATATCATTGCCCATATTGTTTCAAGCCTGTCAAGCTAGGAGATAACTATTGTAACTTCTGCGGCAGATCCTTGTTCGAAAAGAGACCTGAGACTACGACCATCGGGTTTACTGGACATTACTGGCAATCTGCACCTCCAATTTATATTCCGAGTATGCTACCTCCGTTCTATGCTCCTCCGGCCATCTTCTGGGCCCCATATCAATATTTTTGGTGGGCATAGTAAACTGTCTACGGCCAAGTCTTAGAATGTTATCTTTGTGCCATTTTATGTATGCACTTTGAAATTCGCTCTGAAAGGTATCTAGAAGAAAATCCAAAAAGCTGCCGACATTGGTTGGTACAATTAAGATTTTGCCAAGTTAGAGGAGAGCTCATCCCTAGTTGTTGCCAGTGCCTTTTCTATGAGTTTCTCTGTGACACCCAAATAACTTGAATAATCCAGCAATTTCACCAGTTCCTCAGGCGACAATAGCTTCATCACCTCAGGATTTGATTTTAAAACTTCAATGAATGGCTTATTTTCGCATAACGACTTCATTGAGCATATCCTAACAAGTTCATGAGCCTCCTGCCTACCCATACCCTTCTCAACTAACCTTCTAACAATGTTTTCTGAAAGAAGTAAGCCCCCAGTCAACTCAATGTTCTTCCTCATGTTTTCAGATTTGACTGTGAGGCCTTCGAAAACCGCTTTTGAAGAACGTATCATTTCGTCAAGAAGTATAAATGACATAGCGAATATGAATCTCTCATTTGCTGAGTTTGTCAGGTCACGCTCGTGCCACAATGCAACATTCTCGAAGGCCGGAATCAGTAAACCCCTCATCAATTTTGCAAGACTACATATTCTCTCAGATTTGACAGGATTCCTCTTAGCAGGCATCGCGGAGCTTCCGACCTGACTCTCAACCTTGAATGGTTCCGTAACCTCCATTATCTCTGTCCTTTGAAGATTCCGCACTTCAACCGCAAATTTCTCTAAACTGGAGCCGATTAATGTAAGTGTTGAAACAAGTTCAGCGTGAATGTCCCTCTGAATTACCTGCGTCACCATATCCGCTGGTTTTAGACCAAGCTTCTCCAAAGCTATCTCCTGGATCTTCAGCGCATGTTCACCCAAACCCGCGCCTGTCCCAACAGCTCCCATTATCTTACCCACAAGAATCCTAGACTTTAATTGGCTGAGTCTCTCCAGATGCCTAGATATTTCCCTAATCCAGACAGCAAACTTCAAGCCGAATGTTATAACACCCATAT
>JAGTQO010000076.1:4138-7111 GCA_018396565.1 Candidatus Bathyarchaeota archaeon
CTCCCAGCCATAATCGTTTCCTTATATTTCTCAGCCAGTGATAGCATCACTCTCTGAAGAGATATCAGACCACCTTCAATGACTTGAAGAGCCTCTTTAAATTGTAAAGCGTATGCTGTGTCCTCAACATCCGCACTCGTCAATCCAAAATGAATCCACCTCGATGCTGACGGCGAACAGACCTCAGTGAGCGCTTTAACAACTGCCATCAAATCATGTCCTATCACCCCATCGATCTCCTTACATCTCTCAAGCTTGACATAGCGAGTTGTTGCCTTAGCTATTATCTCTTCAGCGTCACTGATAGGGATATTACCAACCTTAGAATGGGCATATGCGACAGCAGCCTCTACATCAAGAATCTTCTGAAGCCGACTCTCCTCATCGAAGATCTTCCGGATCTCATCGGAACCGTATCTACCTGTATCTATCGGTAGGATGGGCATATCAGACATCACCTAATTTTCATATTTATCTTCCCCAAGGTCAAGAATATTATGAAAAGATTGTTATGACATGTAAAAAGGATTACTGAAAGTCTTATGGAAGGTACCATTGAGGATGGGTGCAATAAGTGCTGTGAGGACAACTGAAGGAATAGACGCAACAAGATTAATCAAGAAAATGGTTGCTCTACAATTGCATAGGGGGAGTGAGCTATTCGGTGTATCAACCTCAAAAGAACATGTAATTACAAGTAGCCTAGATGAGTTCTCCAAATTGAAAAATTCAAACTCTGCTATAGCGTACAATCTTATGAAAATAGATAATTGGGATGAACCCCAACCGGTTAGATCGAATGGTCTATCCTATATTATTGAGTGCGATTATGCTGAATTTTATTCATCACCCACAGGTTTCCTGAAATTTCTTCATGGAGACCCGTATGAATGCTTACGTAAAATAATTACCAAGTGGGATGGACAGTATGCTGTTGCTGTTCTGAAAGGGGAAGAGATTTATGCAGCTAGAGACCCCGTAGGTTTGAAACCACTATATTACGCATATTCAAATGGCATCGATGCGTTAGCGTCGGAGAAGAAGGCGCTATGGGGTATAGGACTGACTTCAGCATTTTCTTTCCCTCCTGGCCATGTTTGGAGGCTGGGAGAGAATAGCCCGTCACCTGTGATGGAGATCAACTCTCAGAAGAGATTTGTCCAACGGACAGATAAAGTAATGTCGAAACTCACCGAACTACTAGAGGAGGCTGTATATGAAAGGACGCACAGGCTTGACAGGATAGGTATCTGCTTCTCAGGTGGGGTAGATAGCGCTATAATCACCATTCTTCTATCTAAGTTCGACATAGAAGCACAAGCCTTCATAGTAGGAATGGAGGATAGCCCTGAGATAGAATCGGCATGCGAAGCCGCTGAAATGTTAGGCGTGAAGGCGATTGTGAGTGAATACAGTCTTGACGATGTTGATAACATGTTACATAAATGCATATGGAGAATTGAAGACTATAACATCGTTAAGTTAGGTATTGCGATTCCCTTCTCATGGTGCGCAAGTTCGGCCTTTAAGACTGGATTTAGACATGTTATCTCAGGCCAAGGTGCCGATGAGCTCTTCTGCGGTTACCACAAGTTTCTGCGCGTACTCAGAGAAAAGGGGAGGAAGAGCCTCGAATTAGCTACCTTAGAAAGTGTTCGCGAGGCTTACAAGACAAGTTTTCAAGTAGTGGAGCAGACAGTCGCCCCAGAAAAGGTAAAGATATTGCATCCATTCGCAGATTTAAATCTCATAATTTTTGGTCTAGCCATACCATCAAATATGAAAGTTCAAGGACCATACGATATCTTGAGGAAGCGAATACTGAGGGACGCAGGTTTAAGGCTTGGTCTTCCAGAAGAAATTGTTAGGAGGCATAAGAAGGCAATTCAATATTCAACAGGGGTCGATAAAGGAATAAGCATGGTGGCTAAGAGGAAGCACCTCAAGACTCGGGAATACGTAAGAAAAATATTTGAAGAATCATTCAAAACTATAATGGGAGAATCTGAGATGTAATAGCCTAAAATAGGATTTAGTTTAATTATTAGAATGTTAGGTAAATAGGAGGGTATCGGGGTCGTCGTCTAGCTTGGTCATGGGCGACCCGCCAAAAGGATACCAGAGCATAGTGCGCGGTGAACCTGGGGAGCAACCCAGAACGCTGGCGGTCGCGGGTTCAAATTGACGACGTCATGAGAGTCCCGCCGACCCCACCAAACAACTCTTAAAGCAGAAATAGAAGACTGTACCCTTGCGTCAAATCAACCTGATGAGGTGATCTGTATGAGCATCATTACGATGGCTCACGGCGGTGGAGGCTCAGTAATGCAGACACTTGTCAAGAATCACATCGTAAAGTATCTAGGCGGAAGCGGCGCAGAGGTCCCCTTAGAATCTCTAGACGATTCATCTGTGATAGAGGACATTGTTTTCAAATCAGACTCGCACACTGTGAAGCCCCTGTTCTTTCCAGGGGGCGATATTGGTCGACTGGCAATATCAGGCACAGTCAACGATATAGCAGCGATGGGAGCCCAGCCAATAGCATTATCCTCAGGATTCATTATTGAAGAGGGATTTCCAATAGAGGATTTTGATAGGGTCTTGAGAAGTATGCGCCAGACCTGTCGAGAGGCAGGAGTCTACGTCTTGACAGGCGATACAAAGGTTGTGGAGAGGGGGGCCCTGGACAAACTCATAGTGAATACTTCAGGGATAGGTAAACGCACACCTGAACTGGAGGAAAACATCAGAGGATTACGTAGACATAGACCCTTCAACTCCAGGTGGCTCCTCGATTCAAATATCCGCCCGGGAGACAAGATAATAGTTTCTGGAAGCATAGGTGATCATGGAGTGGCCGTTCTATCTTCCAGGGAAGGTTACGGCTTCGAAACCGATATAAAATCGGATGTCGCACCTCTGAACGTGCTTGTCAGAGATATTCTCAAGGTAGGGGGCATAGTAAAGGTT
>JAGTQO010000005.1:0-5514 GCA_018396565.1 Candidatus Bathyarchaeota archaeon
GGATCATATAAGGTGAAGTTTAGAATGGGTGTAGGCTCCTCTTGGATGCATGCATTTACCACGCTCTTCAAGATCTCTGGATCTATTCTGAGTCTTCTATCCTCCTCGAATAGTAGGCTCACAAGTTTAACCTGTTTACGGAACCTCTCTATAGCTTCGATGGAGATGTTGTAGAGGTATGGGGTTAAGGATTCTGCTCCAACTATCTTCCTCTTGTTGTCGACACCGTTTTCGATGAATGCTTCGAATGTCTGGCCTGGTCTGTGACCTGCAGACTCAACGCCACAGAGTATGATGTATCTTATGTTTGGGTTGGCGACTACATTGCAAACTATCTTCTCTATTCCAATATTCTCGGTCTGCAGGAAACCAGCCAACGCGGCTCCTGCTTCAATAGAGACTTTTGAGAGTTTCAATAGAAGGTCTGGGATCTTGTCGTATGGTGTGTGGAGGAGGATGACGACGGCAACTGGTGAGTAGTCGTTGCCTCTGAGGTAATTGCCGTCTTCAGGAGGATACTCATCTGGAGGCTTAACCTTTAGAATCTTTCTCGATCGAATCATCCTCCGCTGAACACGTTTTTCCAGGCGGCTCTCCATGGTGTTCGAATTTCAAATCATATTGGTGGGCGATGTCTCCGCCTCTTTCCATTGACATCCTTCTTTGTATCTCCTATTGACTTTCTCCTTGCAATTAGTATGGTTCCTACTATTATGATCGTTACCAAAGCCAATGTGAACATTGTGTAGTCCGAAGTTTTTTGCTCGGTTATTTTTGGTGTGTAGGTTGGGCTCGATGGTTGTTTGGGCGCTTCTTTGGTTGGAGGTTTACTGTCAGGTGTCTTGGTTGGTGTGGCTGGTGTCTCGGTCTGCTGTTGAGGCGCAGGCTTGTACCAGTCGATCCTAACAGTTATCTTCGGTTTGAGGTGTTGGGCCTGTAAGGCTTCCTTAGGGTAGAAGGAGGCAACCTGGTCTGTTGCATTTCTCTCATGTCTTATCTTTATAACGGTGCCGAAGTTCTTTGCTGCGCCTGAATGCCACATCTGCAGGTCTTTTGTGATGTCCCAGCACACCCAACCCTCCCTAAGCGTTGGATCTATTGCCGCGATGGATGTTGGTGTTTGAGCGTAGGGTGGCTGTGTGATCCATGTCAACTTATGCTCGTTCCAGTCTGATAGTACCCTATGAGCTTCAAATTCTTGTCTTGTCTTAGGGGGGTCATACATGTACAGGCACATGTTCGCTGACAATATCTTCGCATCTTTCGGGATGGATGATATGTTGAACTGTATGTAGATCCTTGAGGAGCCGTATCCTTTGAATGAATCGTATTCCGTATACATGTTTCCAGCAAAGATTCCCCATAAATATCCGTGTGGCTCCTCTGGATACTTGTGGCTCAGATACATGCTGTTGACGAAGGTGTCTGCGGTTGACGGCTGGATTGTTAGGGTGGATTCTGCAGCCCAAACGTCGCTGACAAGATTGAATGTTAAAGTTACTATGACAAGTATCTGCATGAGCCTCACAGTAGTCATGTTAAGCATCTTCAGACGTTTATGATTACAACACTGATTCCTAATCGCATGGGTGTTTCTGACAGATTCTCTTTCAGTTTAGATAATTAAATCTGAAGGTTCACTGCGACTCTTTGACGATTTTCACTATCTCCTCTGGGCTCGGGATTCTGCCTGCAACCCTGACTTTACCGTTAACTGCCAATGCTGGAGAGAGGATCACTCCATATTTTGAAATGGTCTCCTTCGATGATATGTTAAGTTTATTTATCGTGACCTCTATACCTTCACTCTTAAGTTTTGAAGCTGCCTCCTCAGTGTTCTTGTAGGTGGCAGTACATCTTTTGCACGGTGGCTCCACACCTATAACTTCGATCACAACCATGTTCCATCACTCCAACTAATTTTGTAAGCCTACTTTCTTCAGCATCTCTGTATACTCCTGATTTTTGATGTCGATGAGGCTTTCCAAATGTTTCTTATAGCCTTCGGCAGTCATTAGGTTTTTAACCTCATCTTCGAGATGTGAAGGTTTTATGATGGCTACCCAACCTTTCTCGTATGGACTCTCACCTATTACTCCTGGATTGTCGAGCAACTCAATATTTACCTCCATCACCTCTCCTGAGAGTGGGGTGTGCATATCTGAAACGGCCTTCGCTGACTCGATTGAGGCTATGGGGTCACCCTTTCTTGCTTTCAGCCCTACTTGTGGTAACCCCACATAGACTATGTCTGTTGGCTTTCTGAAAGCCCATCCCCTAACCATTTTCTGAAAATAGTCTGTCACACCCACCTTGCATGTCTCACCCTCAATCTTGACCCAACTATGCTGCTCGATGTAATATAATCCATCACATACTTCGTAACCGTTTACTTTCAATGTTTTAGACCTCCCATCCCAACCCTTAAGATTGAAATTGGCATGATAACTATCTTCTCCCACTCTGTACTGATGTTATTATGTGTCTGCTGAAGTTCTCGATGAGTCTTGAATCCAAAGAATCTATCACATCATAGATCTTGGTGGATGTTACTGAGTAGAGAATCCTGTTGCCTTCCCTCCTCCTCTTCAAGATGCCGCAGTCTGTCAGAACCTTGAGGTGCCTTGAGACTGTGGGCTGGGTTGAACCTACGCTTGGAACGATGGAGCAGACGCACCTCTCGCCCAACCTCAGATATTCTAGGATCTGTAGCCTACTCGGGTCTCCTAGGGCTTTGAAGATGGTTGCTTTGAAATTGTTCATGCCAATTTCATCCATGGAAAGTATATTCTAATATGGCTATATATAAATAGTTTTTAGATTTGGCTTAAAAGAGCGAGATCCATATATTTTGATCGAAAGTTTTTAATATAAGATGACCACCAAAAAAAAGATAATCGGGTTTATTAAAAAAACCCGAGGAAGAAATTTTGGGTGAGGAAAAGTCCAACCTATGGAAGGCCGGAGATATTAAGCCTGCGCTTGAGATCAAGCCACTACCGGAACCACCACCATTGACTTTGAGGGGCATAGCGGTTTGGTGCGGTCCAGCAGTCATCCTTGGAACACTCTCAGTCGGCGGATTCGAGGCCTACCATGCAGGATTTATGGGCGCCAAGTTATTCGCCGGAATATTCTGGGTTTACATAGTGTCAAGCTTCTTCCAGCTTTTCCTGAACAATGAGATAGCTAGATGGACCATGGCTACCGGCGAGACTATTCTACAGGGATTCACAAGGTTGAGGCCACGTTACCTTTGGGGTTGGTTGACAGCCATCTTCGCCTGGCTCCAGACAGGCTGGCCAGCCTGGATAACAGGGGCTGCCGCTGGAGCCGCAGCCTTGAGTGGGATAGGTACATGGCAGTCATGGAGTATAGTGGCCCTAGCACTGGTTTGGATAATCTTCGCAGCAAGCAAATATGTGTATAGGGCTCTAGAACTATTGATGTATGGTGCCTTCGTAATTGCCAACGTAGGACTGACCATATTCACACTCTTGATGACTACGCCTAAGGCTGTTGCAGATGTTGCGGCAGGATGGGTGAGTTTCGGGCTCATACCTGCTGGAATAACTGTGGCTGCGATAGGGCCTTTCCTGCTTCAGCCAGCCGGAGGCTTCTGGAACTTCTGGCACACCTACTGGGTCAGAGAGAGGGGAATGGGCATGGCCCACTACTACGGCCACGTGACAGGGCTCACCGCAAAACCCGAAGAGATCAGGAGAAGCGGATACATGTTCGATACCAGCAATCCTGAGGAACTCAGAAAATGGAGTAGATGGATGAAACTCAACGGCATTACCATGGTTCTCTTCTTCATAATACTGGGTGGAATCTGGTTTACATTCATGGCATCCCTAGCCGGATACACCGCCAGGTCCGTATACGGTATGGAGTTACCTTCAGGATGGAAGATAGCTGTCGTCATATCTGAGATATTTGGGAAAGTTTGGGGTCCAATAGGTTTCTCCCTCTTCGGGCTGGTCATAATAGCGGCCCTCTTCGACAGTCAATTCTCAATATATGATGGCATAGCCAGACAGTTCACAGACTCATTTTACGTTGAGCATCCTAAAGCCTCGGAGAAGAAAAGTTACCGATTCTGGTACTTCATAGCCTTGACCTTCCTCGTAGCCTACGGTATATGCGCCATACCATTGGGAACACCCTACTTCATATGGTTGATAGCGAACTGGCTCGGCCAGGCCGCCCAAGCCTACATAACGATCCTGATGTTGGCCATCAACCTCAAGTTCCTACCGAAGCCTATAAGACCCAAATGGTACCACCTCCTCATCAACATCATATGGATCGTAGTCCTGATCGGCTACTTCATACTGTGGACAGTTGTGGAGCCCCCACGTTTAGGCATCTAGCCGAACACTCCACCCCCACCTTTTTTTTTGAGAAAAAGTTCAGACTGAAAAATTCCAGACGTACAAAATAGAATTTGAGTGTGCTAATGTAGTGAACCGCCAAGAAAGGGTCATGCTCGAGGAATCTGGGGTAGACGAATCAACTTCGGACCTGTGAGAGGGCGTCACTTCATACACATCTTAGAGTGTGTTATGGCTGAAACAAACCACCCACACTGCATTGAACTTCTTTCTTATATGGTTAATATTAAATGTTTTTGTAAACGTAAACAGTAAGCGAAAACTTTATACGCAGCCGTCTACTATAGATGACGGTCACCTCCATGGAAGTAGTCTCTATTAGAGTCCCTAAAGATTTAAAGAAAGAGATGAGCAAACTAGACCTGGACTGGGCGGAGTACTTAAGGGGAGCAATACAAGAGAAGGTCAAGACTGAGAGGATGAGGCGAGCCTGCAAAATCATGGATGAGTTGAGAGAGAAGACGAAAAGAATCAAGTTCGACAGCGTCAAGGAAATAAGGCAAGTGAGGAACTCACACTGAACACAATAGTTGTAGATGCATCCATTGTCGCCAAATGGTATATTGCGGAGGACGATTCTGAAAAGGCAATTCAAATCAGAGATGCCTACTCATCCGGAAAGATAACTATCTCCTCACCAACACTCCTCATCTACGAGATTGGAAGCACTCTGACAAAGCATCCTTCTTTCACATCAGAAGACTCTGCGGCTGCTTTCAAATCGCTTCTGGACCTAGGTCTGAACCTAAGAGACTTCACTGATCCCCAGCTACTAGGAAAGATTTTTAGAATCTCCAGAGAATTGCAGGTAACCTTCTACGACGCAACTTACGTTGCCTTGGCCAAGGAGTATGATGCCAAGCTGATAACGGCGGATGAGGGGCTACATAATAAGATCAAAGAGTATTGCAACTCCCAACTCCTGAGCGAAGTCAAACCTGAAGAATTGATTGGTTAAAGAGCGATCAGAGAACATTTCTACGAGAGCAATAGCATATCATATTTGGGCCGACCTTATCTCAAGCATTCGGATACGTCTCACCTATTAGGGATATCTTCTAAGATGAAGTACTGACACATGCAACCCGTCTCATTCAGTTCGATGGAGATTCTAAAA
>JAGTQO010000005.1:5578-34469 GCA_018396565.1 Candidatus Bathyarchaeota archaeon
TCCAAAGAGTTTTCTACATCATTTCCAGCGATACTTTTCCATAAAGATACTTTTATATTGCAAATAAATGTTTTAGTACAGAATGGTGAACTACAGTGAACGTGGCCTTAATAGGATTGGCATTCGTGAGACTGATTCTTGGCATAGTATTTGCAGTCGCAGCTTTATACATTGCATCATCAGTGTTAGGTCGATTGACTAAAGGTATTGACGATTGGGCTGAAATCGGTAGAGGGAATATTGCTGTCGCAATATTCATGGGAGGCATATTCATCTCTGTAGCTACCATAATTGCTCCAGGAATATCCGGACTTTTCACTAGATGGGATGCACTAGCGATAACTATAGGCTTCATACAGCTTATAATAGCTTTAGCTTTGGCTATGAGTATGCAGTATGTAGCGCTTTCAGTATTTGGCAAGTTAACGAAGGAACTCGACGAATGGAGTGAATTGAAGAAGGGCAACGTGGCAGTAGGGATAACCATGGCAGCGATAGTCATAGCTGTAGCTGCAGTGGTAGTGAAAGGTGTCGAGACATTGATAGAAGCAGTCTTCGCTTAACTCCTCTTTTTAAAAAAATTAAATAATAGAAATTCTTGGCTAGAAATCGCAGAAATCAGTTTGCTTAACCGGAGGTCGCGCTACCGCATTTGGTGCAGTAACGTGAGTCCGGCTTCAATTGTTCGCCGCAATTGAGACAGTAGATTACTCCAGCAGCTTGGTCGATAGGCCTCCGTAATTGGGGTAGGTGAGGGGCTTTCTCTCTAGCCTTCAATTTCTGCCTTCTGAAGATCACCAATCCTCCGACGAGAACAGCTGCAATCACTATGGCAAATATTGGAAGCATGTAAGTTTCCGTCAGTATTCCGGTGAATGTTGGCGGGGGTGTCGGTGTTTTCTCTGGTACCGTAGTAGGTGGCGGTTTAGGTGTGGTTGGTGTAGGGGTCCTTGTAGGTGTTGGAGTTACAGTTGGTGTTGGTGATGTCGGTGTTTTAGGGGCCTCCGAATATTCTAGGCTTATGTCATCCCAGAAGGGAATTGGGTCGGATGTTGGATAAGACCAGATCTTTATCTTTATCTTCTGTACATCATCGATTCTAATCGTCTTATAATATTTAGTGAAGTCTTCTCTTAAATTTCTCTCAACGAATATCCATTGGTCGCGTTGGAGCTCGCCAGTCAAAATAATCTTCGTGTCATTAGCCTCTCTATTTGGTCCACTGACATAGTATGAGATGTTCTTCTCAAAAGAAGATGAAATAATTGTAATGGTGATCGCTGCATCCGTCTTACCACGTTCAGTTCCGTAGACGCTACTCAAATATATCCAGAAGCGTAGAACTGGGTTTAAGGGCGGCTCAACATTTACAGTCTGCCATGCGCTTCCTCCGTAAGTTCTTAAAGCATATCTTCCTGAGTGTACATGTGCATCGGAAATAGCCGCTTCAACTCCGGATCTAAGCCAGAATTCTATGCCCTGCTCGAAATCTCCATTCTTAATCGGTTGACTGCTGCAACTAGCATATCCCATAGATGATAATGTTAAGATGAATAAGCTCAAAAAACAAATGCGGACTATTGATCTCAAGGTTATTCTAACAAACCTCCTTAACATTGTAATTGTAATTATGTTTCAATATATAATTCATTCCATACAGCTTAAAAAATGTACAATCTCTGATATGCCCTGACAGTTCACATATAGATTCCCATATTGAATAATTAGGATTTCTCAGTATGCTTTTGCAATCTCCATCTTCCTGAGGTCTTTCCCTGAGCGATATGTGATCTGCCAGTGTGGCATCCAAGCCAGCGCCATGAGATTCACTTCAATATCGCTTCTCTTAGGTCTGATACGGACCTCCTGCAGAGTCTTGATAGTCTCGTCCCAGCGTGCGCTTATCTTCGAAGCTTCCTCCTTAAGCTCCTTTTCTAACTCTTCGATCTCTTGCCGGAGTGTTTTGGCGTTTTCCTCTGCCATTTCGTAACGCATCTTAGCTGAGGTGCTTTGGCGATACTTGCTCAATGCTGTAGATGCGGCCCTTGTCGAACGTCGACCCAGAAAGACTCCTAGAACAGACTCTCCGACAGATACAAGAACCTCTCGCTTCCGAGTTTCAGCATCAGCCTTCTTCTCGGCTATGATTGATTCGGCTCGACGCAGACGCTCACGGAGAGTTCCGAGACGTGCCTCATACCGTTTTGTGAGCCTGTCGACTTCCAGGTCCCTCTGTTCACGTGCAAGTTGGTTCAAGCGCAGTTGGAATTCACGTTCGCCTTCATGTGGTCGCGAATATAACTTAAGAACCGGGCTGAAGAGTAGTCTCAGGCTGCTCTCTCTGTATAGGTAGTCGGTCAACTCGTCTTTGAGAGCGTCGAACCGATGCTTATCATTAATCCATTCCGGGACTTGCTCGAACTTGGCTTCTGGCTCAGGGTGGCTCATCAGCTCCCGTTGATCTATTTCAAGTTTCTGCGCTTCTTCCCATCTTATCCCGCCACTCTCTCTTTGCACCTGACTGATCAGGCTGAAGTCTTGCACCTCACTCAAGTTCAACTTTCGATCCTCGAAGTGGATACGGCCCATCGCAAGCACATTTGGAAAATAGAGTAAGCTCTGCCCTTCCAATTGAACAGGCAAACCTTCCCGCCTCTCAATATTTCCAATGATCGCTGCCGGCTTTATTCGAGCTGGTATGTAGAGGGACTGGATCTGAGGTGCGATAGATGGGGGGATTTGGCGAACTCCATTCGAGTATTGAAGCCATACGTTGCGGGGGTCGGCCTGGTCCGTGAATAACCGGCCACCGTGAGGGACGAAACAGTCTGTTGGTCAGGCTTCCTGTCCCGCATCAGATCTTTTACTTGGAGCCGGGTGAGGGGGCCTCGAAGGTAACTCATCGCCCAACGTGTCTGAAAGGTCACCGGCGCCTCTTCATGAACATTATGTAACAGAAATACTCTGTTCGTCAATGATGAGATGATGCGACTCAACTCATCCCTATTGAGGGGCTGCCCAGCCGTTGATGATACGCCTTCTAGCCCATCCAGTAACCGCATCTTGTCCCTCTCGGTCTGAAGCCTGCCTATAAACCAGGTTCCAGCGTTCGCCAGTCCTTTATAATCAAGGTCTGCAGGGTTCTGTGTTGTCAAAACGATGCCTAAGCCAAATGCTCTAGCCTGCTTGAGTAAAGTCAACATGGGCTGCTTGCTCGGTGGGTTGGCGACAGGCGGGAAGAAACCGAATATCTCATCCATATAGAAGATTGCACGTAGACTGGTTGTTCCAGGTTGGGCTCGCATCCACATGATTATCTGGTTGAGAAAGATAGTCAAGAAAAACATGCGTTCTGGATCGCTCAGGTGAGCGAGGTAGAAGATTGAGTGTCTGGTCTTGCCTTCCGGGGTACTCATGAAACCAGGTATGTCAAGCGGCTGCCCAACCAACCAGTTTTGGAAGCTGGGAGCCGCTATGATGTTATTCAATCTCAATGCAAGCTCAGATCGTTCCTTCTTTGGATAGAACGTATCTACATCGAAGGCTCCTAACTGACGTATCGGTGGATGCTGTATTGATTGAATGAGCCTCAATAGGTCCAGGTCTTCTCGATTTCGCCAGAAGTATTCGAAGAGGTTTGCAAGCAGTATGTGCTCTCTGGACCTGACTGGGTCAGCGTCGACTCCGATTAGGCCAAGAAGCGCTCTTACCGTTCCTTGAATTCTTTCGCGGAGCAGTTCAGATTCGCTTTCCCAACTCAGGTCTGGTGCCGCGAACGATTGCAGGATCGAGACTGGAACGCCGGCGTCGCTGCCAGGCGTATATATGACGAAGTCCGCTGAATCCTTCAGGAGTTTAATCCTTTCACCGTTCTGCCCCCATTGGGCAAGTCCGTTTCGCCATAATTCAGCCTGCTGGGCCGCAAATTCATCCTCACTGAGACCTTTGCGTCTCGCGTCGTCTATGTTGATCCATGGTCTGAAGTCCTCAGGCTTAAGGTTAGGGAATGTCAACAGTATGTTGGTGATGTCTCCTTTGGGGTCGACTATTATGGCTGGGACACGATCGATCGCCGCCTCTTCAAGGAGATCTATGCATAGACCTGTCTTTCCACTGCCCGTCATCCCTACGCAGACCGCATGAGTTGTGAGGTCTCTAGCATCATACATCAATAGCCGGTCCAGAAGTCGACCAGTCTTGAGATCATATTCCTTGCCAAGGTAGAATGCGCCGAGCTTTTCAAACTCCATAATTTCCCCTCAAAGGCGCCGATACATATTACCGTCCGAGCCAAATATTAACCTACCCCATGTAACTGCGAATTGCATCCATGAATCGTTTCATGTCCCTCTACGTAGCGTGGTGGGGATAAGTTGGAGTCTGCGCCGCGAAGACGCCAGAGTTAACTCCACTGGTTAAAGATGGCAATTTGGCGTCTCTTTCTTTAAAGGAGCCCTGCGAAACAAGCGAGCTAAGATGCACATAATTGATGCTTCTCCTGTGGTGAGGCTTTCATGTTGAACCTCACCTATGCAGACACCATTTCAAACGCCCTCTTTTCGTGTAGATGAGAATTCTTGAAGATACGATGCCTGAGGATGTTACAAAAAAATTGGGTTTGGATTAGGTAATTGGTGCGGGGAGTGGGATTTGAACCCACGAAGGCCTTCGCCACAGGGTTCCCCAAGCATCATCTGATACCTCCTAAGCTTGGCACATCGCTACTGCAAATAGCGATGCCCTGCCCCTTAGACCTGGCTCGGGTATCCCCGCCAGCTACAATACTGAGAGTATGGTATATTTTTATTTATTGAAGCTATTCTTGCGGGTGGGTAACTTTGATAAGTCTCTCCGAGACTATTTTAAGTCGTCCAGAGCTCGGAGAGGAGTTGAATATGGGTCGGGGGGAGGTTGAGAAGGGGAAGGACAATTACGTTCCAGCCTTCTGTAGAGTAGCCTGCTCGGATGTCAGCATCAGAATAGTCATGCATCTGGATAAGGTTGGGAGAGGTGTCTCAAGGGATGAGCTGATAAACCTCTCACTCTCCGGCAGCGATGGTATTCTCGACTATAATCTCGGTGAGTTAGTAAGGTTTGGGGTAATATCTCGGGAGAGTCCATATGTTCTGACTAAGCTCGGAGGGGAGATCGTTAAGAACTTAAAGAGGGTTCTTCCCTGATATTTGTGGAAGGTAAGTTTAATCGAATTGCTTTATTGGTTAAGCCTCGGTGATTATGCACTCCTGGTTCGTCGAACTCCCAATAGACTCGTGTTTATTACATCTACCTCAGGCTGAGTGCAGTCCTTCCTGGCGCTAGTATCAACCCAATGAGTATGAGGATTGAGCCGCCGACTAGGAACATTATACTCATGCCCATGAGCATAACTTGGTCCGATACAACTTTGAGTCTGATGAGCCATTTTGGATCAGTCAACATCATCCCGACTCCAATCGATGCCATTATTATGCCTGGGAGCAACATTGCAACAGAGAACCTTCCCCCAGCCTCCTGAATAGGTACTGAACTCAACCTCCCCGAGAAGAATGTTGGGAAAGCAGAGTAAGCAGCCCTTATCAGGGGAGGCCCAAGAAGTAGGACGAAAGGAAGCATTGTTACATACCACCAAGCTACCAGACCCAGCGAGACGTATATCCAAACATCCCTGAGAGCCACAGGAAGCGAGGCCTCGATGAATGCTCTGAAATAGACGTAGAGGAAGGCGACGATGAAGTTTCCTATCAGGAGGCTTACTTGGGTTGCTTTGATAAATTTCCTCCAACTGAACCTCTTAACGAGCATCCCGAAGATATAGAAGCCGATGAAGTTTCCAGGGACGGCTGAAACTAGACTTCTGATATATATTTGTCCATGTTTCACTGAGTCTGCAATCAACGTTCCAATAGCTGCGCCTACCCCGCCTACGACTGGACCGAAGAGAGTTGAGAAGACTGCTGGGATTACCACTGCAGGTCTGAATTGTCCGAAGCCCCACGGTGATGATATATAGGATGTCAGGTATGCTCCCATCGCGTAGAGGACGGCGCACATTGCGGATTGAGCGACGACCAGCGATATGGGTTCCTTCCTAGTTGACAATGCCTATCCCTCTCCACATTTCAGTTAGCTAGTCAAGCAAATATAAGAGTTTAGTGTGGCCACTTAAATCTGGTTGAGACTAATCTTGTGGTGAGAGAGAAATTCACGTTTATGGTTTGGTGCTCCGGGCGGGATTTTCAGCAACAATAGATGCTTTTGAACCCGCGTCGGCGGCTCGAGAGGCCGTCATACTCTCGGCTATCATTAACCGGACTATACTACCGGAGCACACGATCCACAGAATTCTTCGAATATCTTTATAAATTATCCTAAGAGTCTTCGCTTTCCAGAGCCATATAGACTATAGACTATTTACTTTTGCCGTTCAGGTTTGGATGAACCTTTTCGAAGCCAACTTGATATCTTCAGCCCTGACGGTTCTTCTGCCGGCGTGGGATGCTAACTCTATAGCGTCCTTGCTTATCTGAACAGCGATGTTCTCAATTATCTCTCTGAGGGTCTCGACGGCACCGTTTCCCACTCTTGCAGCCCCAGCCTTCTCTATGAGTCTATGTACGGCTGCTGTTGACAATTCACCTTCTGCCATAGATTTTTCCCTTCTACCTGTCAGAATGTCGTTATATATTTAAGAATTTCCAAGATCGAGTGAAGGATTTGCTTTTTCTCACTCACATCTTGATAAGCCTATCGGGCTTCGGCTGGCCATGGTGGGCAAAGGCATCGAGCCTGTGAACCCACAGCCCCACCCCTTCCATATATGTTTTACCTGGCCTATAGCGCTCGGCATGCATCATGTGCTCAACATAGAAAGGATTAGGGTCATTGGCATAGACCTCCTCCATCTGCGGAACCTTATCATTCCTGAAGAGCTTGCGAGCATCGAAAGCCTCCAAAGTCTTATAAATATATTTACAACTGTTCACCATTTTTTGGAGAATCTCTAAGAGGCTTACAGGAACCCTGTCTTGCCGGTTTTTTTTGGCTCCCTAAACTTTTTTAGCCCCCTCCATGTTCTCTCCGTGAGTGGAAGAGTCTGCAGATGGTGTCATTTGGGTAAGGTCAGGTCTTATCTAATAAAGAAGAGTGCTGAGGAGTTCATGAGGCTACATCAGAATGAGGTCACTACAGACTTTGAAGTGAATAAGCAACTGGTTAAGAAGTACTTGGATACTAGGACCAAGAAGATGAGGAATAGGATTGCAGGCTACCTCACAAGCCTGAAGCGTGTGGAGGAGCATCGTAAACAGCATATGATGGCTCCAGCCTCAGTAGCTCCTCCTGAAGAGGAGAACAGGTCAACTTCAAAAGCGTTTAAATATAAATAGAGCCTAACATAGAAACCCCAGAAAATTCAATGGAGGAGGAATGCAATGTCTAAGGAACCTAATACAGTATTCATAGGACGTAAACCTACCATGAACTACGTCTTGGCCGTCATAACCCTCTTCGGCTCAGGAGACACAAGGGAGGTAACCCTGAAGGCCAGGGGGCAGGCGATAACAACGGCTGTGGATGTTGCTGAGATAACCAGACGTAGATTCATGGAGAATCTGAAGGTCGAGAGAGTGAACCTTGGAACAGAAGAGATACCTATGCAGGAAGGCGGTACAAGGTCTGTCTCGACCATAGAGATAACCCTAGCGAAGCCAAGTTGAGAGCGAAGCCTTCCAACATCCCACAGACCAATAGGAGGCCCCTAAACCTACACCGAAGATATGAAGGGCCTCCGGCCTTTATTCCTTTCATCCTACAATTGTTGAAACGTCCCTATCTAGAGATTAAGACATACTCATGCTTACTATTTGATGTATTGGATTGGGATAGGCATGGGAAGCGGAGTATGTTCTGAAGCTGAGAAGGTCTGGGCGTTGAGACTCATCAGGGAGGCGAGAGTCGACCTCGGCCTAGCCCAGCAGACTAAGAGC
This sequence comes from Candidatus Bathyarchaeota archaeon, assembly GCA_018396565.1. Classification (GTDB taxonomy): domain Archaea; phylum Thermoproteota; class Bathyarchaeia; order 40CM-2-53-6; family RBG-13-38-9; genus DTMT01. The sequence continues at coordinate 13,564 of JAGTQO010000005.1, forward strand.
CTAAACGAAGCCAGGGATCTCCTGCTCATGACATTGAGGAAAGCGGAGTTGGCTGTGAGTCATGCACTGGGATATTCTGAGTATATCGACTTCGCAATAGATGAGGCGGTGGACGCTGGGATAGGCGAATCTCAGCCCTCAGTCAGGATCATCATGAAGATCAGGGAGGCTGCCAGAAGATTAGCTGCGTTAGAACACGTTTACTCCAAGGAAACTATGTTAGAGTTGGGTGAGTCGATACTCGAATCGGCAAACCATATAGTTGAGGCTGTAGTGAACTGATGGTGGTTCGATGGTTAGGGTCAGGGTCAGATTCATCGGAACCTTCAGGTGGGCTGCGAAGATGGATGAGACTGATCTGGAGGTTCCGGAACAAACCAGCATCACGGATCTTTTGGATAGGGTCTTTGAGATGGTGAATAGAGTGGAAGATACCTCTAATGCAGGTCAACCTCAAGAATTTGGACGTAACATGTTGATTCTGGTCAATGATGTTGAGGTAGGATTATTGAAGGGTTTTGAAACTATCCTCAGGGATGGGGATAAGGTAACTCTTATACCTACAGCCCATGGAGGATGAAATGAAAATCGTTTAGACCTCAACCACTTCACATGCAAGTCTCTTAATGATCATCTCAGCCTTTGGACCATCGACCTTCATAGTGTATAGGGTTTTAGGGGTTCTGAGCTTCATCTTGACAATCTCCCCTGACCTTCTCACCCTACACTCCGAGGCTGTCTCCGACAATTTTATGAAAGTCTCCTCGTCGAATATTTCAGTCGGCACCCTCAATCCCCTACAGGCAATTTAGAGGCTCCGACTAAAATATAAGGAGTATCCTCAAATCGACCATCTGCTAGATGTCTGAGTTTTATCTGTTGCATCTTCTGGTCTCCTCCAACATGGAGGTCAAAGCGACGGCGACGATCAATGTGAGTAAGCAGATGGTGAAGCCATTATGGAAGGAGTCTGGTGAGAATATTCTGATGCCGCCAGAGACCTTGACAAGACCGTAAGTATCCAAGTAATAACCTAGGAGCATCTGGAAGATCGCTATTCCAATGAAGGGTATGGCGTTCGCGCAGCCCGTCGCCACACCCATCATATCCCGTGGATATAGTTCCTTGACGATCACGATGCTTATCGGCATCACTCCAAATGTGAACCCCATCATAAATAGCAGCGGAGACATCCAGAAACCCAGCCTCAAGGCCTGTAATTTGGGAGAAGTAACCATGAACCAGGTTAAGGTGAAAAGGATCGAACCTAAGAGATACACCATCCTCCTGGAATGGAAGATTCTGTCTGACGCGAAACCCCAGAAGGATGCGCCGGTGAGGAATCCTAAAGCAACCAGCATGATCATTCCACTCGCCTCAACCCTACCGAACCCGTAGACCTGCATCAGGTATGGGACACCCCAGAGCCCTTGAAAGCTGATGAATGAGCCGAAGTAGAAGAAAGGTGGGAATGCTGCGAACCAGAAGTTCCTGTTCTTAATAGATTCGATTAAACCCTTCGATGGTCTGAAATTATCTCCAGACCTTTCTGACGCATGATCTAACCAAACCTCACGATATCGCTTGGATACTCCGCTGGGATCATCCTCAACCAGAAGCCATAAGGCCAAAGTCAATGTTAAGGTGGATAAGGCTATTCCTAGGAAAGAGTTCCGCCAGCCGAGGCCTGTGACCATAATGGCAAATGGTGCCGAAGCAACGAGCCCTCCGAGATTTCCTATAGATACGAGAATTCCTGTTACACTGGCGAAACTTCCGACATCAAACCAGGACGCTATAAGTTTCGCTGACGATAGAAACGCTACTGAGACACCTAATCCGATCATGGTCCTTCCAAGCATAGCCATGGAGAGGTTGCCGGAGAGGGCGAAGGTCAATGTTCCGAAACCTGTGATGAGGCAGAAGAATGTCAGGATCTTTCTCGGTCCGAGGCTGTCTACGAGTAAACCGGCTGGAAGCTGCATGGCTGCGTAAGTGTAAAAGTATAGGGATGTCAGGAAGCCTATAGACGTAGCGCTCGCAGAGAAGTCCCTCATCAAATCCTCAACTATGACTGTCGCCGAGACCCTGTGAAAATATGCGAGAAAATATAGTAGTGATGAGGATATGAACACGATCCATTTGCGATGAATTTTATGCAAACTCAATCTAGATCGGACCCTCTGTAAGAACCTAGATCCGTGTGGAGGCGACTTAAGACTGTTATTGAGGCTGGCAGTCAAATGTGTGAAATTTGATCCATACCTTTAATCATGACTATTATGGAGAAAGTTTAGACAATGGCAGGAAAGATTCGGTAAAGATCTTGAATAAACCGAACTCAATGAAACATGGCGATGTTATGGTCGACCGACACGTTTCAACAGCAAAAGTTTCTTGGAGCCTTCGCGGAAGATTTTTCCATCCAATATGAAATCTGGATGTTTAAAGCTTACTGTGTGGTGGGCCCGGTGGGATTTGAACCCATGACCAACAGGTCACTCAGCCTCTTATGAGCATCGACCTTCGATCTGTCGCTCTCTCCGTGGCTTCTCCAGACCGGACTGAGCTACGGGCCCCTCACCCATATCTAATGAAGGAACTTAATGGGTTATAAAATATTTCTTCCTGCGACTGTTTAGCATCTACCGAATATGTATATGAATGTCTACCAAATATTTTAATACCTCACGTAAATGTTGATGGTTGGTGCCGCCGATGGTTGAGCCGCCGTTTACGTCTGAAGTGGCGTAGGCGCAAGCTCAGTGGTAGAGCAGCGGACCCAAACCTCTCAAAGGTTGGGGCTGAGGCTGTTAAACACCTATTCAATGGCTGCAGCAACCCGTTGGTCGAGGGTTCGAATCCTTCCGGCGGCGCCACAAATTTAGTTCGAGTCTAAAAAATTTATTAGTGAGTTGGCGTTTTTTCCTAATTAGCCTATGAAAATCCAAAGATTAAAATTTGATTAATATCGACATCCAACATAAGCATTTATACCTACGTCTTCAGAATAACACATACAATGCATGGTGTGGTTGGATGAAGGTTAAGCCCTACGCGGTGGAGACTTTGACGGATTACTTGCAAGAGCTTAGGAGAGCCTTGAGCGAGCGCCGTCCCATAACTAGTTTGAGGGTGGATTTTAAATCCATGGTTGATACGGTGGACAGGCTGGATGAGATGCTTTCCTCTCCAAGCCTCTCGAAACTGGAGAGGGAGGGAATCACGTTGATAAGAGAGTACATTAAGGAAGCCTCGATGAAATCCTATTCGGGACGCGGGGAAGAGGCTGTGCCCTACGTTGACCGAGCGCTGGAGGCAGCTCTAACCCTCAACAACCTTAACCTGTTGAAGGAGGGGGGAGTGGCGCTCATTCATCCGGATGAGCTCGTAGAAATGGACAGGGTTGGAGGTAGGCCGGTCTACTCTATCAAGCGGAGATGAAATCGTCCTAATAGACTTCACGCCCAGGAGGGTATTCGTTGAAAGGCTGAAGGTGCAGGAGGTTCACTACTTCTTCTGGAACCTAGACCTCTACAAACCTTTCGATTATGAGCCCGTCAAGGTCGAAAAGAGGGGTGATGGCGTCTACGTCTCCACGCGCTACCATTGGAGGGGGCTGGTCATGTGGACCTCACCTAAATTGCATGATGAGAAACCCCTGCTCACAATCGCCCATGGGGTGCATACACCGATCATCTATTCGACCAGGTGGCTTTTCCATCTGATCTGCGACATGAAAGCGTTGAGCGCATCTGAGCGGTTCATGCTTGGAGCCTACATAACCATATTCAATGCCCTGCTTACCGGCAAGCTCTCCATAAACGATCAGAAAAAGTTCAAGGGATATAAAGAACTTATAACATATGAGGCGGTTCCAGAGGAATACAGGTTCAGATTGGATAAATGGAGCTTCTTAATAATAATCGGGGGTTGCCCGAAAACCATGCCAGAGGAAGTTAGAAGCAGGCTTGAAGGCCACTGTTAGACTCATGGTGAATTCAGTACGGATATTTCTTTATAGCTGAATGTTCACCAATCCCCGCAGGTTCTTTGTCAGGATCGGATACGTTCCCAAATTCTAGTGCAACACTTACTACTAGCTCGTTAGTTAGTGCAAAACGCTATTATGCGCTGTAAGTTGAGTATTCGCATCCAAGTACGCATATAGACGGCTTAGCCACCATTTAGGTCTGTGATGGAGTATCTCTCAGCTTATGGAATAAGAAGGACTCACTCTTTCAATGTAGGATGTTCCTTTATTTGGTTTCTCAATCTCGATGATTTTCCCACTTCCCAAGTAAATTTGTCTACGCTCTGAAGCAAATCGATTTTCCTTTTGCTGATATCGGTATGCCCATAACTATACTCGACTTTGAATTCCAATCTCATGGCGTCTGTCCCTATCCTGTACATGATCCTATTGTCTGCGTTATGGTCCATAGCTGTCTTAGCCGACGAACCCTAAGCAATACCTATATCAAGAGACTTAGATTCAGTTTAGATCATTAGAGTCTCGGCCACTCAGGATTTAAACCAACTAAATACACTTTTTGGGCGAAGGAGGGGGCATGTTGCCGGAATGAGAACTAGGAGATAGCATCACATTTAGAAAATATCAAGACTCGTACTGAATTTAGTATGAATCCTTTCGGCGGCGCCATAAATTTAGTGTTAGGAGACCACCAACCTACGCTCGCCGATTACGTATAGATTTATGAGCCTTTACCCATCTCTTTCTGCTCATTGTGATCCCACCAATATTTGCAACTATTTTATCGGAGGCTACTGGATATTACGGAACCTTACATTCATGGGGGGTGAAGGGTTTCCGCCTCACCTATTTGAGACACGTCTTAAGGGAAGTTCAGGAGACGCTCTGCAGAATCGTAAGCTGAAGATTCTTATAGATCCTTCAGTTGTTTCTACTTTTAATTGCTATTAGAATGAATGTGGAGATAAGCCCCAGAAATGCCAGGTAAGGCATTAACAATGCAAGTTTGTTTACAGGCATGTAGACTCCGCCTACTGGTTTAGGTGCTATGTTTCCGAAATGGTTGTTGATGCTTTCCCGTGGGCCGTCATCACTTGCTACGAGGGTTATCGGTCCTATGAGTGTCGCAGTCGTCGCGACTCTGCCAACTGGGGTCTCCTCCCTAATATAGAATGTGTATGTTTTGCCTTCTATAGCTCCTACTAGGTTGAAGCAGTAGCTACCTCTGAGCCCGTTCTCACCAGATTGAAGAATGTCTGGGTGCGCATCCTCTGGAGGGGGATAACTTAGCTCTGGATAATATTCTGTTGCCTTCGTCTTCATATCTGGCCCCAAGAGTACAAACGTGACCCCAGGCTCAACCCATGAACCTCCAAGAAGCAGGCCTATTCCATGCTCAACCTCAACATCATACAACCCATTCCTGTTAGAATCCTCAAATTTCTCGCCACATATGTGGAAGGAGAAGGTGGGGTCTTCCTTAGGTTTTTGATGTATGAGCTTATTTCCTTTTGCGAAAGCATGGGTAGTCGATCCTCTATTCCAAGAGTTCTGGTCGAAATTGTGTCCTGTCCCAATACCTTGATCGTAAGGATCGTAACTGTTGTGGAGTGGCAGCCAATACTTTGTTTGGTCAGGGCCAGGCAACTTGGAATAGTAGAGATTAGCTCGCATGTTTAAAGGAATTGAATTAATGTCCGTTGGGTAGCTTCCAGGTTGATATTCAGCTTCGGTAGCTCTGAAGAAGAACCAGACTCTGGTGTCGCCAACCACATTTTGACATTTCATTTTTACCTTCAGCTTAATAGTTTCCCCAGGCCTAAGTATCTTGAGGCCATCACTGAATTGGTCGCTGCTTGTATAGGCCTCTAGACCGTCTCCAGGTTTTCCGAGAGACCAAGTATACATGTATACGGTTTGAGATGTGGAGTATGGGGAGTAGATGGCGTTGGTTTCTAGCGATACTGAGACAGTGCCGCTGGCTCTAGGGGTTGAGTCTGGCCTATATATCTCCCAATCCGCATCTGTGGTATCGATTATGGTACGTGTCGGGTTTAGATTTGCCGCTGAAAGAGTTATATACTGTATCGTTGACGCAACATCACTGACAACTGCGCCAGCCGAATTCTTAAAAGAACCGTCACATCTTCCTCTCCGCCCAAAACCAGTACGTTATCAGCAACCGTCCCAACAGGTTGATCTATTGTTCCACTTGGTGCGGCGTTAACTGCTTGGACAAGAAGCAAAAATGTAATTGGTATGAGTAAAAGTCTTCTTTTATACATGGAGTGATATACTCCGAAACTTGTATTTTCTGTTAGCCTTCGACTTATATTTAAAATTTTGAGAAGTATCTTTGAAATTGTTCAAATAGTATTTGTAGACAGGGAAGGCCTGGTTGGGTGTTTTAAGGGAAAGCTTTAGAAATCGTGCTAGTCTTAGGCCAGTTTAGGCACTTGGATTTATGGAAGGTGTGATATGTGTCTGTGATCAAAGATCTTGGTGAGTATATCTTGCGTGAGGCGACGTTAGAGGATATTCAGGTTCTGGTTCGGCATAGGAGACTTATGTTTATGGAGGCGATTGGTGCCAGGGACGAGAAGGCACTCGACTCGATGGATAGGGCGTATGAGAGATATGTCAGGAGGGCTCTGCCAGCTGGTAATTTCAAGGCATGGCTTATACAGACGAAGGATGGCGAGGTAGCGTCCGGTGGTGGAATCTCAATCTATGAGCAACCACCTAGACCTCAAGATGATACCCTACGCTACATCTACATCCACAGCGTATATACTGAGCCTGAGCATAGACGTCGAGGTCTGGCCAGAGTAATACTTGAAACTATTTTGGAATGGGGTAGATCTAATGGGTTTAAGACCCTTACATTGCATGCTGTGGATGCGAGTAGACATCTATATGAGTCGATGGGTTTCAAGCCTACAACTGAGATGCGAATGTTTCTATAGAATCCAGTTCATACATATTCAAGCTATCCTAGGATTTATGATCATACCAAAACTTTTTTCAGCAAATTACCCTTAAAATTCAGTTATGCGTATACAGATTACTCTCACACCAGCGGAATCAAAGAAGCTTATAGCCAAAGCAGTCGTCTCTCTAGACGTTGTGAAGAGAGCCAAAAGTGAAGGGATTATCCTGGTAGGTGCAAGCACAACCTGCGCCTTCATCCTGGAGGAGCTCTTGAATAGGAGGGTAACTGAAGGTTATGGTTGTGGTATAACGATTCCTAGGGGGACATGTATAATGCAGGAGATGCTGGACTCCATAAGGCAGCGTGGATATGCCAGGGTATGGGTCTTCGAGAAAGGTCTACTACGTGAAGATTTGACACTGGATCAAACACTCAACATGATGGGTTCGAGAGACGTATTCATCAAGGGAGCGAACGCTCTAGATCCTCAAGGGAATGCAGGTATATTCTTAGGCAGCCCAATAGGTGGAACGGCTGGAAAGGCTATCGGAATAGCGTCGGCAAGAGGGGTCAACATAGTGATCCCTGTGGGGCTGGAGAAGCTGATACCTACCCCAATCTTTAGGGCAGCTTCAGAGGCTGGGATAGGGAGGATGGACTACTCCATGGGTATGCCAGTAGGCCTCCTACCTCTTCCAGGGATGGTGGTAGACGAGGTTAAGGCCATTCAGATCTTGACCGGCGCTGAAGCGATACCGATAGGAGCTGGAGGAGTATATGGGGCTGAAGGCGCCGTAACCCTGATAGTCAAGGGACCTGAAGAGAGCGTGATGGAAACACTTAAACTCGCCAGATCTGTCAAAGGTACTGCGCAACCCCAAACCAAACCTCCAGAATGTTTGGAATGTAAGTATCCAAGATGCAGCCTCGGTGAGGAGGCGGCTAAAGTTTCGGGTTCATGAAGACTGCGATCTTCAGCGGCTATAAACTTGTACGATTCGGTTGGATGATAGTTGCCAGGTACTGTAGAGTCTATGGGTCTCGAGATCAAATATCAGGTTGAGGACATACCGACATACATCGACTACCTCTCAACATTGCCTCCTCCAGATATTTTAGAGTTGAATGGGTGCAGGTATGTCTTTACAGGTGCAGGAGACTCATATGCTGCAGCAGTTGCAGCTGAGATATATAGCGGATACAGGTCCTCCTCCACAGACCCATACGAATTATCCAGGAGCCCATGGATAGTCGATGGGAAGCATCTTTACGTGATATCAGTCTCGGGCAGGACTGGAAGCAACATTGATGCTGCTAGGATAGTTAAGGGTCGTGCTGCAAGGGTTACAGCTATAACCGCCAATGTGAACAGCGTCCTGGCGAGAAGCTGCGACGACCTGATAGAGTTGAAATATAGAAGCTCAGGACATTTAACCCCTGGAACATCGAGTTTCACAATGAGCCTCCTAGCATCATACTCCAGAATAAAACCCCTACCGGGAATATGCGACCTCCAGGATATGTATGATGAGGCCAAACTATGGGCTGCCGGAGTTACCCTAGATCCTGAATCAGCAACATTCATAGTCGGCACAGGCTTAGCCTACCCATTCGCCATATATGGTAAAGCCAAGATTCTAGAGGTCCTCGGCTCTAAGACTCAAGCTCAGTTGACCGAACAGTTCAGCCATACGGATCTCTTCAGCCTGACCAGAAGAGATCTCACCATAATAATTCAGGATGGTCCGAAGGACCATCTCGCTGAGAAGCTTCACAGACTCCTCTCAGAAAAATCTTACAGGACAGTCCTTCTAACTATGGACGGTGGGGATAGGGTTGAAGCCTCTATCAGAATAACTTTGCATCTACAAATGTTGGTTTGGATGAACGCCGTGAGGCTGGGGATCAAGGAGTGTGCGTTTTCAACAAGTCGGGAGCTCCTCGGCTTAAGCGATGAGATGATATACTACCGAGAATAATGTATTGTTGGATTCCTTGATCTTGGATGGAGGTCGGCCTGTAAGGCATGGCGATAATATATGCAGATATCTTCGGAAGCCCCAATATAGGCGTCTACTGTTTCGCATGTGAAGGCTTCGCTGCGGTTCCGGCCTCCACACCTCCTGGGAAGAAGAGGAGAATAGCTGAATGTCTGAACGTCGACGTCTACGAGGTGAACATTGCAGGTTCAAACCTTCTAGGGGTTATGCTGGCTGGGAACAGCAACGGTTTGGCTCTTCCACATACGATCATGGACCATGAGCTCGAAGAGCTGAGGAGGATGACAGACATAAACGTTCAGACCCTGGATGAGAGGAAGACGGCGCTGGGTAACCTTATTCTAGCAAATGATAAGGGAGCGATAGTCGATCCGACCTTCACAGATAAGACAGTCAACACCTTACAGAACCTCCTACAGGTGGAGGTGGTTAGGTGCAGTATAGCAGGTTTACCCTATGTGGGCTCCTTAGGGGTCGCCACAAACAAAGGGGTTATAACACACCCATTGATAACAAGCGATGAGCAGAAGGTTATAGGTGAGGTCTTGAAGGTGAAGGTTGAACCTTGCACGGTCAACGGTGGTGTCCCATACGTGAAGTCAGGTCTCTTAGCTACGAGCCATGGAGCAGTCGCTGGACCCCTGACCCAAGGCAAGGAGCTGATGATAATATCCCAGACGATGAACCTTTAAAATGGAGATAGGTGGTTGATGATATGTCTGAAGTAAAGACTTTCATAATTGCAGGAGAGGTCAAGAAGCCAACAGGCCTGATAAGGTTCACGAAGAAGGTTAAGGGGCTCAGGGAGGAGGAGGCTGTTGAGAGGCTCCTATGCGATGTCGGTAGCAGACACAGAGCAAAGAGGTTCGAGATAAGAATATTAAAGATTGAGGAGAAGAAGGAATAGAGAGCCTGAGATTTGGAGGCTGAGAGGTTTGGCTGAAGCCGATGAAGAGTTGAGGAAGACACTGTTAGAGCTGAGGATGATGGAGGGCTCAGCGGACCTCATACAGTCCAGACTAAACATCGTGAACGCGGCTTTGGGTGAGACCGTCTTAGCCGCCAACGCCCTCGAAGGTGTTAAGGGTTGCCCCAAAGGAACAGAGGTTCTCGTTCCGGTGGGAGCAGGGTCATACTTGAGGATGACCCTCACAGACGTTGGGAACGCAATAACAGGTGTAGGTGCAGGAGTATGCATAGAGAAGAGTATAGAATCGTCGATTCAAGACTTGAAGAGCCGGCAGGAGGAGCTTGAGAAGCTCAGCAGCAGCCTCCAACAACAGCTGATCCAGCTACTCAACAACATAGAGAGTTCGAAGGTTAGACTCTCGAGGCTGATTGAGGCGCAGTCTAGGAGCCAACCCCAGAAAGCCTGAGAAGTTCTTGGTGTATAGGATTGTTCGATAAGTTGAAGATGGGTCTAAAGGAGTTTCTGGAGAAAGCCTCCAGAACAGACCTTGACGACAAGACCATAGGCAGGTTGCTTGAGGAACTCAAGATTACTCTCCTACAGAATGACGTCGCATACCCTGTCGCCGAGGACATATGCCTGAAACTGAAAATTAAACTCGAGCAGACCCAGATCAAGAGGTTCAGTGACCCGAAGAAGGCCGGTAAGAAACTTCTACGTGAGGTCCTCCTCGAAACATTGGGCAGAAGCACTGTGAATGAATTTTTCGATCTCGTAGAGAATAAGAGGCTTGACAGGGAACCTGCTGTAATGGTCTTCATTGGAATAAATGGAACTGGTAAGACGACGACCATCGCTAAGATCGCCCACCTACTCTTGAGTAGAGGCTACACGACGGTTCTGGCATGCTCAGACACATACCGGACAGGCTCAATAGAACAGATCGAGGAACATGCAAAGAGACTCGGTGTCAAAGCCATAAAACATAAATATGGTTCAGACGCAGCCGCAGTGGCCTACGACACAATAAACCATGCGAGAGCCCAAGGAATAGACGTGGTCCTGATAGATACAGCCGGCAGAATGCAGACGAACAAGAACCTTCTGGATGAAATGGCTAAGATAGTCAGGATCGCAAAGCCAGACCTGACAATCCTAATAGTCGACGCCCTGACAGGAAACGACGCCGTAGAGCAAGCTCTCACCTTCAGTAAGTCAGTACCGATAGATGGAATAATCCTGACGAAACTCGACGCAGACGCTAAAGGTGGAAGCGCAATCTCAGTATCCCACATCACAAAAAAGCCAGTCATCTTCATAGGGACAGGCCAAGATTATAAGGACCTGACACCTTTCGAACCAACCTACATAGTCGACAGAATCCTAGAAGAATCTTAATGTAAAATTTCTTTATTAAACAGGAAGACTTTCAAACCTAGAGCCACTTCCAAAATCAAGATTACCCTGACTGGCATGTGGGATGCCCGATCTAATATGTCTCCTTCTGAAGTATTGAGGCCTTCCGATTTCCGCCTCGTAAGCGGCAGATCAAACTTTCAGAAAATTGTATCTGACCTGAAGATTAAAAAGAGGCACTTAACATTCGGATGTAAAAGTCTCCGGAGGTTGAGACAGACGGTTAATTCAAGCCTAGATGAAGCTGAATTGATGAAGATGAAGGTCTCCGAGCTGAGGCGTCTAGCAGAGGATCTTGGGATAGAATCGCCGAGCAAAAAGTTGAAGACCCGACTTATAACCGATATACTGCAGAAGCAGAAATTCACAGGAGAATTAGAGGCCAAAAAGAGGGTCAAGCCCAAAATAGAGAAGATTATTGGAACGATACTTAACTTCAAGACTGGAATGCACAGGCAGGAGCACACTCACATCCTGATAGGGCTTCCAAACGTCGACAGCGCTGAGTCAGCCTCAAAGTATATCGGTCGTAGGGCGGTTTGGACTTCGAAGACCGGTAAGAGAATAGTCGGTAGAATAATATCGGTCCACGGAAGGAACGGAACACTCCTTGGAAGATTCAGAAGAGGCCTCCCCGGCCAAGCCTTGGGAACCGACATCGAAATAGTCTGATTAAAAGCTGGAAGGCTCAGCCTCCAGAGCCTTAAAGGACCGAAAACGGATCTTGAAGGATAAATCGAATCTTAAAAGAGGAGTCATCTACGAGACCATCCTCTCCACATACAATCCTGACAACACACCGAACTGCGCACCCATAGGGATAAAGTATCTGGGAGACGGTAGGGTACAAGCCAGGATATATAAGGGCTCACAGACCCTGAACAATATACTCTTCAGAAAGTGCGCAGTGGCAAACATAACCTCTGACCCAATACTCTTCTACGTGACAGCCCTCAAAACACGCAAGCCTCCCCCAGTCAAATATTGCAAAGCAGAACATGTCGACGCCCCAAGAATAAGAGCGGCAGATGGATATATCGAGCTCGAATTGATGGATTCCAGACGGGGCTTAGACTATACCACCCTCAATTTCAAGATAAAGGCAACCTACCCGGATCATGGCATACCAAATATTTACTGCAGGGCATCACACGGCCTGGTTGAAGCTGCTATCCATGCTACAAGGATCAAGATGCTACTGGCCAATAATAAGGTGAGGGAGGCTTAGAGACTTATTCGGCTGGTAAACTATTATAAAGATGTTATTGAGAGAGTCTCACCTAAAACCGAGTATGCAACCGCAATCAGAGAGATTGAGAAGAGGATTGGAGACTGGAGGAAGGGTAGAGGTCTCAGTCAAGACCCCATCGAGACTACACATATGTCTCATAGATATGAACGGGGATCTTGGAAGAGTAGACGGAAGTCTAGGGGTAGCCATAGATAAACCCAACGTATTCCTCTCAGCCTCAATGAGTGGAGAGGTTGAGGTGACTGGTGACATTGAAGGCAGAGTCGAAGAAATGGCGAGGCGGTTCCTAACAAAGGTAAAATCCGGAAGAGGCGTATCAATACAGGTTAAGGAGACCATCCCAGCACATGTAGGCTTCGGCTCAGATACCCAACTCAGCCTAGCAGTGGCAACATCGATATCCAAACTTTTAAACCTGAACCTAACGGTCTACGAGTTGGCCAAGATAATGGGTAGGGGCGGGACCTCAGGCATAGGAGTCGCTGCATTCGATAAAGGTGGACTCATCCTTGACGGTGGACACAGCTTCGGTGAGAATAAAGAGAAGAAAGATTATCTGCCATCGAGCGCCTCAGACGCTCCACCAGCGAAGGTTCTTTTAAGATACGACTTTCCAGAAGATTGGTGTTTCATCGTAGCCACACCGAAGGTTGAGAGTAGAATCCATGGAGGGCTGGAGAGGGAGATATTCAAAAGGCTCTGCCCCATCCCAGCAGTTGAGGTCGGCATGATAACCCGCATCATCCTCATGAAGCTCCTACCATCCATAATTGAGAGGGACATAGAGACTTTCGGCTCAGGCCTCACGGAGCTACAAGACCTAGGCTTCGCGAAGGCGGCCAGAAACCTGATGCATCCTGCGACGAGGGAGTGTATAAGAATGATGCTTGAAGGTGGAGTCTACGGTGCGGGGCAGAGTAGTTTCGGCCCAACAGCGTACGGCCTCATCAAAAAGAATGAGCAAACCAGAACATTGGAGGCTGAGCTGAGGGACTTACTTGAAAGTTTCGGTGGAGGAGAAGTCTACATTACCGGACCGAACAATAAAGGTGCTGAGGTAAAAGTCTACAATAAGACTTGAAAAAGTCGGAGAGGTGTATGGAATTTTGAGAGTTCTTGTTGTTACGGGTCAGCTTGCTAAAGACATCGTGAGGGAGGTCTTGGAGGGAACAAGCCTGGAGTATGAGGTTTGTGACCTTCCGGTTCAAGTCGCATCCCTGATGTCTCCTACATACATCGCCTGGAAACTTCAGGGAAGGAGCCTATCGAAAGTAGACTGTATACTCATCCCAGGTTTGGTGAAGGGAGACGCGTCGAAGGTGACTGAGAAGACGGGTTTGAGATGTTGGAAGGGACCAAAAAACGCTGCCGACCTACCCCAAACCATCAACATGATCGGTAAGATAAGACTCTCAACAATTAGGCCTGCCGATGAGATACTCAGAAAAGTTACTAGGAGGGAGGTTGAGGCAACCCTCATTAGGATAGAGATGGAGGCTGAGATGAATGCCTGCGAGGAAAGCACATTGACAATAGGTGTGGGAGAGAGGAGTGTGAAGGTTGGTCCAGGCCTCCCAATGAGGGTTCTCGCTGAGATAGTGGATGCGCCAACTTATCCTCCAGAGGAGGTTGTGGAGATCGCGAAACGCTTCGAAGATTCTGGAGCAGATATAATAGATGTTGGGATGGTTGCGGGTGGTGGGCATGAGGGGGAGGCTGCGAGGATAGTTAAAGTTTTGAGGGGCTCCATCTCGAAACCTGTGAGTATAGATACCGCAGATCCGAGTGAGATAGAGGCTGCTGTAGAAGCTGGTGCAGACCTGATCCTGAGCGTAAACGCTGAGAACATGTGTGAGTTATCTGAACATGTCAAGGAGACTCCTGTCGTCGTAACCTCATCTGGGAGGGGTGGCATACTCTCCCATGATCCATTCGCAAGGGTCGAGCAACTTGTTGAGAACATGAACATGGCCCGAAGCTTAGGCTTCAAGAAATTGATTGCAGACCCTATACTCGATCCGCCGCTTACGATGGGTACCGCAAAATCGCTCTCAGCCTATCTGAAGTATCGTGAGTTAGATCCCCGAACACCTATGCTCTTCGGTTCTGGAAACGTCACCGAACTATTGGACGGCGACAGTTATGGAGTAAACCTCCTCCTCGCATGCTTAGCATCTGAGGTTGGCGCCAACATCATTCTAACAACTGAGGCCAGTATCAAGACAAGGGGTTCGGTGAAGGAGGCGGTTACAGCTGCAAGGATGGTGGAGATTGCAAGATATAGGAAGACCCCGCCCAAGGATCTTGGTCTCAACCTGCTCAGGATGAAGGAGAAGACTTGGAGGGAGGAGCCTCACCGGGCACCTGGTGAGATGAAGCAGATTAAGGTGGAGAGTAGGAGGAGGAAGAAGATAGGAGATCCAGGTGGCTCATTCAAAATATCTCTTGACCGCGAGAGGGGCCAGATAGTTATGCGACATTACCCATACGGCGCCGTTGAGCCTGACCTTTACATTGAGGGCTCAGACCCTGAAGGCCTGATCGATACACTCATCGATAGTAGATTAGTGACCCGTCTTGAACACGCATTCTATCTCGGTAAGGAGCTTGAAAAGGCTAAGATAGCCCTGGAGACTGGTAAGTGTTATATTCAAGACTTCAAACTCGACTTCGGAGAATATATAGATCGAATTTGATGAAAATACATTTAAACATTGGACGGTAAGATTTGCGGGTTGACTTCAGATGGGGCTTAAGACCTTTAAGACGAAGACCTTGATGTTGACAGCTACCTTGGCCGCTGTTTACGCGGTGTTGAGAATAATTCCAACATTCCCCATGATCGGTGTTCCAGGGGCTCGTTTCTCAGCATCCGACTTCGTAGCCTCCCTATACGGGATCCTACTGGGCCCATACACAAGCATACCATGCATAGTCGTTGGGACATTCATAGGATATTTTGCAGGCAGGCCACCTGTATTCTACGGTCTAGACTTTACACCCGCCGCCTTGAACAGCCTCATCGTCGGCCTCCTCACAAGAAAGTTGAGACTCCATGCGTCAACCCTATACCTGCTCTTAATGATCCTGTTCGCTGTACACCCATACACCTTACTCACGGTGAACGTTTCGGCATCTACCGGTCTTGGCCTCCCATTCCCATTCTTCTGGTTGCATCTGGTGGGTTTGATCATCTTGTCCACGCCGGTTGGGAGTTACGCTGTGAGGAACCTCTTCAACCGCAGAGTAGGTTATGCAGCCTTGTCTTTCTCTGTGATATCTTTGGTTGGAACCTTGGCTCAACACTTGACCGGAAGCATACTTTACGCGTCGATAATTCTCCCCCTCCTTTCCGAGTCTGCAAGAGTCAACGCTTGGACCATAGTCTTCTGGCTCTACCCTTTCGAGAGGCTGGTCATAGTTGTTACCTCAACTATCATCGGCGTACCGGTTGTCAGGGCTTTAACTTTCAGACTGAGGCTTGATCAGGAGTAGGTGTTCAAACTTGGAAGAGTTAACCCTTCTCTATATCTTTCTTCATCTTCAAATATTCTTCTCTCGATATCTCTCCCCTACTATATCTGAGCTTCAGATTCTCCAGAGCCTGCTCTGTAGTGGCCCCTCCTGGAATCTTCAGGGTTCTCCTAACTATTAGAATGGCAAGTACGCATGCCACAGCTATCACTGATATGATGGTCGCTATCCATATGTAGGCTGTTGTATAATCTCCCCTCCAGTCAGCAGATACAGTCAATGGGCTGTTGACCGTGACCTTCGCTGTTGGGCTGTTCTGAGGTTCAGCTGGGCCGATCCAACCTGCAAAGACATGTTTTGCACCCAAGGCCCCCCACAATCCTGGCATAGATAATTCAGGTGTCACCGAGATCGTTGCTGTGGCATCCTTATCGTACCAGCCTGAGCCTTGTGGTTGACCGAGCTCAGACCTAACCTCCAAATAGTATTGTGTCTTATAGACTGCTGTTACTTTATGCGGCATATTCATGGTCAATGTTAAGGTGCTGCTGCCTACCTCTGAACCGTCTACATTCCAAGCTTTGAATACATTCCTTTCAACACTCGACTTCTCAATCCTCTCAGGGGTAGTTAAGACTATGAGTGTATCCCTCGCCTTCCAACCTGACTTCTCGACTGAGTAACCGTGAGGATTCTCAACAGTCAGCATGTACTCAGGTTCATAGGTGAATGTGTGGCCGGCGTCGAGTTTCGGCTTGACGTAGGGGTCTGGATAGTAGTATGGGTAGTAATAGAAGCTTGGATAACTGTAATAGTAATATACTGTGCCTGATGTGTAGTTTATCTTGTAGACTACTGGGTATGGGTGGTATGGGTAGTAGGGGTATGGCACCTCCCTGATCTTGTCCAAGGTCCAAGATGCCTCCTTACAGTAGTATCTCACGCCGGCGGCTCCGGATATGTAGTTTTCAACCTCGAATGTATGTGGAACCGTGGCTGGGACCTCGAATTCTTTCGTTGAGCCTCCAGATATGGTTCCGACTGCGTTGCCGTCGATCTTCACTGTCGCCGCTGACTCTGACGGTATCCCTGAAACAGTGATCTTCACCGAGTATTGGGCTGTACGTAGAGAGTAGGGGTAGTACCATGCAACCCAATTGTAGGTTTGGGCCTCAACACTGCCGATCGGACTCTGCCGAAACATGATGAGTGTTATTGTAATGATCAAACCTACCAAAATACTTGCACGCATAGTTCTCAAGAATATTCACTTCTTCACTCATTGTTTCGTCGCTGAATTATTTAAACATGTTTCAAAATTAATGTTTATAACAAAAAAATGGGGGGTTGATAAAAACGGTTGATTTTCAATTATTTGCTTATTCTCTAGTCGAATTCTGATGTTGACTCCTTCTCCTCCTCGGCTCCGGGCGTCTTCGGTGGCTTAGACTCCTCCTTCGGTTTTCCAGCTGCGATGACGTCGTCTATCTTCAGGATCATTGAGGCTGCTTCACTTGCTGACTTGACTACTTGCCTCTTCACCGCCAAGGGTTCGTAGATCTTCAGCTTCGACATGTCGTCGACCTTGCCTTCGAAGACGTTGACTCCAGCCCACTTCTCGCCCTTCTCATGTCTGGACCTCAACTCGACCAGGATGTCGATGGGGTCCATTCCAGCGTTCTCAGCCAGAGTCATAGGTACGACTTCTAAGGCTTCGGCGTAGCTTATTGCCGCGAGCTGTTCTTTCCCAGTCAGCTTCTCAGCCCACCTCTTCAGTTGTGAGGCGACCTCTGTCTCCGGAGCTCCTCCGCCGGCGACTATGGCTGGCTCCCTAACAACGTCTCTGACGACGCATAGGGCGTCGTGTAGGGACCTCTCAGCCTCGTTTACTATTCTCTCTGTTCCACCCCTGATCAGTATGGAGACAGCTTTGGGGTTTACGCATCCCTCGATGAAGGTCATCTTGTCGTCCGATATCTTCCTCTCCTCGAAGAGATCCGCTGAACCCAGATATTCAGGTTTGAGGTCATCTATGTTCGTCACAATCTTCGCCCCTGTTGCCTTGGCGAGCTTCTCCATATCCTTCTCACTCACCCTTCTGACGGCCGCTATCCCTTCTTTCGCTAGGAAGTGTTGGGCTACGTCGTCTATTCCTTTCTGGCATAGTAGGACGTTTGCTCCTGCAGCCTTAACCTTCTCAACCATACCTCTGAGGATCCTCTCCTCCTCATCTAGGAAGGCCTTCATCTGTTCCGGTCTCTGGATGTTTATCTTCGCGTCAAACTCTGTCTTCTCAACTTCGAGTGGACAGTTGAGTAGAGCTATCTTCGGGTTCTTTATGCTCTTCGGCATCCCTGAATGGACTATCTCCTTATCTATGACGACTCCCTTTATGAGTCTGGTGTCTGTCAGGGAGCCCCCAGCCTTCTTCTCAACCTTTACATCGTCGACGTCGACCCTCCAACCTTCAGGTGTCTTCTCTGCCACTTGGAGTATGGCGTCGACAGCTATATCGGCCATGTAGTCTGAATACTCGGAGACGAGTTTGCTTCCCAGCGATGTTACTGCAACATCCTTCAAATATTTCCTGTCATCTGGAGCCACCTTCATAGCTATTTTGTCCAGAATCTCTAGGGCCTTCTCAGTAGCCTGCCTGTAACCGTCGACGATCACTGTTGGGCGGACATCCTTGTCTATGAGCTCCTCAGCCTTTGTCAACAGTTCAGATGCGAGGACTACTGCTGTCGTTGTTCCGTCTCCAACTTCTTGGTCTTGGGCTTTGGAGACTTCAACCATCATCTTCGCCGCTGGGTTCTGGACATCCATCTCCTTCAGGATGGTTGCTCCGTCGTTTGTTATTGTTACGTCCCCGAAGCTTGCAACTAGCATCTTATCCATGCCCTTCGGGCCTAGGGATGTTCTGACACATTCAGCGACAACTCTGGCCGCCTGTATGTTGGCTCTCTGAGCCTCTCTGCCTACGCTTCTCGTTGTTCCTTCCTTTAGTATGAGGACCGGTTGCCCGGCGATCCTTGCAGGTATTGCTTCAGCCATTCTCATTCTCACCTCCTAATATGGCGGTGGCGTTGCTCCTTCCCCGCCACCTTTGGATGGCGGTGTTGGAGGAGGCTTCGCCGCCGCTATAACGTCGTCTATTCTTAGAATCATGGATGCGGCTTCCATAGCCGACTTTATAGCCTGCTCCTTTACCCTGATAGGCTCTATCACCCCTGCTGCGAGCATGTCCTTTGTCTTACCTGAGTATACGTCAACTCCGACTGAGAAGCCTTCGGGTTCTGTATGTGCCGCCCTCAAGGCTACCATTATGTCTACTGGGTCTAGACCAGCGTTCTCAGCGAGATATTTTGGTATGCTCTCCACTGCTTCGGCGAACTTCTCTATAGCCAACTGCTCCCTGCCTCCTATGCTCGAACCGTATTCTTTCAGTCTCTTTGCAACCTCGACTTCAGCGGCTCCTCCACCGGGGACGATTCTGTTCTTGCTAACCAGATCTGCTATGACATGTAGGGCGTCTTTCAATGCTCTCTCAGCCTCATCGACAGACCTTTCGAGCCCTGCCCTTATGAGTATGCTCACGGCTCTGGGGTTCTTGCAGTCTTCTATGAAGACCATTCTGTCCTCTCCCAGCCTCCTCTCCTCAGCCAGACCTGCTGTTCCAAGCTCTTTCTCAGTCAGGCCTTCGATGTTCGTCACAATCTTCGCCCCTGTCGCCCTTGCGAGCTTCTCCATATCAGACTCCTTTATCCTCCTCACAGCCATTATCCCTTCTTTCGCTAGGAAGTGTTGGGCTACGTCGTCTATTCCTTTCTGGCATAGTAGGACGTTTGCTCCTGCAGCCTTAACCTTCTCAACCATACCTCTGAGGATGTTGGCCTCCTCATCTAGGAAGGCCTTCATCTGTTCTGGGTCGCTTATTCTGATCTCGGCGCTGAACTCTGTCTTCTCAACTTCGAGTGGACAGTTGAGTAGAGCTATCTTCGGGTTCTTTATGCTCTTCGGCATCCCTGGGTGGACGACTTCCTTGTCTATGATTACACCCTTGATAAGTTGGGTGTCTAGGACGCTCTTCCCTATCTTCTTTACGAGTTGAACATTGTCTACATCTGCTACTAGTCTGTCGCCTCTCTGCTCTATGATCTGTTTTACGGCGTCTACAGCTATCTCGGCGAGATGGTCTCTGGCTCCTCCAACGTTCTTGCTGTGCAGGGCTGTCATAGCTGCCTTCTTCAGGGTTTCCCTATCGTCTAGACTTACTGGCTGAGATATGCTCTCCAGAATCTTTGCAGCCTCGTCTGCCGCTTTCTTGTAGCCTGAGACTATCGTCGTCACATGGATGTTGTTGTCGATGAGTTCTTCGGCTCCTTTGAGGAGTTCACCTGCCATAACCACTGCTGTCGTTGTTCCGTCTCCAACCTCATCGTCTTGGGTCTTAGCAACCTCAACCATCATCTTCGCCGCTGGGTTCTGGACATCTATCTCATCCAGGATTGTTGCTCCATCATTGGTTATGGTTACGTCGCCTAGGCTGTCGACGAGCATCTTATCCATTCCTCTAGGTCCTAAGGTCGACTTCACAACTTCAGCGATGATCTTCGCCGCCATTATGTTTGACCTCTGCGCCTCCCTCCCTCTGCTTCTTGTGGCTCCCTCCTTCAGAATGAGTACAGGCTGTCCCGTTAAATATGCCATGTTTTTCTCACCTTTCCGATGTTGATTTTTATTGTCGAGTTTTTGTTACCATAAGTAACAATTATATAAACTTTACTTGACCATCCGAAATATCAGAATCTCCTGTAGTGCCGTTTAAAGAGTAGAGTAAGACGATGAAGAAAAACGCCTTAGATATTTGGCTGGACCTCTAACCCAACGTAGCCTGCAACATCCTTAGCCCTCCTCTCACCATAAAT
>JAGTQO010000080.1:0-4363 GCA_018396565.1 Candidatus Bathyarchaeota archaeon
GGCCTTGGGATGATGTCGCTGTGAATGTTCTCGCACCGACATAGGATGCGCCTACACAGGCTGCTAGGGCGCTGTGTTCAGACTCGACACATATATATCTAGCCTTCAACTTTGCTGTCTCAACCATCGTAGCTAACTGTTCGACTATCGATGTTTGTGGTGTTATAGGGTAGGCTGCTATAACCTGGACCCTGGCAGCCCTCACCGCGTAGCCGACCATATGGTTTCCAGTGTCTAGGATGAGGTTAACCATCAATCCTCCTCCCTAATCATGGTTATTGCTCTTGATGGGCACTCCTCAGCACAGACCCCGCAACCTTTACAATAATTGAGGTCTATCTCAACATCATTCTCATGTGTACGTTTGACGCAGCCTTCAGGGCAGAAGAGCCAACATAACAAGCAACGCGTACATTTGGCCTTATCTATTTGGGGCCTATAGACCCTCCATGAACCTGTTCTTCCAGCGGCGCCAATCACAGGCTCAGCCACAGGTAGACCGGAAGAGCCCCCTCCGGAAGATTCAATAAACATGTGTTCACCAAACATAGATTCAGCCGGTCACAGCGTTCTCATAGGCAGCCTTAGCTGCCGCAATATTAACCTCACCAGCCCTTCCGGGCCACTCCTCAACAATAGTCTTAAAGACAGAGTCAATATTCACCACACCAGTAGCCTTGACCAAAGAACCGAGCATAGCTGTGTTCACTATTGGCAGGCCTGCAGTTAAGAGGCCAAGTCTCAGGGCTATGTCAGTGGCATTAACAGTTGCAACCTTGAAGTCTAAACCCAAATCTCCAGGAGACCGTTCAGTATTTATAATAACCGTTCCCTCAGGCTTGAGGCCCGACCTACGCCGACACAAACGTCACCGTTCAGAGATACTGGTATCTTAAGGTCAATGTCACAGACCTGGCTGGAACCGGAATGCCTGCGAAGATAGTTGTGGAAGACTATTTCGGCAAGATTGTCGCCACCGGTGAGGCTGATGCGAGGGGCCTGTACGTCAAGCCTATTCTAGCCGAGGTGGTGAACGGTTCAAAGACGATATTTCTTGGAAACTTCAGGGTCAGAGCTGAATACTTCAACTATACAACAAGAACAGTCCCAATAGTTCTGGACGGAAACAGATATGTTGAACTCAGATTCATGGATAGTGTTCCCCTGGAGTCGATGACGAAACTTGCAGTCTCACCGCTAATCGTCAGGGTCGGGGACCCTGTGAAGGTGAGTGGCTGGGTCGACTCAAAAAGGTCCGGTGAACATGTCGAAGTGATCGTCATCGGACCCAACAACACCAGGATCGACAGGGTCTACAGAACCATTGAGGGCGGATTCTTCGATGGCGAGTTCAAACCTAACATTGATGGGAGATGGATAGTCTATGCTGACTGGATAAGCGGGCCACCCCAAACCACAAACACTAGGAGCCGAGCATACACCGTCCTGGTTGAGCCTCGGCCACCACTGATAATACTCATCATCAGAGCCCTACCCATAGTCGTAGTGGTCATAGGGATATGTGTGGCAGCCGCATTCCTTCTGCTGAGTCGATTCAGAGAAACCAGAACTTGATGTTCCAAGATAGGATGAAAACCCATTTTTGGATGAGTTCTCTAAAGTTTGATGTAGGGTGGCAACTCAACGAAGAGGGACCAGAAGGCTACAGCAGCAACATACAGGATCAGGGTCGCCTTGACCCCAAACTTATTCCCTGAGTCCCGATACAGCCTGTCCAGCATGTAGGCCAAGCAGATATATGCGAAAGGTAGGCCTGGTAGGAGGTACCAGATGAAAGTCTTACCGAAGGATGTTGAGGCGACCAAGATTATGAATGCAAACGCTACAGGAGTCGCCTCCCTAGCCTCCCTCAACATGTAGTAGGCTGCTAGGATCGAGGCTGAGAATGAGAGGGGCCAAGCCAAGGGGTTGTATGCGCTGATCAGACTCAATCCAGCCTCAGGACCAGACATGGCGATGCTATTATCTGGATTAACGGTCAAGGTTCTTACTTGAGTTGGACCCTCTATACCTGTGAGGAAGTTGAGCAGGTTGTATAGGGGTGGTGGACTCCCCAATCCAAACCTCATCCAATGGTGGTAAGCAACAATTCTATACTGGAGACTCACAAAATCCTGCACTTTATTTCCTGAGAGAAAGAAGACTATGTAGATCGCCGTATATGTCAATGCTGAGATGCCGACATATAAAGGGTATAACCTCAACCTATCCAACCTCCCAATCGAGAAATAATAGATCAGCGGCAACGCCAACAGGAAGATAACGGTCCACTTGCAAGACAATGCAAGACCAACGGCAACATATGGAAGAAATGTAGTCCAACCATCTCTGTAAGTCATAAGCAAATAAATAGATAAGGCTGCAAAGAATGTCGCATATATCTCGAGCATGCTGCTCGAGGAGAAATCAATATACAACCCGTCCATAATGAGAAGGAATGGTGCAAGCAGAGACATAGAAAGATTTGACAGAACCCTCCTCGAGATCAAGAATACGACGATCAAGGTCAGAACCGACAGGGTGAAGCCGAGTAGAACCTGATTCATGGAAAGAACCTCAGAGAATCCTATAATGTATTTACCTAGTGGTGGGTGCTCAAAATTTATGGTGTCAGGGCTGGTGCCATGAACATAAAACCAGCCGGCCAAAGCATAAAGCTTGTCGTCTGAGAAGAAGCCACTACCAGAAAGAAAATTCTCATACTCCCTCAAAACGACTCCAGGTTGAAAATAAGTATGGAAAACATCGCTGCATCTAACTGTGAAGGATACAATTATCAGGATGAGAAGGAGCCAAACTTTCTTGTCCAGCAACATACTCACCCTCCCAGAGGTCTAAAGTACCCTGATGACGAACGTAAGCTGCTCAAACCTGACACCTAGCATCCAGATACATTCACAATCAAAAGTTATGATCTAATACAGATTTAAGCCTCTTGCCAGTTTCGAAGCCGTAAACTAGGATGGTAGCCGGTTAAGTCTCGGTGTCAGGTCAGTTTTAGAAAATTCGTATTTCTCCATAAGGTGTCCGCACCTTAGGAAGAATCGTAAACGCCCTGTAAAACTGTTCAACCGTTTCTTACAGCTGCATATTTCTTTCTTATTCGATGCTTTGATACGTAAACTGCCAGAGAAATAGTTCGGGGAAGATGTTTGTGTCGACTAGAAGCATTCAATCAATCTTCTTCCATATTTCATGCAGCCTCTCAATGCTTCCCAGTTAGCCTCACCTGAATTTACAGAAAGCTTTCATTGAACCCTTCTTATACCGTAAATTTTCATTGCGCGCCCTCTAAATTTTCTTGCCAAGGTTCTAGAACCTCAGCCTTAATAATTTCAACCATAAGTACATACAGTAAATAAGCTCTTTACGAATCTCGCCGCCGTGACGCGCCCTTTCACAGCCCACCAGAAAGAAGATTATGTCAAAAATTATGTTTCTTAAGCATCAGTCAAGATTTCTAAGATATCCTTGGATAGGTTCAACCTAAAATCTCCGAGAGGCTGAGAGACGCATATTCATATCGTGTTTATTGTCCTACACGAACCGAAAAGTGTTAAATTTATAAGAGAATAACCTTACGTTTTCTACTTGGTGCCTGTTTTGGCTGAGAAGATTCCTGGATGGATTGAACGGCTTCTTCTGCCTAGGCTCAGCTCGATTGAGGGTGAGTTGAAGTCCATCAATACTAGGATAGATAGCCTCCAGAAAGAGTTGCAGTCAAGGACTGCAAGTCTCGAGAAAGAGATCGCCTCTCTCAGAAGCGAGATATATTCAAGGATTGGTGGTCTAGAGAAGGAGTTACAGTCGAGAACCGCGAGTCTCGAGAAGGAGGTATCCTCCCTCAGAAGTGAGATGCAGTCAAGAATCGGGGGTCTAGAGAGGGAGATGCAGACGAGGATTGGGAGTCTCGAGAAGGAGTTGCAATCTAGAACTGCGAGTTTGGAGAAGGAGATAGCATCACTTAAAAGCGAGATGAATGCTAGATTCGACTCTTTAGAGACCAAGGTTACATTGATTGAGGATGTGACCAAGCTGAAGATGGAAGTGAAGGCCTTAACAGAAAAGGTAGCCGCGATAGCAACTTCCTAGCACCAGCCCAGACCAACAGCCAGTGGAATACTGAAATTTCAGATCGGTCGCAAACTACTACTCTTAACAGTGAAGGCCCGAGCTCCACAGGCTGGAGCATCCAATAAGTTCCAAAAAGGTTTCTCTAAACACTCAAATATATTTCATCGCACAAAGTCTTTTTTGGCGGTTTCTGATAGTCGACGCAAAACTTGGAGATAGTAGATAGTCTATGAAATCTTCCAGGTCGAGGCCCTTCTCCGATAAAGTT
>JAGTQO010000080.1:4376-6783 GCA_018396565.1 Candidatus Bathyarchaeota archaeon
GACTGTATAAGATATTGGTGGAATCTATGAGTGAGGTTCGTTTCGCCTCTGGTGAGGGGCAGATAGGAAGAATAATAGTAGCTCGACTCCTTCCAGGAACAGACCTGATGGAGGGTTTGAACAAGATCTGCGACCAGTACAACATAAACAACGGTGTGATCGTAGACTGCATAGGTAGCCTGCGGAAGGCCGTATTCAAATTTCTGATACCGAACCCTCAACTGAAGCTCGGATCAGGATACGGTGAACCTTACGTCCTCGACGGTCCAATAGAGTTTCTGGGTGGTCAGGGTATAATAACCCAGGGTGAGGATGGTAAACGGAAGATACATCTGCATGGACTCGTCAACAGAACGAGTGTCGAGGAAGGTAAGGCCAAACCTGACTATGTCCTCGGCGGAGACTTCGGTGTGCCACCAGGCTCAAACCTAGTACTTGCGACGATGGATATCACAATAATAGAGCTTAAGGGACTCAACATAATCAGGAAATATGACACGGAGACAGAGATAGCTACTAGACTGGACTTTGAGAAGGCTTAAGCCCTTCCCCCATTTTTTATCACTTTCATCATCATAAGAACATATACAAAATTATTGAAGATGTTCCTCCAAAATCTTTCTGAAGGAGAGTATGTTTGAGTCAGACCGATATGGCGCTTGAGAATCTACGTAAACAGATTATCGAACTCAATGTTGAAGAGTCCCGAAAAGCTGCGAGAGAAGCTGTAGAAGCCGGAGTGCCTGTCGAATCCATCCTCAACAAGGGTGTTGGCCTCGCGTTGGAAGAGGTCAGCAGAAGATACGATAGAGGAGAGTATTTCCTGAGTGAACTTGTTATGGCAGGTGAAGTCGTTAATGAGGTCTTATCGGAGGTTCTGCCCCTCATAAGAAAGGGGGAAGATGAAACAGCATCTATTGAGAAGGGGACAGTGGTTATAGGGACTGTTCATGGTGACTTACATGACATTGGAAAGAACATAGTATCTACATTCATGTCTGCTTTGGGGTTGAGGGTGATAGATCTTGGGGTGGATGTTCCTCCGGAACGGTTTATAGAGGAGGTTAAGAGGAGTAGGGCCCAGATAATGGGGTTATCATGCCTGTTGACCACAACCCTTCCAGCGATGAAGAGGACGATAGAGGCTCTGCAAGAGTCGGGTTTGCGTCCAGCTGTTAAGGTGATCGTTGGGGGCAGACCGGTCACAGAGACGCTGGCCAAAGAGTTGGGTGCTGACGCCTACGGACACGATGCACCAGACGGTGCAAGGAAAGCCTTGAGGCTCATAGGGAGAGAGTAGGGTGTGTGAAACATTATGGTCAGCCAAGAATTTGCACAGATAAATAGAGAGAGAATGTTGAGAGCCATAGATCATGAGGAGCCTGACCGACCACCTGTCGCATTGATGGTGAACGCGCCTTTCTTCTCAAGTTACTCCAACATCCCAGTGAAGGAGTATTATACAGATCCCAGGAAGATGTTGAGGGCCCAGCTGACTGTAAGGGAGAGGTTCTACAACCTCACGCCAGTGTGGGCTGATGGCGGTGTAACTGTTGAACCCTCAGCATTGGGCGGGGAGATTTACTGGGATACGGCCGGAAATCCCCAGGTGAAACCTTTCATCACAGACCTCGAAGATATAGATAGGCTCGAAACCCCAGACCCTTCAAGTGACGGCTGGATGCCTAAACAACTCGAAACATACAGGTACATGATCGAAAATGTTGGGAAAGATGTTAAAGTCGATTTCGGCTACCTCGTCATCGGCCCCACAACGATCGCAGGCATGATCAGGGGTATGAGCAAATTCTTGATAGACCTCTTCAAACATCCAGAAGCCGCCCGTAAACTCTTGAGAGTATGCACAGATACAGCGAAGGTGTGGGTGAGGGCCCAAGAGGAGGTTGTGGGTGAGACAGACTATGGAGTATTCATCGCAGACGACGCCGCCTCATTCTTAACTCCAAAACAGTTTGAGGATTTCGTTGCACCATTATACAGGGAGATATATGGGATCTTTCCAAATTGTAGGCGGTGGTACCATAACGATATGAAGTCGACACATATACTGAAGCAACTGGCGGATTCTGGTGTCGAGGTATTCCACATAGCCTACGATGTTGATCTCCAAGCTGCAAAAGAGATCGTTGGGGACAGGATCTGTTTCGTCGGGAATATTCCTCCTCTTGAAGTTCTCAAGGAGGGCAATTTACAGACAGTCACGGAGGCGTGCGCAACCCTTATTCGAAATGTGGCCGGAGGTGGGGGATTCATACTCTCGACGGGAGGATTCATAAACGCTGGTACACCTGCGGAGAACATTGATGCGATGATAGAGTCAGTGGAACCTCCGTAAACACTTCAGTCTCAAAAGATGCGATGTCAAACATCCGGTTGAAAATCATGA
>JAGTQO010000079.1 GCA_018396565.1 Candidatus Bathyarchaeota archaeon
TGGTTAGAGGTTCATCAAGCATGTATATATTTGCATCTCGCACAAGGGCCCTAGCAATTGCAACTCTCTGTCTTTGTCCCCCACTCATTTCTTTAGGAAGCTTATTTAAAACCTCGGTTATACCGAGCTTTTCAGCTATTGAGCGGGTCCTTTCATCTATTTCCGCCTTTTTCATTGTCGTAACTTTCAAGGGAGAAGCAATATTTTCGTAGGCAGTCCTATGAGGGTATAGTGCATAACTTTGAAATACAAAACCAACCTGTCTTTCCCTCGGGGGAAGCTTTGTCACGTCCTTGTCTCCAAAAAAAATTCTACCTGCTTCTGGACGTTCTACACCAGCTACTATCCTGAAAAGGGTAGTTTTGCCAGCGCCCGGTGGCCCTAAGAAAACAGTAAGGGCTTTATCTTTTATTTCCATGCTGATATTCTTTAATACTTCTTTTCCATTAAAAATTTTAGTTATGTTTTCGAGCCTTATTGTACTCAAATTTTAGTCAACCATTACATCGTTGGTTCTATTGATTTTATTTTTTTCCTTATTAAACTATTTCATTCATGATAAACATTACATGCAAAATTGTAAATAAAAATAAAAAATGTGGGTGTTTATGGCAATCCGATATCATATTGTTTGGCCAGGTTTTTAATTCTTGCTACTATCGCTTTCGCAGCCTCTTCTGCACTCGAATATTTTCCTAGTATATAGCCTCCTATCTCTATTGTTGGCGGAGCAGGGCGAAGCACACCAAGAGATGGTCGCCAAAGATCTATCGGCGGAAATCCCCCAACTAAGACTGTATCTTTCACGGCCCTCCACACGGGATTCGAAACATACGGCTCTGCATTTGCCATACTTAAGTACAGCGGACAGTCATACCAGCCGAATCCCCCGGTTGTCCCAAACCATTCCATATAGTTTTCTTTTCTCAAGAAGAATTTTATAAATGTTTTAGCTACTTCTAACCTCTCTTTCGGCAGGCCAGCTGGAATCATCATGAATCTCGGGTCGATTGCTCCCCGTGGTTTCACATTCTTTGAAGCGTTTCCGGGAAACGGTAGCGTAATGGTACTGTCTAGGAATGGTGCCTTCCTATCCTTGAGAACCGCATATATGCTCGCTATACCGTTAAATGTTGCCGCTACTTGCCCATTTATGAATTGGAGATTATTATCTACACCAGCATCCACTAGTGCTGACCTTATGTTTATTCCATCTTTGTACCATCTGGCATATGTCTCTACTACTTTTACAAGTGCCTGGAAATGCTCGGGCGTATCATCCAACTGTAGTTTAAGCGTAGCTGGGTCTACTGGGTTCACACCAGAAAATGACTGGAAGAGCATATAGATAGGGTATGTGCAGTCCGTAGATCCGGTCGCTGATGTTTGAGCACTTAGTGGCGCCAATATACCTAGGTCCTTTATGTTGCTTTTTATTTTATATAAAGCTTTGTCGTATCCTTCAAACTCCAAAAGTTCTTCTGTGTCTATACCCACCTTTTTTAGTATGTCTCCTCTCCAGAATATCGCCCCTACAACAACACCCGTGGGGACAGCGTAATAATGTCTCTCTCCTTTACTTCCCATCCAATAACAAACTTCTGGTAACCCCTTGATTATATCATTGCCATAATTGCTTTTAAGCCAGTCCATCAGGTCGTCTAAGGGTTCAAGGTATCCTCTAACAGACCAAACTGGATTCATCGACCAAGCCGGACTTATCAGGTCTGGATAATTCTCCACAGCCTTTGACTCAAATATGTTGGTACACTTGGAGACAATGTCATCTCCTCCAAAATTTGATGTCTCAACTTTAATTCCAGTCTCTTTTGTAAATTTGGCATATATGTTTTCCCATTTAACTCGGTCAGTTTCAGATGCATATGACAGCTGCCACACTTTCAGAACCTTAGCTGGTGCTGGTGTGGGTGTTGTTGGCTTCGGTGTGGTTGGTGTTGGCGTGGGAGTGATTGGTGTAGGTGTTGGTTTAGGCTGGGTTGCATAGTATCCTGCTCCGGCAGCTGCTGCAACGACAACGACTCCGGCGCCAGCATACTTAATCCAGCCTCTCCTAGAAACCTTCTTCTCCTCAGACAATATTAACACCTTTCTTTACGTAAGTTTGTGCAAATTATGCGCTTATAAAGCTTATCATGTCTATTAGGAAGGCTAATCGTAGGCTGAGTATGTTATAAGATATGGATGAACCTTGATGCCTAGGGTTTGCAATAGATAGGTTGAATCCAGAAGAACTTTAACCATGAAGCTCCTGCTCTCTCTTAGACTCCTCAAACTCTTCGATACTGGTTCTAGCCCACTTCTTTACGTTCAAAGCCGATTCCAATGGGTCCATAATAGATTCAACTATTAGTCTGCCTCCATCAATCTCATATTTTACGGTTGCCCTCTCTCTTAACCCTAGACTCTCAAGTAGGCTTTTAGGAGGTAGAGTGCAAACTTCTTTGGAACCTTCCCCCTTGACCATTCAGGCTTTTCACCAGCATAAGGGAATTCAGTCGGTTGTAAAAGGTTTCATCTGGTCAATTTTCCGAAACCGGCTTTGCATGAATTACCGGGCTAAATTTGTCCAGATACATTCCTTACTCTTCCGATACATCTCTAATATTCATAATCTAGAAATCTTTCCGGGATCTCCTGGCTTTCTAAAATTTGAGGAATACCAAGCAAAATGAAAGCCTATCGGGACTTCTTATTCACATGTTAAATATATGTTCATGCTATACCTATTTTGTTTCGGCTATGTCTGATGTAACTGGAAAAGTTGAGTCTATACTGAAGTTTGGAAATGGGTCTGAGCTAGGTAGGATGAAGGCTGATATTCTGAGGGTTCTCACCGTTTATAGAGGAGTGTCGTGGAGGAGCGAACTCTTCATTGATCTGAGGAAGCTGCTCGACTTTCTAGGTCGACCATACACCGTGAAGGCCAATGTTCTGGACGAGGCCCTCAACTCCCTCAAATCAGATGGGATAATTACCATTGAAGATAGAACCAGGGGCATCATGATGCAGGAGGGCACATATGTGGACCAGTTGATCCATCTAAATGACTATGTGAAGATTAGAAATATTCTCTACAAGGATCCTATATTCAACAGTTACATGTATAGTAGATATAAGATGGTTGAAGATGCTCTCTCAAGGCAGAGTTGACATGTGAGGCAGCCTAGTCCACACATATCTCTTGGAAGACTCATCTTACCCCTGAACACTCCCGAACACAGAGGTCGCCTTACAATCATATAAAGCCAGGAATCATCTGAACCCTCTAACGTCCAGCAGCATCTGTCAGGGTGAGAATTGGAATAAATCTCTCGACGTATCTGCTTATATCGCCTCTACACATCCACTTGCCTATTCTTTCAAAGATCATCTAGAGAATTCTAACTCCCTCTTCTTCAACAATCTTCATCCATTTCGAATCTTTATAGAGTTTAAGATCGTTTTTGGGTATGATGTGCAATTCAACCCTAGGCAGTTTGATGTTTTTCATCAATACCTTGTAGACCTCATCCTCCTCACCCTTCTCATCATCAAATACCACTAGAAGATCTATGTCGCTTGCCACAGTATACCTCTCTTCAGCGTAAGATCCGAAAAGGATAACCTTCTCCAGTGACAGTCGTTTCCGGAGCATTCTAACACATCTACCGACCTCCTAAACAACTTTCTCCCTGCTAAATTTTGGAAAGAACACTTTCACAGAACCTGAATATTCTTTCGGCATATTCAATTAGACGTTCAGCCTCCTTCTTCGTATATCTTCTTCTCGGTGAGGACGAGGGGTGAACGTTTGGATACCATGTGGGAATATAGGCTTTATCTAACTCTAAAGCATAATCTAGAAGGTCTCTCTCAATGTCGATTCTACTCTCTAGATTTGAGAGTAGGTCGAAGACGGAGTGACCCCAAGCTTCGGCGCCAATCTTTTGAAATACAGCCTTCACAGCCTTCTCCGCAGACTGTTGTGCCGAAAAACAAGCCCATTCATAGAATCCTGACCTCAAATCGTTTCTGGCATTATCCAAATCACCTTGAGATTGATCAAGCCAATCTCGACTTCTCTCTACCATAAGTATCAATAGATAATTCAGCCTGTAAATTATATAAACATAGTAGACATTGTTCGCTATATCTCCAAGCTCATAGCTTAACTATATATAGACAGTCTATCCAGATTGAATGATACTATGTTGGGCGGCTCTCATTTAACTATTGAAAATATAGGTGAAGAGAGTATGAGTGGACGAAATTGTAATATAGATAGTGTATTTTGATTGGTATCGTGGTGACTATATGTCTAGGATTCTAGGTATGATACATACTGTCTTCTCAATTGTTGAACCCATAAACAGGCTTGTCTTGGAAATTATGCCTGGGGTTGATAGGATAAATATTGTGGACGACTATATTGTTAAGCTCATCGAGGCCAGGGGCGGGATCACCCCCGAGATATCTAGGATAGTAGCGAGCCATATTTTGGCTGTTGAGGGTGAGGGAGCTGACGCAATACTAGTGACATGCTCATCCATATCTCCATGTGTAGATTACGCTAGACCATTGGTCTCCGTTCCAGTTTTGAAGATAGATGATCCCATGACCGATATGGCTGTCCAGATGGGCGATAGAATAGGGGTTTTAGCCACAGCCCCAACCACTGTTAAGCCTACGAGCGAACTCTTATTGAAGAAGGCTGGACAGATGGGTAAGAAGATCACCATTGAAGTTGAGCTTAAGGAAGATGCCCTCGAGGCCTTGACTGTGGGAGACAAAGAATCTCATGACAGGATCCTTCTTGACAGTATAACCAGCCTCTCAGGCAAAGTTGACGTGATCGTTCTCGCCCAAGCGTCTATGGCTCACCTAGAATCGAAGGTTGATGAAAATACGCGTCAAAAGGTCCTGACGAGCCCTAGATCAGGCGTTGAACAGGCTAAGAAGATTCTTGGGTTATAGAATCGTATCCATTCAATCTCTAAGGGATCCTATATATACTTTGCAAAGCTTTATAAATAAATTGCCACCTTAATTGCGAAGAGATAGACCCTCAAAACATGGAGAAATGAAAAATGAGTGAAAAGAAAATTTTCAAAGTGCCCGATCCCTATCCAATAACCCTTTCAGGGATGCTTGCGGCCCTGGGTCCTATGGCGATCACATTCGGCATATCCGTAGGTGGCGGGGAAGCCATGTTGATGCCTTGGCTGTCTTCGGTGGGAGGCCACGGTATAGCCTGGATAATGTGGTTCGGAGGAATCTTCGAAGCTGTCCTCGTCGTCGAGGTCATAAAATATACGGTCCTAACAGGCAGGTCCTTCTTCGCTATGACTAGGGATATACCTCCAAAAGGATGGTGGCCTTGGCTCTGGATCCCAATAGCTGCTCTTGGGAGTTGGTGGCCCTTCGGTGTCACCGGAGCCGCATCAGCCTTCTATGAGATAACGAAAGTTGGAGACTACTTCCTATGGTCCAGCGCAATACTCATCTTCATACTACTCGTATACTACCTCGCCAGATACGTCTACAACGCAGTGGAGAAGATATTTCTCGTCGTCATGACGGTCAACTTCGTCCTACTCGTCATCATCGCCGCATTAGTCGCCAGACCGGAAGACCATTTGGCCATAATCAGAGGATTCCTAAACTTCGGCTTGGACGGTTGGCCTAAAGGTGTACCCTTGACGACAGCAGCCTCACTGTACAGTCAGCCCGGCGGAGCCATGATGTTCCTCAGCTTCTGGATTGTAGAGTCTGGTTGGGGTCTAGGAAAATATTCAGGTAAAGTCTCAAGCCCCCTCAGGCCACCTGAAGAGATCAATGTGGAACCTCTAGAGATGGACCTGAACGATCCTGAGGAGGTAAGGAAGATGAGGGGGTGGTTCAGGTTGGGGAAGTACAGCGTCTGGATCTGGTGGTTCGCCATATGCATGATCTCAGCATACCTATACCTACTCCTCGGCCACGCGGTACTATTCAGGGAGGGCATAGTCGCCTCAGGCTTCAAGGTTCCATTGCAGATAGCCATCATCGTAGGCAAGGTCTGGGGTCCACTGATGTACAGTCTCTTCTTGATCTTCATCATATTCACACTATGCGACCAAGCGATACCAACATACGACACTTTCATAGGCAGGGTATGCGCAGATGCAATAGCTACAACACCGAGAGTCAAAGGGAAGAGACCATACAGGTTCTACTATTTCATAGTCGTCACAGTCGCCATCCTGATAAGCTTCTACCTGGTGACCATAGCAGCCCCGTTCTTCCTGTGGATGTTGAATGCTCTGGGCTGGATCTACATGAGGGGAATAGGCTCAGCCCTGATACTGTATGCGAATAACAGGCTCATCCCGAAGGAGTTTAGACCCTCACGCCTAGTCAACGCTATATTGGTACTGAGCATAATAGGTAGCGTCATAGGGGTTGTGGCGTGGGTTCTAGGCTACACAGCCGTCATAAAACTGTAACCTAAACATCGAACCCCCCTTTTTCTCTATCAACTTTCAACAGCCAAAACTCCAGTTGAACAGCCATCTGTGAAAAGATTTTTAGCCTGAGAGTGGCTCCTCTATATTTGATCTGATATGATTGAGCAGTTTGAAGATTCAATAGTCAACCTCGACTCTGACAGGGCGCTAAACCTCTGTGAGGAACTGTTAAAGTCTGGAGTACCTGTAGACGATATATTCGGCGCCATAGGCAAGGCTATGGATATTGTTGGGGATAAGTATGAGAGCAACGAATATTTCCTCTCTGAACTCATCATGGCAGGGGAGGTTGTTAAGGAGGTTTTGAGTAGGCTGGAGCAGACAGTGACTGTTGGAGTCGG
>JAGTQO010000006.1:0-809 GCA_018396565.1 Candidatus Bathyarchaeota archaeon
GTAGGGGGGGTGGGGGGGGTGTCGGCCCAACTCACACACCTATCCCCGCCAGAATAATAGTTCAACTTTATGTAACGCATGAAAGGTTATCTGAATCTTACCTCCCAGTATCAACCCAAATCTCAACCCTTACCCTTGGGATGTGCTCCGACCTTCTTCCCCATCCGATTTAAGAATCTCAGAATAGCATTTTTAGATAAGATTGGACTTAGAGAGTTTAGGAGCTAGTTGGATATTTAATATAAAACTCAAGTGGATGGACGGGGGAGAATTTCTTGTGCGGAATCTTCGGTGTGGTCTTGAGGGAAGGTAGGGCTGCACCCCTGATAAGGAAATCGTTGGGGCTTCTGGAATATAGGGGATACGACTCAGTCGGTCTAGCTACCCTCTCCGGCGGAAAGTTGGATGTGAGGAAGGACAAGGGGCTGCTCAAGGATGTAGATTCGAAACTCAATTTCGAATCTATGGATGGGAATGTGGGTATAGGCCATACGAGGTGGGCTACGCACGGTGCACCTTCTATGGAGAACGCTCACCCACACACAGGTTGCGACTCTGATGTGGCTGTGGTGCATAATGGGATAATTGAAAACTTCTTGGAGTTGAGGAGATACCTCGAAGGCAAGGGACACGTATTCAAATCGAGGACGGACACCGAGGTCATCCCCCACCTCATAGAGGACCATCTCTCTGAAGGTGAAGATTTCGTCGAGGCTGTGAGGTTGACAGCTAAGAGACTCTCAGGCTCATATGCCATCGCAGCCATATCTACACATTCCCCAAACATGATAGTCTGCGTCAGATGCGAC
>JAGTQO010000006.1:829-7603 GCA_018396565.1 Candidatus Bathyarchaeota archaeon
GGGCGACTCATCAAAACTCTGCTCATCCGACGTATCAGCATTCCTATACTTGACCAGGAAAGCTATCTTTCTCGAAGAGGATGGTTTGGCTGTCCTTGAGCCTGAGGGGGTTCAGCTCATCAACTTCAAGACTGGACAGGAACTTGAGCAGAACGTTACTGTGATCAGCTGGAGTCCGGAAGACGCCGGTAAAGGAGGGTACGCCCACTTCATGCTCAAAGAGATTCATGAACAGCCATATGCAGTCAGGAATGCATTAAGGATCCAGCGAATATACTATGACCTGATAGCCTCAAAGATGGAGTGGGCGAAGCGAATATTCCTCATCGCATGCGGCACATCCTACCATGCATGCTTGTTCGCCTCATACCTGTTCACTAGGGTCGCGGGTCTCCACACCGAACCTGTCGTCGCATCTGAGTTTGTTGATCGCTATGGTCGAATAATAGGTGAAGAGACTCTGGTCTTCGCGGTCAGCCAGTCTGGGGAGACCGCTGATACCTTGGAGGCTGTTCGTTACGCGAAGGGGAGGGGAGCGCCCATAGTGGGTCTCACAAACGTTATGGGCTCGACACTCACTCGTCTCTCCGATGTTTACATAGGCCAGAACTCAGGTCCCGAGGTCAGCGTAGCCGCAACAAAGACCTTCACCTCCCAAGTCTCAATCATGACCAGACTCGCCCTAGTCTTAGCTGAGAGGGTTGGAGCGATCTCTGAAGACGAATTGAGCAGACTGAAGAATAGTCTCCTGCAAATTCCCGAGATGATGGAGAAGGCCCTTCTTTCAGAGTCGGAGGTTAAAAGACTCGCATACAAGTATGCTGATAGAGGAAGCTTCTGCTTTCTGGCACGTGGAATCAATGTGACGACCGCGATGGAAGCTAGACTGAAACTCCTTGAACTATCCTACATCCCATCTCTTGCATATCCGGCTGGTGAGAGTAAACACGGCTTCATAGCTGTCGTTGAGCCAGATTATCCAACCATATTCATCGCTCCGAAGGATGAGACGCGGCAGAAGATTGTTGGTAACATTATGGAGATGAAGGCCAGAGGCGCCTCAACCATAGGTGTCATCGATTCTAATGATGAGGAGTTGAAGAGCCTCCTAGACGATTACATTCAGATGCCGATAACGGTGGATGGGCTGCTCACACCGATGCTCTACATCATACCCCTCCAATTGTTCGCTTACTACGTTGCGGTAGAGAGGGGCTGCGACCCTGACAGACCGAGGAACCTGGCGAAATCTGTCACGGTAGAATAGCACATTCCTAAACATCCAATCTGCGTGGATAGTGGAGGTCACTACTCGTTCCGGTTTAAAACGGTTAAAGATGGTAACTAATGGATGATGGAAGAGTCAGGAAGATTGTTGAGAGTTTGGAGAGAGCGTCCAAAAATATCATTAAGACGTCTGGAAAGACTGTTGAGGATGAAGAGTTTCAACTGTCGATTTGGCATGCAGCAGCGGAGGCTGAGTATGCAGCCTTCCTACTATCAATCTATGGGCAACTACACAATTTTTATCCTGAGCCCAGACATACCCCAAATAAACAGTCGTCTACTGGCGATTATGATGATGGACTGAGTGAGGCGAAGTCTCTTTTGAGTAAGGCGATCGAACTTGTGGGTTCAGATTTGAAGAGCGCATATGAGAATGTTAGATCAGCTATCTTCATACTTAGAAACATCGAAAACAAATCTGGCAAGAGGTCGATTTAGCAGATTCTCCGCCGTTAAAAGTTAGGTCGCCAATACAGTTTCTACAATCCTTTTCCTCTTCAAAATATCCACTATCACCCCTACAACCAATATTCCAATCCAAGATTTGGTCAATATGAACATGATCAGACTGTCAGTGAATCCTGATGCTATCTGGGGTGGTAGGAGTATGTGTGTAAAATATTTCAAGACAACATATGTGAAGATGCTTTCAGGTATGAAACCGGCGATGACCGCTTGAGAAGGTCGGACTCTCCTGGAAAATATCCCAAAGAATAATCCGGAGATGGCCTTACCAATAATTATGCCTACAAACCCGAGGAAAGGTCCAAGCCAACCGGCGACCCCAAACCTATAGTATGGTACTATTCCTATTAGGCCACCGGCGATCATGCCCATGCCTGGACCAAGATTTATGGAGACGATAGCAGTTGCTAGATGTGAGAAATCCATAGCCACCTGCGGATGGGCGTACCCTACGTGAATATATATGAATGCCAGAAGGTTTCCAAGCGCTACCATACATACAAACAGTGCGGCACATTTAGTTAGGGAATAACGTGTAGACTCATTCATCCCAAACATCTCATGCTATCTATGGGTCCAACCATATTTAAGCGGTGGGTTAACATTCCCGGCTTCTCCTATCTATTATATCGGACGTAGATGGGCCGGTACCTATCAATGTGACAGGCCTCATAGTCTCTCCCTCAATTCTCTCAACGAATTCCTTTGCTTTAACCGGAAGCTCCTCGTAGCTTCTCACCCCTGAGGCTTCAGGCGATATGAGGTCTATCTTCGTTAAAGCAATTTGTGTAGCTCCATTCAGCATCACCGCCCTCCTAGCGAGGTTGAAATCGAAAGGGGCTGCCCTCCTCTCCCTACCTGTTACGGTTCCATACTCCATCCAGCCTCTTCTGAGAACCTCATCCCTACTCAACTGGCCTTGGAGGGGTCCTTCACCAACCCTTGTCACGAAGGACTTCAAAACCAAGGTTACGTCCGACACTCTTGTAGGTCCCAGGCCTACATCAGAACATATGGCTGAGGCACATACATCCTTTGAGGTGCAGTATGGATAGGTCCCATGATAGAGGGAGAGGTAGGTTCCTTGAGTTCCCTCAACAAGAACACCCATACCCTTGTCCAGGGCATCATTCAATTCAGATGGAACGTCAGCCAGATATTTAGCAAGCTCAGGAATATCTTTCGCTGTCTTCACGCTTCTCAACGCCCTCTCTGCAACGCAGGCTCCTGAACCGCTGCCAGTCGATCCAAGCCTAGCTTTGAGATGTTCAGAGATATTCTCCTGTTCAATATGCCTCTTCTCAATGACTGGACATTGAGGATCTATTCCTAGTCTTGAGTCTACTCCGGTAGTCTCTATCTCCATGACAAGCACATCAGGATCTACTGATACTCCTGGACCTATCAGTAGCCTGCATTCACTATTTAGGAATCCGCTTGGAATCATTCTTAGTGAGTACTTCTTACCATCGACTATTACGGTGTGTCCGGCGTTAGGGCCTACACCGCCCCTTGCCACTATTGCAGGCCTATCCTTCAGGGCTAGATAGGCGACTATCTTTCCCTTCCCCTCGTCGCCGAAGAATCCTCCAACAACCACATTGCATGACATGGTGAATAGGAAGGTTTGACATCAAGAAAACTGTTACTATATTCAGGTTTTTCCTTAGAATTCAATGTTGCATCTCCCTGTCAAGATTAATGACTGTGGGGTGACGTTTGAACTTTGATTCTTGGGGTGCCTCTGAAAAGTTTTCCATCCTTCAATTCAAACTTTATAGGCTCTCTCCCCTCAAGTAAAGCTGGATCTAAGATAACTTCTCTTGTAATCTTTCTCTTATGAAACCATAGGGAGAGAACCATTTGTGGTCTATGCCCCAGCTTGGTCAGCCTATCATAGTAATGATGTAGAGTCTGAAGGTCTCGAGGGTAAATATAGACTGAGTCTTGGGAGCAACGTTTACACTCAACCAGTTTAGTAACACCTTTCTCAGAAAATATTATTACATCTACCTTCAAACTTCTCGCACTGCGAATCCTAGGATACTTCCTATACCTATTCATAACCTTCTCTTCATGTATTCTCCCACGGTGATATCTGGACATAGACCAGACCGAGCCAGCTGCCGATTCTAATTTATATGGGGTGACGTTCTCTAACACTTTAAGATGTGGCTTATGGGATACATCTATTTAAGCGGAGGTCTCCAAATTCTCTATAAGTATATATGAGTATTTGATTGAGTATCGGGTGCGTTGATTGTCTGGTAGGCAACAACCAAAAGTACGTTTCTCGACTAGGCTTGCAAATGGAGATTTTCTGAGTTTTGCAGTGTGGCAGGGTAAGTCGGATCCCTCTGCTGAAGTCTTCACTATTCAGGTCAGGCGCTTCAAGGATGACTCTTGGGAGACTGTCGGCAGACTCGCAGTGTACAGGACCTCGGATGGAAGGTACACCCAGCTCCCTGAGAGGGGTAGGGCTCAGGATGGTCAGGGAAGTCTTAACATTTGATGAAATGTTACCCTCAGTCTTATTACAATAGGCGATGTCCTTGGTCAAATATATCTTCGTGACCGGCGGAGTGATGTCGGGTATAGGCAAAGGTGTCACAGTAGCATCCATCGGCAAGATAATGCAGTCAAGAGGTATGAAGGTCACAGCTGTGAAGATAGATCCTTACATAAATGTCGATGCTGGAACGATGAATCCCTACATTCACGGTGAGGTATTCGTGACTGAGGACGGTGGGGAGACTGATATGGATCTTGGAACCTACGAGCGATTCCTTGATGTGAACATGAGTAGGGAGCATAATATAACGACAGGCCAAATATACCTCTCAGTCATTGGTAAGGAGAGGAGGGGAGACTTCCTCGGGAAATGCGCGCAGATAATACCCCACATAACCGACGAGATAAAGGATAGAATCAGAAGCATATCTCTCAAAGATGATGTTGACTGCGCCATCGTCGAGATCGGGGGAACCGTTGGAGATATTGAAAGCCTACCGTTCCTTGAGGCTGCCAGACAGATGGGGCTTGAGGAGGGTAAACTGAACGTCGCCTATATACATGTAACGCTGGTTCCAGTCATAGATGTCGTTGGTGAGCAGAAGACGAAACCCACACAGCACAGTGTTCAAGAGCTCAGGAGAATAGGAATAATACCTGACATAATAGTTGCGAGGAGTAAGAAACCTCTCAGAGACGAGGCTAAGAAGAAGATAGCGTTGTTCTGCAATGTTGAGGAGAGGGCTGTCTTTACATCTCCAGACATCAGGAGCATCTATGAGCTTCCCCTGATTCTTGACGGTCAGGGCTTGGGTGATTACTTGAGTGAGAGGTTGAGATTAAAATCGCCCAACCCGAGGTGGGATGAATGGAAGAACATGCTTGAAGGATATATCAGCCCGAAGCATAAGGTGAAGATAGCGGTATGTGGAAAATACGCTGAACTCGCAGATTCGTATGTCAGTATAAATGAGGCTCTCAGACATGCCGGAGCCGCCAATAGAACCTTAGTCGAGATAGGTTGGATAGAGACCGAGCAGTTCGAAGAGAATATTACCACCCTCTCATGCCTGGACAACTATGACGGTATCCTCATCCCAGGTGGATTCGGTGCAAGGGGGACCGAAGGCAAAATAATGGCTATCTCCTATGCTCGGGAGAGAAACATTCCCTTCCTCGGAATATGTTTTGGCTTTCAGATGGCTATAGTGGAGTTTGCCAGGCATGTAGGTTTTGAGGGTGCAAACTCCACTGAGGTGGATCCGGAGACGATCCACCCTGTCGTCGATTTGATGCCGGAGCAGAAGTCGATAGATCAGAAGGGTGCAACAATGAGGTTGGGTTCATATCCAATAATTTTAACACCTGGAACCTTGGCGCACAGGTTGTATGGGACAGACATAATATATGAGAGGCACCGCCACAGGTATGAGGCGAACCCAGAATATGTTGGGAGGCTTGAGACTGCTGGCCTGGTCTTCTCAGGGAAGAGTGTGGATGGATCACGGGTGGAGGTTATTGAGTTGAAGGATAGACGCTTCCACCTGGCCACGCAGTTTCATGGAGAATTCAAGTCACGGCCTAATAGGCCTGCCCCCATCTATAGGGGCTTCGTAGAGGCTGCTATTGAGAGGGCTATGGGGAGAACTGGTTCAAACATCTAGTTCACACTCGCTTTCAGCCTAGTTCTTATCGACCTAGCTATGGGTATCGATATCACTGAACCTATCATCACCTGACCAAGATTTATGGGAATCTCAATCACTGCAGCAACTCCTAAGATCAACTGCTCATAAAGGAAGTATCCCAATACCATTTCTCCCCCTCCCAGCAATACTGCGATAATGTGCCAGCTGAGGGTAGGGTCGAATCTGAATGAGATGTAGAATATCGCTATTCCAGAGGCTGCGGAGAGAAAGATCCAGAAAATCTCAGGCATTATGAATTGGAAGGTTGAAGTCTTTATTGGAGTTGTAACAGTGAACTCCATCAATCCAACATAATAAGATACTCCAACCAGCATGATGAGGCCAGCGAAGGTTATGGTTGCAATCAGAACTAGCGGGGTCTTCACCTTAAGGTCTGTATGTTCGATACGCTCCTTCTCTGTGAGGAAACCTACAATATACCCTTCTAAGCCTTTGATTATGAATGTTGCTAGAGCATAAAGCCAGTATCCCAATGTGAGGTCAGCGATCGTAGATCCTAAACCTGAAGCTATTCCACCGACGGATCTACCGAATAGTATAGCTGTCAAATATATTGCGGATTCTCCGATGTTGAAGTATCCTCGTGTCGCAGGGATGTTTACCGATAAAAACATAGTAGAGACTGCGATAACTGCTGTGAAGACTGAGCATATACTGATCTTCCACGCAAGATTCTTAGTTTTTGATGAATACAGAGGAACCACCTCAAATCTCTTAAAATTCTTCAGGTTAAATAACTATTCCCGAAGATAATAGTTGAGGATTTCGTTTGTTCATAGCTGAGAGATTCAGAACTAGCGGG
>JAGTQO010000006.1:7621-19970 GCA_018396565.1 Candidatus Bathyarchaeota archaeon
CTTTCCACCATTGAACTTTTAATGAGGAACCATGAGTACGCTCCTATTGAAGATATCATTAGGTTCACGAGACTGAAGAAGGATGATGTGACCCATAGGATCGGTGAGCTGTCAAAGGGTCATTTTCTACTAAAATCTCCTGAAAGAATAGCATATGATGGTTATGCATTGACATATCTCGGCTATGATGCTCTGGCGTTGAAGTCTCTAGTCAAATCAGGTGTTTTAGAGGCTCTAGGTCAACCTTTGGGTGTCGGTAAAGAATCTGACATCTATGAGGGTCTTGATAGTCAAGGAAGAAGATGCGCTGTGAAGTTTCATAGGTTGGGTAGGACAAGTTTTAGGCAAACACGTAGGAAGAGAGGGTACGTAGCTGATAGACTCCACATAACATGGCTCTACCAATCGAGGCTTGCTGCTGAAAGGGAGTATGTGGCTCTCAAAAGACTTTACAGGGCAGGAGTTAAGGTGCCGAAGCCTCTATGCCATAACAGACACGTATTGGTGATGAGTTTGATCACTGGAACTGAACTTAGATACGTTGAGTTAGAGGATCCGAAACCTATTCTAAAGGAGATCTTGAGAAACATTAGGAGGTCATATGTCAGGGCAAACCTAATACATGCAGACCTCAGTGAATTCAATATTCTGGTGAAGTCCAGTGGTGAAATTCTCATAATCGACTGGCCTCAATGTATCGATGTGAGACACCCGAATGCCCATGAGTATCTGAGAAGAGACGTTATGAACGTTATCAAATGCTTCAAGAGAAAGGTGAGTATAGACCCAGATCTTAATAGCACCATGGAATATGTAACAGGAATGAGAAGAATCTTTAGATTGTAATTGTTTGGTTTCTCTTCTTGGAGAAGACCTTCCGGATCCATTCATCTATTTCTGTGGGGGCATCTCTATGCAAACGTAAAGAATGTTGTTCCCCCTGACAATTATGTTTCCAAAATTGGCTGATGGTTCATCGCTCTTATACTCGGTAGCTCCCTCCAATATAATGTTCATGTGACTGTCACAGTTCACCATCTTTCCTCGGTACTCTGAATTGTTCTTCAGTTTAACTGTAACTTCATGGTTTATCTTTTTGATGAGTATGTTCAGAGGTTTCTTAGACGGCTCCAAATTTCTCCACTAATCAATGTCCTGAGGATGGTGTATATAAAAGCCTTTTTGACTAGAGATTAAACCAGATATAAAGGGAAGCAGTATACATGAACGTAGGTGGACAAGTTTCAGAATTCACACTTGTGAAATGTCCAAGTCTAGAACTTTCTGAGAGTCTGTTGAGGTTCTCCCTTAGAAGAAGGGAGTTTGTTACGGTAGCTGGTAATTGTGAGTGTAGATATACTGGCAGGGCGTCGTCGCATCTTGGTTGGGGTGAGAGATTGGTTTTGATTAAGGGAGATGGTTCAATCCAGGTGCATAGGCCTACCGGTTATGAACCCGTAAATTGGCAGCCTCCCCAATGCACCCTCCATGTTCATAGGAATGGTTGCTTACTTGTTATCGAGGCTCATCGCCGAAGGCCCAGGGAATCTTTGACACTACACTTTGACAGGATAATCTTCTACGGTTCATTCAGACCTGTGGATAGGGCTGAGTTTAACCTTTACGTCAGTGAAGAGCAGATGAGGGATGCCCTAATCCAAGACCCAAGCATTTTGGAGAAAGGTTTGGAATTGGTTGACTTTGAGAGAAGGGTTGAGCCGGGTTTCATAGACTTTTACGGTAGGGATGTTGACGGTAGACTTGTGATTGTAGAGTTGAAGAGGTCGCAAGCAGGTAAGGAGGCTATCCTACAGTTGAAGCGATACGTTGATGCGGTTCTCAAGTTAACCGGCTCGAATGTTAGAGGTGTGCTGGCGGCTCCAAGATTGAGGTCTGGAGCTCAAGGTCTCCTTGTGGAGTTGGGGCTCGAATTCAGAAGGCTGTCTCCTCGAAAGTGTGCTGAGGTCCTTAAGAAGTCAGGTACGAGGAAGATAAATGAGTTCGTCTGACTAGTGGCAGGACATTGTTTTGCTTGTGCGCCTCATCTCATCTACTCATTATTTATTGGGGTTCACTAGATTGTACACCGTCCCTTAACATTTCGAGGGGTGCGAACCAATCCCTGGGTCTATTTGGAATAATATGTTGGGTCGTCTTTGGGGGGAGAATCTTCCCCGATAAGGCCGCCTCTATAACGTCCATCTTACTTATGGCTCCGAAGACTATCGCTCCCGCATATTCACTATTATATGCTAAGTCTTTAGCATGATCCAGATCTGAGACATACTCTATTTTGAACCTTCCAAGCAGCAAATTCATT
Organism: Candidatus Bathyarchaeota archaeon; assembly: GCA_018396565.1. Lineage (GTDB taxonomy): Archaea > Thermoproteota > Bathyarchaeia > 40CM-2-53-6 > RBG-13-38-9 > DTMT01. The sequence goes on from JAGTQO010000006.1 coordinate 9,942, forward strand.
ATCGTGTTCCTGGTGGCTTTGAGAAGGTACTCTCTCCCGCCAACGATCAGTATTGGGTTCTCCTTGGATCCTATGGGTCGGTGTGGTTCTTGCCTTTTAATGTGTGGGCTCAAGACATTTATGAGCCTGCTCTTGGAACCTATCACAACTGGATACCATGTCTTCAACACTATATTCTCATCCCCATAGTTTACCTTGTGCGCAAGGATCTTTGAGTATCCTAGCGTCTTGAGGGCGCTGACTCTGTGGTGACCATCCAGAATTATCAGGTGTTTATCGTCGACGATGATGGGGTCTTTCTGATATCCGTCTCCTGCCAGTTGCTTTGTCATTTCACGAAGCCTGTAGGGGTCGGTCTGTTCATGCGGTCTCAATCTTTCGATGCTGACTGTCGGTAGGGTTTCTGTTCTAGACAAATTTGTTTTCCTTTGTTTATCTTTTCTGGAACATTTATGGATGTGAATACTTTATTTTAAGCTTTCGAGTACATAAATGTACACGATTTCTATACCATCCAAATGAGACCAATATTAAGAATCAAATGTAGAAAAGGCCGAAATCAGGTCATACCAGATGTTTTTTAAACTGTAGTGACAGATTGAAAAAAAATGTTTAGGAAGAATTAAATACGGTTTTACGAGTTTATGCCTTAACTGGGAAGAATCGTTATGACAAAACACAAAACCACTATGCAGATAGATGATAAACTATGGAAACGGTTCCTACAGACAGTCATCAAGAAACACGGGACCACAAAGAAATCAAGCTTGGAACTTGAGGCTGCCATATCTGAATATCTGGAAAGACAGAGGGAGGAGAGTTAGATGAGACTGCCTAAAGCATCAACACTACTCCTGATCCTAGTTTCAGTTGCGATTCTTGGAGCATCCCCCTACACTAGCTTCATACCCGAGGTTGAAGGAATTGCAGGTGTCAATGTTATCGTAAGCCCAGCATCCCAGACAGTAGACTATACTGTTAACCAATACGCCTGGTACTCAGTTGTAGTGCAGTCTGTAGATGGTTATCTAGGTCCAGTGACCTTGAATGCGACTGTCCAGAGCGGTCCGGGCAAGCTCTCCCTCAGTTTTCCATCTGGAAGTACGGTAGCAGTGTCTTTGAACGGACAAACATTCACATATCTGATGGTGACGGTCGGTTCACCGTTAGACTCACCGCCAGGAATATATACGATCAAGGTCACGGCGACCCCTACAGGAAGTGCGGTTCCTTCATCATCTACTACGCAGTTGATCGTGATAGAACATGACCCTACGGTCGGAGACTTTAGACTATCCAGCAGTCCAGGTACAGTTATCGACGTGGTTCCCGGAGGTACTGGGGCGCTCCAAATCAATGTTCAAGGCTTCAAGACGACCGCTGGATCAATCGCTGTCTCTTTGTTAATGGCTTCAAGTATGCCCAGTGAATTAAGTTATAGTTTTGATCCATTTATAGTGAAGGTCACGGGTTATGGAACGAATACTTCCATACTATCTATTACGACCACCGCGCTGACTCCTGCTGGAAACTACACACTCGTCGTCACTGGGACAGCGGAGCTCATATCGTATGGGTATAGCCAGAGGATTCACTCTTGGGCTGTAACTGTTAGGGTGAGCGGCTTCTACATTGTACCGTCGCCCATAGAGAAGTCGGTGATAGTTGGTAAGAGCACCACCTTGAATATTGGTGTCCAATCTGTTGGAACTTTCAGCTCATCGGTCACATTGTCAGCGAGCAACGTACCTGCTGGGATGACTGCAACTTTCAATCCAGCCTCGGTCCTTCCTCCGCCGGGTGGCCTCGGATCATCGATACTCACAATCAGCACGGCACCCACACTGGCTCAAGGAACATACTTTTTGACTATCAGGGGAACGAGTGGTAGCTTGACAAGTGCAGAGTACATAAGAATAAGCGTCGGCAACTTCACAGTGACTGTTACGCCATCATCAAGGACGGTTGCGCAAGACTCTACTACAACATTCACCGTCACAGGAACATCGTCAGACGAATATTCGGCGACTATGACCCTCACTGTCTCAGGCCTCCCGGCTGGGGTGGACTACACATTCTCACCGTCATCGATACTTATACCAGCAGCGGGCTCAGCATCCTCAACTCTGACATTGAGTGTGGGCTCGACAGCCCCTACAGGATCATATCCTTTGACTATAACTGGAACTTCTGGAACGCAGAGCCAATCGGTGACGGCGACATTGATCATCGTCGCCAAACCAGACTTCCTATTGACGGTGACTCCAAGCTCGGCAACGGTTAGAAATGGCTCCTCAACGACATTCACCTTGACCGTCATATCTATAAACTCTTTCAGCTCACCGGTATCCTTGACGGTAAACATTCCCGCAGCAACACAAGCCACAGGATCGATAAGCCCATCCTCAGTCGCCCCTCCTGCAGGTGGATCTGCAACAGCAACTTTGACGGTAACAACATACGCAACAGCGCCCGCTGCCAGCGGAACAATAACAGTGACTGGTACAAGTGGGGAGCTCACACATACTGCGACGGCGACCCTGACGATATCGCCTACAGCAGGGAGAATATGCATAATAGCGACAGCAACCTATGGGTCGGAGCTTGCTCCTGAAGTATATTTCCTACGACTATTCAGGGACCGCTCGGTTCAAACAACATTTGCGGGAAGCCAGTTCATGGACGTCTTCAACGCATGGTACTACTCGTTCAGCCCAACCGTAGCAGAATATGTTAGAAGCAACCTTCTCTTGAGAAGTATTGTCAAGGCGGTCTTATATCCTCTGTTGGGAATACTCCATGCCGCCCAATGGGTGTATGTTACTCTCAGCTTCAACCCTGAGCTGGCTATAGTTGCGGCTGGCATATTCGCAAGTGGCCTAATAGGAATAGTATACTTTGCGCCCCCAACTCTACTGGCACTGTCGCTGGCCAGAAGGAAAGTGAGTCGCCTGACATTGAAACCCTTAGCCTACGCATGGGTTGCATGTGTACTCTTACTAGTGATCTCCGAACTGTCATCGGCGCCCGTGCTGATGATGTTCTCAACAGCCTCACTAGTATTGACGACAATAGCAGGCTCAGCCATCTATACCGTAGCTAGAGCCCAGAGACTCCTAAAGTGAACCCTTTTAAAATTCACCTCAACCCTTTTTTTATCTCTAACCAATACCGGAGGATCCGCCTAATTGAGTTCTATTTGGAATAGGGTTAAATGTCCATCATGAAATAATGGTGTAGGGTGTGCATGTATGAGTGAGAGGTCAAAGAATCTTCTCGATGAGATGATGAGGAAGAGGGGTTACGTCTATCCTTCGTATAGGATGCTTGCGGAGGATGACCCTGACTTCCTCGAGACATATGACAAGCTTTATGAGCTCGCCATGATCCGTACAAGAATATTCCCTGAGAAGATAAAGGAACTCTTCTATGTCGCCGCTATAGCTGCAAGAAACCCTGGGGATAACTCAGCTTTGAAGAATCATATGAGGAGGGCTTTGGAGAAGGGTGCGACTAAGGAAGAGATTCTTGAAACACTGAAATGCGCATTCTTCCCTGGTGGCGCCCTCAGTCTCTTGTATAGTGTAAATACCTTGATGGAGGTCTTGAAGGAGATGGGTGAGAAATAGTAGGCTTTGGATGTTGCCTCAGCTAATCTTTGAGTGCGATGCGTTTAGAGAGGTCCATAGCTACATCTTCAAGCCCTAACTCTCTCAGTTTACCCGACTTGGGGAGTCCCGTCGACACATCCCATCCTCTGGCCTCATAGTACTCGTCGAGAATGGTTTGAAATTTCTTCATATCAACAACGGCGCCTCCGCTGGGACCACCTCCAAGCAGGGGCTCCTCAAAGAATCTAGCGGGTACCGTGTCATCCTTTCTGGAGGCTCCCTCCCTTGTGTTGAAGGCTTTCTCAACGTTGAAGACTCTTTCGCCAGCCCTCATCATATCCTCCCCGCTGATATCTAATCCAGTTATTGAATTGTACAGTTTTGTCGCTATCTCTATGCCCTTCCTTCTTAGGTATTCGAATGTTGCTGAGCGGTAGTAGGCAAACTTGCATAGGCCGAGGAGGTCTCCTATGGTTACGAAGTCTTCACTCCATTTGACTAGCCTACCCTTACCTTTGACTCCGCCCTTTATGTCAGATGCCTCCTCGCTTCCAAACCATTCCTTGGCCTCTTGGGGTGTTGCTATCTCCTCTATGTAGGGGTTCGACCTGAGATGGTCGGCTCCCCTTGTTCCGGTGGCGTATGATACTGCCCTAACAGGCATGCCCCTCGGATCTCCAGCACTCATCTCGACGCCTTTGATCTGCATCGCGAACCTTTCAGCGCCCTTACCTATCTTCGCGGCGGCCCTCATTGTCCCTTCAGCGAGTAGGTCTCCTACACCTTCCCTCAGAGCTATTCTCCTTGTAAGCTCGAGCATCACATCCGGATCCTTGAATTTGATTTCGAGGCCACCGGTATCTTGGGGTGTGAGGAGTCCTTTCCCATAACATTCCATTGCGAAAGCTATTGTGTCTCCGGTGCTCTCGGCGTCTAACCCATACATGTTGGCAAGTCTGGTTTGGTAGATGATGGATTCAGCATCTGTCACCCCGCATGTTATCGCCCTTGCTATAGACTCCCACTCCATCTTAGAGACTGTTCCTGAGAATCTGCCTGATCGGATGGCGAACTCTCTCCTGCACATTATCGGACAGTTTGGACATGAAGCTGCCTTGATCGAGTAGTCGCTTCTCAAAAGTTCTGGGTCTACGCCGCTCCACTCATAGGCTCCGAACTGCCAGTTCTCAGCTCCGTGGATTCCGAACTTGGCCCTGTGATAGATGAATCTTGGGGTTCCATACTTCTTCGCTGGTGGGACATACGGATCCGCAGCTATGACGTCCAGATATTCTTGGAATGTCTTCCTGAACATTTCAGGGTCTGCAAGCTCAAGGTCCCTGTGGCCTCTGGCAGCTATTGCCTTGAGGTTCTTGGAGCCGAATACTGCTCCCACACCGCATCTTGCGTGGACCCCTGCCCCACCGTCTGTTACGACTGACGCGTACCGCACAAGTTTCTCCCCTGCCTGGCCTATTGTGAGTGTTGTGAGGTCAGGTATGTTCAGCTCATCCCTCAACAGTTTATGGGTGTCTCCTGTCGTTCTACCCCAGAGTCTCTTGGCGTCTCGAACCTCAACTTTGTCGTCTTCGATGTATATGTATACTGGGTTTGAGGCCTTTCCAGATATTATTAGGGAGTCGTATCCTGAATATTTCAGGTTTGCACCGAAGAGGCCTGATGAAGCTGAGTCTCCATGCAGGTTGCTGAGTGGCGACTTGAAGGTTATTGTTGTTCTGCTCGCAGCCGGTGCGGCTGTCCCTGTGAGGGCTCCTGGTGTGACTATGATGAGGTTGCTTGGGCTTAATGGATCTGTTTTAGGCTCCAACTCCCTGAAGAGTATAATTGATCCGAAACCTCTTCCACCAACATATTTTATAGCAAAATCTTCTTTGAGGTCCTCGGCCTTCACTCTCACTTTTGAGAGGTCTACTCTGAGGATCTTGCCTGCGTATCCGCCTTTGATCTTCATTTAATATTCACCTTTGAAGATATTTTGATGAGGGACTGTATCGCTGAGTCTCCGTACTTGTAGTCTCTGAGTAATTGTTCGTTGCTTGCAAGTGTAGCTGCGTAGATTCTTCTTTTGAAATCAATCGACCTTGAGCTTGAGGTGTCGAGCATATGAAGAACTTTACTCGGACAATATTTTACGCATTCGGGTGAGCCGTCGCATAGGTCGCACTTCTGGGCTTTGGATGTTTCAGGGTTTAGGCTTATCGCACCTATTGGGCACCATTCGATGCAGACCCCGCATCCTGTACATTTCTCCTCATCGATTGTGATTGAGCCGGTCTTGGGATTCAGCTTTATCAGGTTTACGGGGCATCTATCCAAGCATAGACCACACTGGTTGCATGTCGTCGGAATGTCTAATCCACCGTCGAATGTTACAACCCTTATCCTGGCCTTATCTGGGTTGAATGCTCCTGAGTGGCTCATCGAACAGGTTAACTCGCAGAGGCGACATCCGGTGCATCTGCCTTCGAGCTCAACCCTCGGAATGTAGACTATTTGCCTCCTCAACCCGGATCTCAACCTACCTTAATAGAGTTCTTTTATCGAGTCCTGCTGCCTGTTTATAATAGTTTCCAATTCATCTTATATCCTCATTTGCTATGATCCCTTGGGAAATGGTGTGCTCCCAAACATTGGGAGGATGGTCTCTCAGCCGATATGTTATGGTCTTTTAGCCTGGTGTATTCTGTATGTGAGTTGAGCATTCACCCCCCACCCCCCTACCCCCCCTTTGATGGCGTTTGTCTAAAAATTCCACCGAATATGAAAAATCTCAGAAGACATGTGTAGAATCGTTATCAAACTTGAGATGAGGGTCTCATAGAGTTTTTTCTTTGAAAAATGTTTCAGGAAAATATTTTGAATACTGGGTGGTTGTTTGTCAGCGGTCTGATACCGTACTCCTGCCTCATGCTGTATGAGACGTATGCGTCGGCTAGGGCGCATGCCGGATAGATCTCGGGGGCCCTCCTCAATGGGCCGTAGAGTAGGAAGTTGGCACCCATCAGTATTGGTGTCACATGGGCTACCGCATTGTTGACCCGGTATGTTACTTGGTCCTGTTTCCTTCTTGCAACCCACCTGTCTATTGCGTTATGGACCCCCGCACCTGTCGGTAGGCCGTACTCCTTCTTCACAAGGTAACATGTCTTGGCCACAGGTCCTGGGTCTGGAACATCCAGAACCGTTGTGTCGACGAGCATCTTCTCAACGCCAGCATCAGAAGCCAAGCTCAAGAGGCCCCTCCTCTCACCTGAGTCTTTGAGGGTTGAGAGTCTTCCTGCGACGGTCATGTTCCTCGAGTTGAAGGTTAGAAGAATCGCAGCCTTGATCTTGGCATCCCTTATAGCCGCCAACTCCTCAGGCCTGGCCTCTGGGGTTATCGAGTTGAATACAACCCTCTCGGAGAGCCCAACCTCACCGACATGCTTTGCTGCGGCAACCCTCACCTCCGCCGTCGTCCCGTCGACCATGAACGGTCCCTCAGTAGCCTCGGAGATGAAGTCTATGCATCTTATGATGGCTTTCGGCCAAGCCCCACACACATCAACTATCCTGGGGTTACCGGTCTTCTCTGAGACCTCAGACTCAAGTCTGAGCAGACCTTCAGCCCCCTCCCTATCGAACCTACCTTCCTTATCGTCTTGGAGGACCCTATCACCAAGATAGAATATGCTCCCAACCATAACTGTCGGCAACTGGCCTGGCTGGCCTCCAACCTTCACGCCGTCTATCTCAAAGATCTTCTGTTCAACATCAAACTTGAACATTCACCGCTCACCCAAGTCAAGATGATGATTTGAAGGACAGGCTCCATATTAAAACCATTCCGTTGCGTGGAGACTGGGAAGCAATATATATCCTATGTCGAAATCTTATAGGTCATGTCCAAAATGGATGACATAGCAGATGAGCTTTTGAAAGGTTCGATAGACATCCATATACATACCGCACCAGACATCCATCCGAGAAGCGTAGACGACGTCGAAGCCGCATATCAAGCAAAGAGGGCTGGAATGGAGGCTATACTGATCAAGAGTCACCACACAAGCACATCGGACAGGGCCCACGTAGCGAGCAAGGTGACTGGCTTCAAAGTCTACGGAGCCATAGCTCTAAACCACGCCGTCGGAGGCTTGAACCCCCACGCCGTCATAGCAGCCATCGAGATGGGTGCAAAGGAGGTTTGGATGCCTACCATAAACTCCATCCCATTCATAAGCAGATCACACTCTGTCCCAGCCTTGGCGAAAGCCATTCCGAAAGGCACACCAGGCATAAGGGTAACAGATGAGTCTGGTAGAGTCCTACCAGAGATTGTTCAGGTAATCGAGTTGATCGCCAAGAACAATATCGCACTCGGCACCGGACACATCTCGAAGGAGGAGGCTAAGGCAGTCGTCGAGGAGGCTGTAAGGGCAGGGGTGAGGAAGATCCTTCTAACACATCCAACGATAGACTTTCTAGCCTACACAAACGATGAGATGAAAGACCTTGTGAGGAAAGGTGTCATCGTCGAACATGACTATGTGATATGCACCAGGCAGGTCAGGGACCCAGTTCCACCAAAACACCTAGCTGAAGTGATACGTCACCTCGAACCTGAGAATTGCATAATGGCAACCGACGGAGGACAAGAAGTCAACCCCCCACCAGTTGTAATGTTCAAACAATTCATATCCGAAATGTTGCGAAACGGCATAAAGCAGGATGAGATAAGGATTATGACATCTGATAACCCCTCAAGAATCCTCGGAACCTAAAACGATCCAAGCAACTGGAGTGACTTTGATGGTGGCAAGTCATGGTCGAGGTTGATATACCGTACGGTAAAGACACACTGAGACTCAATATTGAGGAAGAGCATCTACAAAAAATAGTCAATCCGAAGCCAACCGAGCCTATAAGAGATGTTGAGGAGGCTGTTCTCAGAACACTCCAGAAACCAGTCTCCGGACCCAGCTTCAAGAGTCTCCTCGCACCTGGAAAGAAGGTTGCCTTAGTGGTCGATAACTTTGCGAGGCCAACACCAGCATATCAGATACTCCCACCGATACTTAGGATGGTGAGGAAGAGTGGTGCTGAACCGAAGATAATCGTCGCTAATGGAGGCCTGAGGCCTATGACCGATGAAGAGCTTGAGGCCAAACTCGGAAGAGAGGTTGTGGAGAGTGGCATACCGATATATCAAAACATTGCGAAGAACCGTGAAGACTACGTCTTCCTGGGTGTGACAAGCTACGGCACCCCGATCGAAGTCAACAAGACATTCAACAATTCAGATGTGAAGATCGGCATACACACAACCCAAATGACCCTATGGGGTTACGGAGGCGGAGGCTCAATAGTCCTCCCGGGGGTGTGCTCATACCAGACTATTGAGTGGAACCATCGCCTAGCAATCTCCAAAGGCTCAATAACCCCAGGATATGTAGGGCCGAGAAACCACCTAAGAAGAGACATTGAGGAGGCCGCAGAAATCTCAAAAATCAACATCGTACTGAACACAATTCTTGATGTGAAGGGCAAGATCATAGATATGGTCTCTGGGCCATCAGCCAGATCTCACAAGGCCTCCATAGAAAGATTCGACAGAATATACTCATACACGATGCCCAATGTTAAAGCAGACATATCTATAAGCGGCTCCTTCCCCTGGGACAAGTATATCGCCCACGCATGCTGGCCGATATCGACCCTAGACCCTGTGACGAAGGATGGTGGAACAATAATCCTGGCCACGCCAAGCCCAGGAGGCCCAGCCCACCTCTCATACATCAAAAGTTACATGCCCGCAACGAAGGATAGTTGGTTGAGACTACTCTCAGACATCTTCTACATGAAACAGGAGCTCTGGCATGCGATGTTATGGTATCCGATACATCTAGTACTGCAGAAAAAGAGAGTCATCATAGTATCAGGGAGAGAGAACATCGACTCTCTAAATGAGATAGGTATAGAGGCGGCGACTTCACTCCAAGAGGCTTACACGATGGCGGCAGATAAGGCTCCGAGAGACTATAAAGTTCTAGTTGCACCATACGGGAAATGGATGAAGCCAAGAGCAAAAGCGAGATGAACCCATCCCGATCCAAGAAAAATATTCTACTCCAAAGCTTACATAAAGATCCGACCTGAGACGGTTAAGTACTCCCGACATACAGTGCCTGCCTATACTCACATATCTTCCGGCAGTCCTGACAGTTATGATACTCAACCTCCGTAGGAGCAAATATTCCTGAAGAGGATTTTCTAGGAACCATCACAAATTTTTCAGTCAACATCACACCAATCTCCTCCTCAACCCTCCTCCTGGAGAATATGTCAAAGAGAACTCCCTGCTGGCATAGCTCCCATGTCGGTGTAGAGCCAGGATTAAACTTTGAGACCCTCCAACCTC
>JAGTQO010000006.1:20004-33449 GCA_018396565.1 Candidatus Bathyarchaeota archaeon
TAATATGTCAAAGAGAACTCCCTGCTGGCATAGCTCCCATGTCGGTGTAGAGCCAGGATTAAACTTTGAGACCCTCCAACCTCTCTCCGACTCAACCCTCCCCTCCAAGACCCTAGATAATAGGCGGAGAGAGCATGTTCCAAGATTGTCGAGAATCCACGAGTCTAGGACGCGGCTGGAGGAGAGCTCAGTAACCCTCCTCTCCAAGTATGGGCCGATAGTAATTATGTAAGCAGCTATCTCCTCCACACATTTGAGTTGCTCCGAAAGTTTTGTGCTTATAAACATTAAGTTGCCCTTGAGCCTCACACCATCAAGCCTAACCTCCTCCACCCCAACATACTCATACAAGGCAACGGGTCTGATCAGACTGTTACATTCCTCGATGAGGCCCTCCAAGTTTCTTACCCTCTCAGCTATCCGACCTATGCTCCTGAAGTTTAGGGCATCCTCCATCGAAAGGTTGATCTTAACACTCAGGACAGTCAAGAACCTCTACCTCAAAGCATCTATCCGCTCGAAAAATTTCTCAAATATGCTTTAAAACATTACCAGACAATTATTAACTCATCACCCAAACAGTTTAATGGGTAGTCAACTTTTTTAGCAACTACCTCACCCACTTACCGTTAGGGAATAGTATTGAGAGCCAAATATCTCCCACTCCATATTCTGGCGTTCACATCCATTATGGCGATGTGCATAAGCAATGTTGCTGCAGGTGGGGCGATTCAAGGAACGGTCTACACACGCAACCATTTAGGTGATTACAGGGCGACCGGATGGGCGAACATAACTGTAACAGGCGGTCCATTGATTCACAGCGCTCAATCTCACGTGGACGGTAGTTACCAAATCTATCTTCCAGCAGGAACCTACACAATCACTGCGGAGCTTCCTGGCTATAAACCGTCCACAGCCACAGTGAGTGTGTCAGAAGGTTCCTTTACAACACTTAACTTCTACCTGGAGGAATCAGGTGTTCCGATTCCTGAGTTTACAGACTATCTCAGACCAACATTCATATCCATGGTACTCATCTTGCTGGTGATGGTGAAAAGAAAAATAGTCAGCAAGAATTAAATATCCACTCAACACATTCGAGACTCTCCAAGCCTGAATGTGGGGTTACCCTATGGCGTTCCCCAGAAAGCTCAAAAACATTCTGGCGATCGGCATAGCGATCACTATACTTTCAGCAGCCATCATGAATGTAAGCTCAGCATTCAAGGTTAAGGAGGGAAAGTCTGCGGGTGACGTTTCTGAGGTTGAAGAGGTTCTTGGCGAAGCTCAAAAAATATTTGAACCGATAGATGGGCTTATGATAGATGGCAAGACACATGCCGTATTCTTCTACTACACTACATGCCCAGCTTGTGAGGGCGGTGAAAACCTTTACATATCCAGATCCTATCCAACTTGGCAGGGGAACCTGACGCGTGAGGAAGTTAAATTCGACGCTGTAAACTATTACAGGAAGAAGGATGTCGGCGAGGCTTATTTCAAAGCCTTTAACGTATCAAGGAGCCAGTACGGCGGGTCCCTCCTCATAATCCACAATTCCAGAGTAGGCCTGGTCTATTACCCCCCATTCGACGACCTGAAGATTCGGAATGCAATGTACTATTTGGCAAGAGGTTCTTTGGAGGCGTCTAAATACAGCGGAGGCGGACAGTATCTATCACCAGCCCTAATCTATGTTTTAGGCGCAACCTCAGGCTTCAATCCATGTCTGATCGCACTCATCTCATTCTTCTTCGCCACAGCAACCCAAACTGAGCTGAGGAGGGCCGCGAGGAGGATAGGTCTGGTTGCCATAGGCCTCCTCTACACATACACCCTCCTGTTCTCCCTCATAATCTCAAACCCAACAGTCATGGGTTCACTCGAATCCATAACCTGGATCATTATCATCATCCTCGTAGCCTTGGGCCTACTCCATTTCGTCGAGGTCTCCTACGATATGTATGCAAGGAGGTGGGGAGGAGGCAGCGGAATAGAAGCGAAGACATTCCTCTTCCGAACCCCAAAATTCCTGAAGACTCTCCTGTCGAGAGCTAAGGAAGCTAATAGCCCACTATTCGACTTCACCCTAGGATCCATATTCTCCCTAGTCAAATTTCCATGCATCGCAGCTCTACTCATATTTCTACTCGTCAGATCAACCTCGCCCATGACGGATACGATCATATTCACTTTTGGAGTCGCCACTCCTGTGATTCTGCTTGGAGCACTCATAGGACTCGGAATGGTTAAAGTCAACAAGTTGGACAGCCTACAGTTTAAGGGAAGATTGATTCAGAGGTTGCTGATCGGAGCAGCATTAATAATCTCAGCCATAATAGTGGTGCCTTGACGGCCAAATAATTCTTAAGTATAAAATTTTAGTGTAGCACGGCACCTTAATATGGAAGATGTTGGAGTGCAAAATCTTAAGAGCCGAAAGCTCCCTTTAAGTGTAGGTATGGTGAGTAGTCGAATGGCAATCCCCTTCCCAGGCATCCCACCTCCAACATTCCCACCGAGACCGAGAGCAGTGAGAGGATTCGTAGTATCACTGGCTGCAGGGATCATGACAATCATAGCAGGCATCGCAGGTACAGCGGTTGCGATACTCTTTCCGGGGGATGTCCCAGTCTGGCTAGCACCCTACGTTCTAGGTGGCATAGTATTAGGATTCGTCCTTGGAATATTGATATTTCTCGGAGCCTTCCTGATATGGCACCGTTACCTTGCTTTGGGTGGAATAATGGTTTTCTTCTGCTCCCTAGCCAACGTCTACCTGATTGTAGTGTACTTCATAACGACGATATGGTCATACGTAGTCTTAGCGTTGGGTCTTTTAGCACTCATCTTTGGAATCATAGGTGCAGCGCTTGGAATAGCAGGCAAATAACCGATGGACATAAGAAACATTCGGCTGGCATCCACCCTAGAATCGCTGAAAAGAGGCTTGCCAGACCTCAAGAATGCTATGGGTAACTGGAAAATGATGCCAATGTTGAAATTGCAAGCGGCGCTTTCAAATCACAAACCTATGAAGGAAGCTCCATCGTTTCAAAAGAAGTAAATACATGTTGAATAGGAGATGTCGGTGGCTAACCTCAATGTTCCCACATAAGAAGTTTTTACTACTAACTTTGGTTATGTGGACTTCTTTCTCATGGTTTACTCACCAAGTGAGCAGCCAACCGGATGTCACCTTAAAACCAAATCATTCCGGCTGGATCGATGATGTTAAGCATTGGTACCACGTCGTTGGAGAGGCAGTTGCAAAGGACACCGCCACATCAAATTACACTGTCCGGGTTGATGCGACATTTCAATACGATGACGGTAGCCCTCCAGATACTGTGTCCTCATACACGTTTCTTGAACTCGTTGGGAGAAGCGCAGGTCATGATACAGCGCCCTTCCATATTATCTTGGCGAACGCAACAAAAGCCAGTAAAGTCTCAGCTTATAATCTAGCAATCCAAACGTGGCCTTCAGACAATTACCCGTATAGACAGTTTACAAACTCTACAACATCCTCGGTGGTTGCCGGTAAGCTTCAACTTACAGGAAACGTAACCAACACAGGATCGGTCGACGCAACATTTGTTCAGGTCATAGCTACATTCTATGACATAATTGGCACTGTAAACTATGTCAACTGGACATATGTGTCAGGCATGAATCTGACAGCAGGAGCTTCAGCATCGTTTGAACTCATAGCGTTGAATAAGACGAATGTGAATAGATACAGGTTACAAGTTCAGTGTTGTGAATATGAGAAGACTCCTACCACACCGGATTTCTTTCTGAAGCCCATATTTCCAATAGAGAGATCTATAGTTCAGGGAGACTCAGCTGCATACGAAATACGCATAATTCCCAACGCAGCCCTTCCATACACTAATCCAGTCACTATTACATCCATCGGTCAACCTGAAGGGTCAAACATTGTCTTTCAACCAAGCAACGTACTTCCCTCAAGTCAACCGAGCAGAGTTAACATAACCGTTACAACATCCAACGCCATCGGTGTCGGCGTAGGTAACTTCATGATAATGGTAATCGCATCACATGCGATGGCGGAAAGAGCATCGGAATTTTATCTCACAGTGATTCCACGAGTAGGATTCGACCTCTCCATCTATCCATCTTCAAGAACTGTCTCTCAAGGAAGCCAGGCCATATACACTGTCACTGTGAGGTCCAGTGGAGGTTTCTCCTCCCAAGTCACGTTAAGTTGCTCAAATACCCCTCAGAAGAGCGTCGCGATCTTCGACATCAACCCGGTGACGCCTACAAGCACAGGAACTTCGTCGACGCTGACGATCTCAACAAACATCAGTACCGCCCTTGGAAGCTGCACGTTCAATGTATGCGGTGTTAGCGGCTCAGAGACTCATTGTGTAAACGCTTCAATAATAGTGACACCTTCGACAGAACCATACTTCACAATATCAGTTAAACCATCCAAAAGGACTGTTATGCGTGGTGGCTCTACAACATTCGATGTAACCGTCACCTCACATAACGGGTTCAACTCAGATGTCAACTTAACTCTGAGTGGGCTACCAGCAGGGGCATTAGGGACCTTCAATCCTTCACCGGTTAGGCCTCCGCCGAATGGTGTAGCCAGCTCCACATTAAATATTTCAGCCGCCACCGGCGCCCCATATGGAACATACGACATCACAGCCATAGGTTCAAGTTCCGGCTACTCATCCCAACAGGTTCAGGTGACTCTCATAGTCAGCTCACTCGCTCAACCTGATTTCGGAATCTACATAATGCCCACGACACTCTCAATAGTTCAGAATAGGTCAGGCGTCGCCACGATCCAAATCGTTTCGATAAACAATTTCGCTGAGGCTGTTAATCTCACGCTCCATAACATACCTCCAGGGGTCACATATATGATCTCGAACCATGTAGTTGCTCCCTTGCCTGGAGGGTATGTAAACACAAAACTTGCAATCCAGACGAGTAGCTCCACAAGTATTGGAAACTACACCTTGACACTCAGGGGTGAGAGCTCCAGTAAAACCCATACAATAAACTTCTTCTTAGTCGTTGTGGAAGCCCCGTCACCCTCTTTTGGTAGATGTATAATCGCTACAGCCACCTATGGTTCAGAATTATCCCCTCAAGTCCAGTTTCTGAGAGAGTTTAGGGATCGGCGTGTCCTCTCAACATTTTCAGGGAGAGAGTTTATGGGTGCCTTCAACATGTGGTACTACTCATTCAGCCCCCATGTGGCGTCATGGCTTATAGACAATCCCTCAGGCAGGGAGGTTCTGAAAGTTATGTTGATTCCTCTACTTGAGACCCTTCAACTCTCAGAGAAGATCTACGTGATATTCGGATTCGCCCCTGAACTCGCAATCACCATGGCGGGTGTACTCGCCAGTTTCCTTATAGGCCTCACATACTTTTGGGCTCCCGCAACCTTCATTCTCAAGGCCATTCCATTCAAGAATCGTGGGAGACTTGTCTCTTCAGCTATAATTTCATGGTCGGCTTCAATCGCACTTCTTGCTATAGGTGTTGCAACTTCGACTGCACCCCTTGTAATGGCGGCATCCACTATACTGGTCTTATGTACCGTTACCTTAGGCTCCTGTATACCTATGGTAGTGTTGAGAGTCCTGAAGGTTTGGCGACTCTGGTAGGCACCTCACGTAACTAGTTCAAATCGAAGTCTAGTCGGTGAACCCAAAACTTTACAAGAAAATTATAGCAACCCTCCAAGATCGATATCGGTCGGTGTATATTATGAGGTTGAAAAGTAAGGTTGTACTTGTCACAGGGGCAGGTCGAGGAATAGGCAGGGCCATAGCCAAACTTTTCGCGCAGGAAGGTGCAAAGGTTGTGATCAACTATAGCAAGTCTGAGAGTGAAGCGGCAAGTCTCGCCAAGGAGATAGAAGAGATAGGTGGGGAGTCCCTACTCGTCAAGGCAGATGTCTCGAAGAGTGATCAAGTAAAGGAGATGGTCAAGAGAGTAATCGACAGGTTCGGTAGGATAGATGTTCTTGTGAACAATGCCGGAGTTCTTTTCCCAGCGAGCTTCTTAGACTCTACAGAGGATATGTGGAATAGAACAATAGATGTTAATCTCAAAGGGGCCTACCTATGTTCGAAGGAGGTTGCGCCGATAATGTTGAGTCAGAGGAAGGGTAAGGTAATTAACATAGCCTCAGTCTGCGGTCTAGCCCAACATTCAGCACTAGGCAATACTCCATACGCTGTCTCGAAAGCAGGTTTGATAGGTCTGACCAGGTCATTGGCAGTGAATCTAGGCCCCTACATAAACGTCAACGCTATAGCTCCGGGAGTAATTGATACGGACATGGTTTCCTTCTTCACTCCTGAAAGAAAAAGAATGATCATTGAGGAGACTTTGCTAAAGAGAGTTGGGAGACCTGAGGAGGTTGCTAAAGTCGCCTTATTCCTCGCCTCAGAAGAGTCTGACTTCATAACAGGCGAAGTGATAACCGTCTCAGGCGGAAGGGGGATGAGGTAAAGACTTCATCCAAATCTCCCCCTCACACGCATCAAATAAGCTTATATATAATATAGTAATGGGATGTCATTTGGAACAGTTTAGCTGATGGTTGGGGATTATATGGAAAGGTATGGCAAGAGCCTCCGTCTGGACAAGTTGAGGAAGGAGTTTGGAACTCTCGTCGCTGTGAATGACCTGACCTTAGAAGTTAAGAGTGGAGAGTTCGTAAGCCTGCTCGGCCCCTCAGGATGCGGCAAGACAACGACTCTGAACATGATAGCTGGACTTTTAACCCCTACGAGTGGAAGGATATATGTCGGAGACACCGATATAACCGATCTACCTCCAATCCAGAGAAATGTAGGCTTAGTATTCCAAAACTACGCCGTCTTCGGCCACATGACTGTCTATGAGAATCTTGCCTTCGGCCTCAGGGTTAGGAAGGTTCCTGATGAGGAGATAAGGCGGGAGGTCATGAAGGTCGCTGAGATGCTTGAGCTCACAGAAATATTGGGTGTTAAGGCTGGCAGACTAAGGTTAGATGAGATGCAGAGGACCGCCCTGGGCAGGTCGATGATAACGAAGCCAGCTTTCTTCCTGCTAGACGAGCCACTGAGCAACCTAGACGCTGGTTTAAGGTCGACTATGAGGGTTGAATTAAAGAGGATACAGAGGGAGCTCCAGCAGACCATAATATATGTCACACACGACCAGATAGAAGCCATGGCTATGGCCGACAGAATAGCAGTTATGAACTTCGGAGTCTTACAACAGTACGGTTCAAGAGAGCAACTATACAACCATCCGGCGAACAAGTTTGTTGCAAACTTCATAGGCAGCCCAACCATGAACTTCATAGACTGCACCTTGATAGAGAAGAATGGTAAATCCTACCTCGACGCCTCAGACTTCCAGGTTGAAGCAACCAACCTAGCAGATACAATAAGGAAACATGCAACTGGATCCGAGTTGATCATGGGGATAAGACCTGAGGACGTTTATGTCAGTAGGCAGGCTAAAGGAGCTGACTCTATCCAGAGCGAAGTGTTCATGGTTGAGCCTCTAGGAGCGAAGTCCATCGTAACCCTCTCAATAGGTAAGATACTAGTGAAATCGATTGTTCCAGGAACATTCAAGGCTGATCTGGGTGAGAGGCTCTGGATGGACTTCAACATGGATAAGCTACATGTCTTCGACAGCAAGACTGAGCAGGCAATCTTCTAGACCGAATATTTGTAATGGGGGCCTAGAGTATGGTGGCTGTAAGGGTTGAGAACCTAACCAAGAAATATGGAGAGACCGCCGCAATCAACAATCTGAACTTCGAAGTTGACGATGGAGAATTCTTCGTGATGCTCGGCAGGCCTGGAGCAGGTAAGACGACGACCTTGAGAACCATAGCTGGTTTGGAGAGGCCTGACCAAGGTAAGATCTATATTAAAGACAGACTTGTAAACGATGTCTTGCCGAGTGAAAGAAACATAGCTATGATATTCCAGAATCTAGCATTATACCCAGCATGGACCGTATATAATAATATGGCCTTCACCCTCAAGATACATAAACTTCCGAAGGAAGAGATCGATAAGAGAGTTAGGGACGTTGCTAGAACACTCAAGATAGAATATCTCCTAAATAGAACCCCAGCCACCCTTAGTGGCGGTGAGAGGCAGAGGGTAGCGATTGGGAGGGCTCTGGTTAGAAATCCCAGCGTCTTCCTGATGGACGAGCCCCTAGGTCCCTTAGACGCCCTCCTCAGACTAAACATGAGAACTGAGCTGAAGAGGTTGAACGCCGAGTTAGGCCAAGCCATAATCTATGCAACGCCAGACCAGCTCGAAGCAATGAGTATGGGCGACCGAATAGCCATAATACATCAGGGAACAATACATCAGATCGGAGATCCTGAGATGGTATACAATAATCCGGTGAACAGGCTTGTGGCAAGTATGATAGGCAGCCCATCAATGAACTTCATAGACGCGTCCTTTGAAGAGCATGAAGAAACTGCCACACTCAACTGCGGCCCCTTCAAGATAGACGTTTCGAGGTTCAAGTCAACAATACTTAAGGAGGCAACAGGCACCGAACTGATATTCGCAGTAAGACCTGAACACATAAAGGTCACTCATGAAAAGACTTCACCTGACTCGGTTGAGGGCACAGTGATTATGGAGGAGCCTCTAGGCTCAGAAACTATACTGCATGTAAGCGTGGACGGTAGGACTGTTAAGGCCATAGTTCCACCGACATTCACAACAATATTTGGAGAGAAAGTCTGGCTCAACTTCGACATGTCCAGAATGCATGTAATAGACCGAAAGACAGAGAAAGTCATAATTTAAACACCATCCATACCAACATTTGAGGAAGATATGATAAGCCAGCGGAGCACACAGATCAAATATGTGACGCTCTAACACAACATTATTCTTGGTCAACGTATAAGTAGTACATTGCTTAATCTAAAGGTTGGAGAATAGAATGCCCTCAAAGAAGGGTTCAGGGGAACCTTACCAAGAGCCTAAGAAGAGACCTGAAACCATAGAGGACCTCGGAGGCGTCGGACCTGCGACAGCTGAAAAACTGAGGGAGCTCGGATACCATACAATCGAATCCCTAGCGACAGCAACAATAAATGAGCTTGTTCCTGCAGGGATCAGTGAGAAGCAGGCTGCGAAGATAATATCCCAAGCAAGGGAGAGCATCTCCATAGAGTTCATCCACGCAGATGAATTAGTTAAAATGAGGCAGAACGTAGCCAGACTGACAACTGGCAGTAAGACTATAGACGACCTCCTAGGCGGAGGGCTTGAGACACAGACAATAACAGAGTTTTACGGACAGTACGGAGTTGGGAAATCCATCCTCTGTCACCAACTCTGCGTGAATGTCCAACTGCCTGTGGATAGTGGGGGGCTTGAGGGTGGAGCCCTATACATTGACACTGAACAGACCTTCAGGCCTGAATGGATAGTAAGGATATCGAAACATCTCGGCTTAGACCCTGACAAGGTCGCCCAGAACATCATATACTCAGAAGCCTACAACAGCGACCATCAGATACTTCTCCTGGATAAAGCAGACCAAATAATCAAGGAGAACAACATCAGACTGATCATAGTCGACTCCCTAACAGCGCATTTCAGAAGCGAATATCTGGGCAGGGAGATGCTTGCTGAGAGACAGCAAAAACTCAACAAACATATGCATAGACTGACTAGGTTGGCTAGGGTATTCAATACAGTAGCTGTTGTTACAAATCAAGTTATGGCCAGGCCAGATGCTTTCTTCACAATAGCGGTTGAAGCAGCTGGAGGTCACATAGTCGCACATACATGTCTCCACCCAGACACCTTAGTCCAGTTGGCCGACGGATCTATTGAGAAGATCAGTAGAGTTCACAACCCCTCAAAATTGATGTCAGTAGATCTGAGGCAGACCCTCCAGACTGGGAGAGGAAGATGTGATGGCGTATGGAAGACTGAATTGCCTGAGATCCTCCGGATCAATGCTGGCTTCGAAGTCAGGGCTTCACCGAACCATAGATTCTTCAAACTTCATGGTATAGACGTGATTGAAGTTTATGCCAAAGACCTTAAAGTTGGAGACTACGTTGCATGCATCAGGAAGATGGAGGTTGAAGGGGCACCGCAAAAAATTTTTAGAGATGAACAAAAAACCTGCATCCCCACAGAGTTGAGTCCGGACCTATCACAGATACTTGGCTACCTATTAGGATGTGGAAATACAATTGGAGGCGACATAGTTCTATTTGATAAAAACCTGTCGGTGATAGAGTTTTACAGAAGAAGGTTCTCTGAGGCTTTCAATCTCGACTGCAGAATATTTAGGCGTCAGGGGGGAAAATATTGGCTGAGAATAGAATCCGGAGAGGTCACAGATCTCCTCAAGAAATTATCGTGTGAATGGAACCAAATCATACCGAAATCGCCTAGAGAGTGTGTGGCGTCATTCATAAAGGGTTTCTCAGACGCTAGGGGATACGTCTCGAACAGTCTACGTTTGATCTACAGGGAGAAGAATATTCTTGAGATTCTACAACTACTCATGTTGAGGTTTACGGTCAAATCGACGATTCATAGAATAAAGAATGCATGGTCATTACACGTCTCTGAACCAGTATCTTTAATCAACTTTATCGAAAACATCGGATTGACTGATAAAGATAAGATCAGGAGACTCATCGTGAAGGCAAAAAATATTAAAATAAACAATGACGTAATACCCGTCAGCCTAGAAATCCTGCAGGACCTAGCAAGATATTTCGGCGTAACATCTTATAAACTCCCTAAACCTACGAGAAACCGATTTATGGATAGGCTCCAGCTAGCCGAGTATGTGAGAAGAATCAAGAGTAGCCCAAATTGGGATAGGGCTCCTCGTGAAGTTGTTGATAAGGTTATGCAGCTGGAGAGGCTGGTTGAGTCACCTCTGGGATGGGAGAAAGTCAAGTCGATAGTTCGCGAACCATCCGACTCGCCTGTATACGACATATCAGTATCACCACACGCCAACTTCATAGCCAACGGTCTACTGGTCCATAACAGTCACACCAGAGTGTTTCTTAGGCGTACAGCCAACAGTCCAATACGTATAGCTAGACTGGTGTCAAGTCCATACTTACCGGAGGGTGAGAGGCTCTTCAAGATCACGGAGAATGGAATAGAAGATGTTGATGAGAAGGAGTATTCCGGAAGAAGATGAATCAGTCTCTATCTGTGGCTGCTAGAGGTTTTCTCGTAGCTGTTGCGGAGCGGAGAATAAAAGATTGTGAGAGGGAATTTGAGAAGCTGAGAAATGGCGTAGAGAATTCGGAGTGGAACAAAGGTTATCTCAAGGCGTTGGAAGGCCTTCTACATACAGTGAAGTCGAGTGACAATCAATACCTATACTTCAACAGGATCCAGATGTCTGAGAAGAGAGTTAGGGGACTTAAAGAGGAGTTTAGTAGACAATCCAGAGATGAACTCTACGACGATTATGATAGGGGATACTTCGCGGCCCTCACCGACTACGTATCGATTCTGGAGGAGTTCAAACCTTGGACCAGAGAGGTTCCACCTCAGAGTGTTGAGGCCGACGCCGATGTAAACTCTGATATTAAGTAGGATGACTAATAAGGGTTGAGGGTGTATAGGAGAATCCAGATAGCTGCCCAAGTGAAGATGTAGGTCCCCAAGCCAAGAATAGTCACCTTATACTTACCCTGCAACTCAACCTCACCATAACGAAGAATATTCTTGAACACTATGATAGAGAGCAAATATATTGAGGCGGCCAGAGCCAACCCGTTTAAACCTCTCAACTGTAAGATGTAACATAGGAAGGCGGTTAGAACAGCCAAACCGAACCTAGACCAGTAAACCAGACTTGAAGGAGTAAAACTTCTAATCGCAAATTTAGATGGTGTCTGCAATATGAAAGATGTTATGACGAGTGTAGACATAGCCCTCATCATCCCCGAACTGACTGAGAAGATAGTTGGGAAACGGATAGATAACGTTTACCACATTCTTCCAGAAACTTTCATATTTCGCCTCAGACCTGGGAACCTGAGGCTTCTAATCGAAGTTGAGAGAAGGATAAATCTAACCCAATATGACTATCCAACACCCCAGAAACCGAGCAACATATGCATGGCCCTGAGGAAACATCTCGTAGGCGGGGTTATAGAAAATATTCAACAGTACGAGTTTGAAAGAATAATCGAGTTAAAGGTCTCTACTGGAAGAGGGCCTCTCCTACTTGTTGCTGAAATCTTCAGAAGAGGCAACCTCATCCTTGTCGGACCAGATAAAAAGATAATTCTGAGCCTAAGATACGCAAGGATGCGTGATAGAGAAGTTGTAAGAAATGTGGAATATCACCCTGCACCATCCAGCGGGTTGAACCCTCTGAAAATGGACCTACAAAAGTTGCATAACATACGTGAGGCGGGAAAGAAATCCATACTGAAAACCGTAGCTTCACTCATCTCAATAGGGCCAACATACAGCATGGAAGTACTGCTCAGGGCCGGTGTCAATCCCGAAACAGAATCTGCAAAGGTAGAAAACAGTGAAATACTTGGAGTAATCGAATCCTTGGAAGACCTCATTAGAAAGATAGTGGAGAAGGATGTTGAGCCCCGCATAATCTTCGAAGATAATAGACCAATAGACGTGATACCTTTCCCCTTGAAAATATATGAGAACAAACCTTTCAGAAAATTAACATCTTTCAATGAAGCTGTCGATGAATACTTCTCCACCCTAACCACAACATTGGAAATTGAGAAGGCCAGGTCAAAGAGGTTAGATGAAGAATCTCGACTCTTAAGGATCCTACGTGAGCAGGATACTCAAAGGAGACTGTTGGAGGAGACCGAGAGAAAGGATAGGGCGAGAGGAGAAATGATATACTCAAATCTCCATCTGATACGAGAATTCATCGACGAGGCCCTCAAAATGAAGAAAGCCGGCCTGGCAATTGAAGAGATCAATGAGAACCTCATAAAAAAAGCGTCAAACCTCAACATTGTTTTAAAGCCTAAGGTGGAGAATGAAGGCTTCACCTTCGAAATAGAAGGGTTACATCTCAAGATAATGCGTAACGAAAGCCCCCAACAAGCGGCCAAAAGATACTATGACTCAGCCAAGAGGTCTTCAGAGAAACTCAAGAGACTCAAAGAATCCATGATGACGGTTGAGTCGAAGATCAAGAATTTATCTTCTAAAGTTGAAACTGAAGAGTTGAAGGTAGAAGTTCCCAAGTTAAGGAGGGCGAAGGCGTGGTATGAGAAGTTTAACTGGTTCAAGAGCTCAGACAGTATCTTAGTCATCTCCGGTAAGGATGCATCTACCAATGAGCTTCTTGTTAGGCGTTATATGGAGGAGGGTGACATAGTCATGCATGCTGAGATCCACGGGGCGCCGTTTCAGTGA
>JAGTQO010000006.1:33508-34211 GCA_018396565.1 Candidatus Bathyarchaeota archaeon
AGCCTCAAGAAGCAAGGCCTGGTCTCTAGGCTTGGCTGCGGTAGATGTTTACTGGGTCAAACCTGAGCAGGTGACTTCGAAGGCGCCGAGCGGAGAATATTTGGGAAGAGGGCAGTTCATGGTTACTGGCAAGAGAAACTATATTCATGGTGTTGAATTGAGGATGGCTATAGGTCTCCAAAAGAATGGTGAGGAGATATGCTTCATCGCGGGGCCACCTTCAGCTGTTAAGAGACATTCAGAAACATATGTTGAATTGATTCCAGGCAAAACACCTGCCGGAAAACTTGCAAGAAAAATTATTGAAATATTGAAGCCAGATATAATTGGGCGGGTAAGCGAGAGAACCCTGAAAGCTATGGTTGAGGAGGTGGCGAGGCTTATTCCTGCGGGAAGAGCCGACATACTCAGCAGAAGTAGAATAATCTCGTAAACAATGTTCAGAAGGATCATAGTTATGATTCGAAACCTGATCAAAAGTATTAATTTGAGATCGATTGCATTCTATGCAACTCTTGCAATCCTGCTCGCTTTCATCTCAATATTTCTCCCATACCAGGTTCAGGTATACGCAGCTATAGTTGCTGGATTCGCCGTCGCATCCCTCATGCTTTCAACAGCCATTCTCTCTCGTAGACGTGAGACGCTCGACCTGATATTTATGGCTGGAATTGCCTTCCTCTTCATCGGATTGTGAGAGGGA
>JAGTQO010000077.1 GCA_018396565.1 Candidatus Bathyarchaeota archaeon
GACACGTTTCATATATACTTCTCTGGCTTATTGCTTAAAGAGAAAATCTCCAGCAGTCATTCTTGTGACGGATTACCCTCCCAGAACTGTTCTTGAGAACCTTAATAGAATCGGAGTCTCGAAGGTTATCCCTGAGAGTTTACTAAGGATAGTCGACTGTTACAGTGTGAAGGCCGGAAAAGTCTTGGAGACAAGATATGCAGCGAAGACCCTAAAAAACCCTACTGAGATCAACATACTCCTCTCAGAATCATTGAGTGGGGTGGAGGAGCCGATGGTGTATATTGACTCGATAAGTAGCCTCATGAGTGTATTCGAGGATAGTCCTCAACTGGTGAGGGTGTTAATCGAGCGGATGATAGCTAACTTAAGGGAGAAGGGAAAATACAGCCTGGTCGCAATGACTTCAGGTGTCCTTGAAGAGAGGTTGACTAGGTTTATTGAATCGACTGTAGACGGGATCGCAGAGATGAGAGTGGTAGAATCGGATATTGGAGAGTTTAGGCGCCAGTTGAGATACAAGTCGATAAGGGAGAAACATGATACTAGGTGGATGTTCTTCAATGTCTTCGGGAGTGGAGTAATTGGAGTGACATCGATCGATTTATCAAGGTTTGAGAATATTGGTTCTTGGTTGTGTCAAAGAGCTTTAGAGTCAGGTTGTAGGATGGCTTGGTTTGGTGTTATAGGTGAATTCTTCATGAAGGTCCATCCGGTCGCCGACGCGGGTTTCGAGAATGGTTATCTCACAACCATAGATATCGATCTCAATGATCCTGAACGTGGATACGGCCCCACAGGAACGGCGGCTAGGACTGGGAGACCGGTTATCATAAACGATGTTGCTGTTGAACCCTCGTTTGAGCCTTGGCGAGAGGAGGCTTTGAGGAGGGGGTATTATTCATGTGCAGCGTTTCCGGTCAATGTCGGTGGAAGACCCATAGCGTTTCTGACTGTCTGTTGTGGAGGCAGGGAGTTCCCCTCTGGCTTGATCAAGAGTTTAGAATCCAGTGTGAAGGATGCTGAGAAGAGTCTCAGCCAAGCCTCTTCGACATGAGTATCCGGCTGGAACTCGTTCAGGAAACGAAAACATCTCTTGATTCGACTTGGACATAATGAAGCAGGTTACCAATCTTCCCTAGGATGCTTCGTCTACACTACTAAAGTTTGGTTTCGGCCCCCTCAATATGGATGGTAATATGGCTGCGAAGGTTAGAATTGCAATTATGTTGAAGGCGTGGTGGATGGCTGTGAGGAATATTGGAATGTCTTGAGGTATCATGGCTGATGCTCCACTTGTGAGTTGGGTCAGCCTATGGTAAGGCATACCCAACGTCATGAAGACAAGGGATAATGGTATGCTCACAACCATTCCTGTCTGAACGATTGTGGTTCTAACCCCGTTTGCGACACCTCTACAGTGGGCTGGAACAGAGGACATTACGGAGCTCGAGTTCGGTGAGGTGAATAGGCCCCTGCCAACACCAGACACTATGAGAATCAACGTTATCGTTGTGTAGTCTGCCTTCTCATCGACCGTTCCAAGCAGGAGCAGGGCTACGCCGCTGAGGAGGAGGCCCAGGCTGCTCAGACCCCTGGCACCATAAATGTCTGAGAGTCTACCGCTTAACGGTCCGAATATGAGGAAAGTAACCTCCAAAGGAATGAGGAGAAGGCCTGTCCTCAGAGGATCCTCACCCTTGACGAGCTGGAAGTATAGGGTGAGCAGGAAAGGTTGAGAGTTGAAGGCTAAAGAGTTGAGTAGACTCGCCAGGTTGCCGGCTGTGAAGAGTCTAATCTTGAAGAGAGTCAGATCCAACGTTGGATGGGCGACCATCCTCTCAACAAGGATGAACAAGAGGAGAATAGCCACACCAGAAGTCAGAAGAATCGAGGCCAGGGGAGAAGTTAAATCCTCAAAACTTAAAGCAACCAGAATCAAAGTCAACGAGACAGAATATAACAGTGCTCCGAGATAGTCGAACTTCTCCCTCACATTTGGACGGAGTTCCCTCAACCTCAGATGAGCCCAGAAGGTTCCGAAGACCCCTATCGGAACATTGATCAGGAAGATGAACCTCCAACCGGCTAGAGCTACTATGACACCGCTTAAAGTGTAACCGATGATTGCGCCAAGATTGAAAGCCATAAAGTTTAACCCTATACCTGTACCGAGCTGGGACGGCGGGAAAGCATCAGCTATCAAAGCCACACTGTTGACGACTATCAAAGCCCCACCAACACCCTGAAGCAACCTAAAGAACACAAGCTGATCACCATTCTGAGATAGGCCACAGAGAGCAGACGAGAAAGTGAAGAAGGCAAAGCCGAGAACATAAAGCCTGACCCTCCCAAACATGTCAGCAACCCTACCAATAGCAACCAGCAGAATAGTCAAGGCCAACCTATACCCAGTAATGATCCAGACACCATGAAGAAGGGAAGCATCAAGATCATGCAGAAGAGTAGGCAACGCAACAACCACTACACTAGCATCCATAGCAGCCATGAAAGCGCCGACACTAGTAACCGTCAGGGCAACCCACTTATACTCCGTCCGAACCACCCTTGAGCATTGAACCGCTTGATCATAGGTCCTTTGACCCACACCGACGTTCTCGGCTACTATCAAAAACTGATAAATATTAATTTCGATACTCAACTATCTCAGTTTGTTGTATTGAGTCAACGGTTCTTAACAAATATTTTTAGGGCCACCAGCATCTTATCTTACATAAAATCTGGAAACAGTCTCATCTGAGACCGAACCATCATCTAACTTCTATACTAACTACAGATACGATCCAGTCGGCATTAGGTGCCAAAGCAATCTCTATCATCGGCTCTAATATTTTTGTTAAAAGTTAGATAAGGATCCCTCCAGAGACAATCCTAATTATTCACATTGCTGGTCTCCGAGACGGAATGAGAAGTATTTTGTGAACAGTCGAAGCCAATACTCCGCGCCGCTGACTGTGGAAGTACAGAGGCCTTTAGAACCAAAGATATGTCAGATTTTGAAACATTCGACGACGACTTAAATGTAAGAAATAATTACAACTGACTTGTCGAATCGGAATATCTCTCTAGAATCTACCCATAATGACTTTGAAAACTAAATTGATATTAATCGCTGCTGAATATATGAATGGGCTGGGCCGGTAGTTCAGTCTGGTATACCAACATGTTAGGGCCAAAGAACGTCTGGTTCGCATAGTATTTCGAGAAACCGGAAGGTCGCGGGTTCAAATCCCGCCCGGTCCACCATTCCAAATCTGCCAACTAAGCTTATTTTGAGATTCTTTTTTGCGCTCTTTTCTATTTCACTCGAAGGTTTAAATCTGTCAAGCCCGTTCTGATGTATGTGTGTTTGGGTTTGAGTGGTAGTTGGCATCCCAGTGAATCTAGGCTCTTGACCGCTTTAGCGGATGGTAAGCAAGTCTCATATGGAGATTGCGAAGGCGACTGGGCTTGGAAGCGATTCTGTTTGGAGTGCGTTGAGGCGCTGTTGGCGGAAGGGCTTGATCCTACGTGCCAAGAGGGTTATCAGGGAGCGTCTACGTGCTTTCAAAGGTAGGGCTGGAATCAGATCGAACTTGCGTTCATACTATCTCTACGTGCTCAAGCCTAAGGGCGTGGGTTCGCTTACCGTCGATGGCGTAAAGTTCGTCAATTATGAGGAGCATTACCTCGACAAGCGCAGCAGGGTCGCGAGCAAAGCGAGCCTCCTCCTTAACTTCTTGAAGAGAAATCGTGACCGCGCGTATTTCTCGAAGGAGTTGGCGGAAGCATTGAAGGATAGAGGTGTGAAGCCTTCGGATGTTATGTCGAACCTGAGGAGGTTCGAGAGGAAAGGCCTAGTCTATGTGCGAGGCTACAAAATGCATGATAGGCAGACGCCGTTCAAGGAGGGCTACTTGATCACGTGGATCGATCCGAATAGGCCTAGAGATAGAGCGATCGAGGAGGCGGTTGAGCGGACTGAGAAATCTTTGGCAGGTCGAGCGTCCACAAGCCCGATTATTGAACGGGTCCACAGAATCCAAGATATGATCATAGCTTCAACCAAGACAAGGGACCTGATAGGCTACTCGTATATTCAACGGGAACTCGGATGCTCGGAGTATGAGGCGGCCGGCGCCATCCAGCGTGCTCTCCAGCTCTATCCAGACTTGAAGGAGGTCAAGCTCTTCAACGCCTACAAGTACTATTATCATTTATCCATGGCTGAGCCTGAGTTTAAAGCCGCGGTCGCCATGAAGGAGAATTACATCCGCATAGAGAAGGGACGTGACAATCGGATCGGCCATAACTGGGAAGCATGCATATAATGGTTCATAGACCGCTACACAGTCGGCGCAAGCTTCAGAGAGCAACCGCATCGAAACGCAGGCATGGACCCGAGGCGGATAACGCTCCACTTGATCAAGCCTGTCGGCGGAAGACGGAACAACGCGGTCGACCGCGTCTGGACCGTTAAGCCGGGTATATTCAGTCCGCCGACCACATATGTGCTTGAATGCAAGTACGGGCTGGTTCACAGGAAAGATATAGACGACTTTATGGATGTCTTGCGTTGGAGCAAGGAGTTCGGTGTCGATGCACCTGACGGCCGCCAAGTGAAGCAGGGCGTCATAGGGGTCTTCGCCGGCACAGCCTTCGACCAGAAGGAGAAGGTCATGCTCAAGGATGAGGCGATAAGCTTAGCCTCCTACGCAAATCGACTGAACGTGAACCTACTGAAGGCAGCTGACTTCAACGAGAAGCTCCGGGAGCATGGATGCGACTCAAACATCACTGTACAGAGAGCTTGCCGTCTAGCGAAGGATGAGCGTGAAGTCCGCAAGACCCTAGAAGCCATCTGGCAGAAAACCTCAAACGCAGAGAAGATCCTCATCGAACTCTCGATCAAGAATCGGTCGCTATACGATTTCGAGAAGATACTCGAGGAAACCTCCTGAAAATAACTGTCGGCATCTTCAAGAGTCTGGTCGCCAGCGTCCACGCCTATCTGCACACGACAGAAGACTGATGAAACCTCTTACGCATTCGCAGTTCAGGCGCAGTCGGTATAGAGACTCACTTGTCGACGTAAGGATATGAAATAGCAACTATCAAAACTATTATAACCGATATCATCACTGTTACAAGTTTGACCCTTCCCAACACGATCACCTAAAAGAACACTCGGAAACGAGGGTTAAGCTTCATCTTCGGAGCCTCCTGAAAACAGGACCGATCGAGGATCTTCTAACGCATCCGCTTGTGAAAGGCCGGCTGGAAGAGAAGCTCAGTCCTCAAGGGAGAAACCTAGTAGAGTTGCTTGAAAGAAAGGATCCTCAGGGTCCTGAGCAGGCCGGGCTCTTTCTAGGTGTCAAGCCGAAAAGTGTAAATGCCCTTGTCTCCACAGCGAACAAAGCTCTTCCCGGGCTGATTGAATACGTTCAAGGAGGATATGTCAGCAGAGTAGCGAAACTCTTTCCAGTGATGCCAACCGTTGGAAGGGCGTCTTCAAGCATCGTGTCGTAGTTAAATGTAACCAAGCAGACCTGCTCCTCCACTCTGCGCCAACTCTGAATTTGGTCTAATGGAGTCTTGTAGTTGGTAACGGCCACTGCGGGATCCTGTTTCAACCTATCCTCGCATTCCCAATGTATTGATTGCAGGTAAAACCGCACA
The DNA here is from genome assembly GCA_018396565.1 of Candidatus Bathyarchaeota archaeon. Taxonomy (GTDB): domain Archaea; phylum Thermoproteota; class Bathyarchaeia; order 40CM-2-53-6; family RBG-13-38-9; genus DTMT01. Next base: position 5,680 of record JAGTQO010000077.1, read on the forward strand.
GCCGCAAGTTGCCTGTGTCGCTCTAAGTCTGAGCTTCGGCCCGCAACTTTTCAAGCTCCCGCTCGACTGAGCTGGCTTCCGGAACCTCTCGAAGGTGGGTAATAACAGGTTGACATCTCGTGAAAGTCACTATCCACTTGTTGAATACGCTCCTGTCACTAAATAGCTCATTTGCAAGTGGAAGACGAGCTTCCCAGCTACGACCCGGATACTTGTCCGGCGAGCGAGACGGGATAGAATCATAAGATGCGCCAGCCCCGAAGACCACCATTAGCATATGTCGGTCCTCCTGAAGGGATTGCCTATTTCCATGTTGTAAACGACGTTATTTAGATATACGGATCATTAACGGTTTAACGGAATCAAGTCTTGGCCTCAGTTTCTCGAATCTGGATTAGTAACGGCTAGCGTGGTGCGGCCCCTGGGACTTAAACCTCTAGCCTGCACTTCCTCCGACTTGGGAAATCGCTACAGTAGTTTCGTTAGAACACCTAGCCCTCCTGCCCCAACTACAAGTAGAGATAGGTTAACTTTGGATTTCAAGATGACCACGAAGCTGGTCACAGCTATGGCGACGGTTAGGAGGTCAGGAAAAGCGGTTGCAGCCATCGACCAAACGACTGCGAGTATGGCTCCGACAGCTCCAGCCTTCACGCCTTTCAAGAAACCTTGCAGCCACGGGTTCTTCCGTATCTGTCGGAAGAAGGGGGCGAGAAGAGTCACGACTACGAAAGGAGGGAAGAATATTCCAGTGAAGGCAGCGATAGCTCCCCAGATTCCCGCAACCTTGTACCCGACGAAAGCGGCGGTTTTCATAACGGGGCCTGGCGTCATCTGACCTAGGGTAACACCATCGAAGAACTCCTTATAGCTCATCCATTCAAAGGCGTCTACGACATCTGGCCCAGTCAGAGGAATTATAACAAGCCCGGTGCCGAACATGAGTGAGCCCGCTTTCAAGAACTCAAGAAAGAGCTGCATCAGAACGGGAAACCCTGTAAGAGAGATAGTCGTCACTGAAAAGCTGAAAGGAATTAAGAGGAGTAGAGTCGAGGTCGTCTTCTTCAGAGCGGGACCGTAAAGGATGATTCCAGCAAGGCCTGCTGATAAGAGTATCAGAGCCTCATTTACATCAGTAAATACGTTGCTAATACGGTTGCGATAAAGATGCATACCAACTTCCAGTCGGTTATAGACAACTTACCCAGCC
>JAGTQO010000007.1:0-20742 GCA_018396565.1 Candidatus Bathyarchaeota archaeon
CCTCAACAGCATCGACAACCACTATGGCACCGTCGATGGCCCTTAAAGATCTAGTAACTCTACCTGAGAAGTCTACGTGACCTGGAGTGTCTATGAGGTTGATGACGTACGGTATCCCATCCCTGTCATGTAGGAGGCTGACGTTAGCAGCCTTGATCGTCATCTGCCGCTTCTGCTCCTCCTCCATGTAGTCTAGGGCCAGAGCTGTCCCAGCGACGGATGGTGAGAGTAATCCAGAAGATGCTAAAAGAGAGTCAGACATGGTGGTCTTACCATGGTCGACATGGGCTATAATGCCAATATCTTCCGGATTCAGGCGAAGCCGCCTAAATCTTACGGATCTGATCCTTATTCTGGACTATCTTCAATATCTCTGCGGTGGACTTGTAACGCGGCATATTTATTTCCCAGCCTAAATCATATTACAGGCACACACCAAAAAGATATGTTCACTTTTAAACTTTTCACAGGCAGAGTGAGTGGGGACGGCGACACATTTCCTTAGACTCGTGAACATCCTAAAGGAGCTGGAGTCAACATCAAGCAGGAAAGAGAAGGCTCTGAAGCTGAGTATGTTTCTCAAAGAACTTCCAAAAGATGAGATATCGCCATCTGTAATGTTGATCTCAGGCTCTATCTTCCCTGATGGAAGCGGGCAGATTCTAAATATAAGTGTTAAGACTGTGAGCAAGGTCCTATCCACTTGTAAACAGGGAACTCTAGATAGTTCACCTCTAACCATTAAAGGCCTCTACAGCCAACTTGTAGACCTCGCATCTCTGAATGGCAGGGGATCCAAAGCGCGGAGGGAGGTCGCGCTCTCATCCTTGCTAAGCCGAGCAAGCGACGTCGAGACAGAATATGTATCCAAGATCCTTCAAGGAGAGTTGAGAATAGGTTTGGCTGATGGTCTCATCCTTGAAGCGATATCCAAGGCCTCAAGCATAGACCTCAACACAATCAAGTCCACATACGGTTTAACTGGAAATTTGGGTGAGACTGCGAGGATGGCTCTTATTGAAGGTATTGAGAAGCTGAAAAATATTTGTTTGAAACCCTTTTCACCCGTAAGGCCTATGCTCGCAGGCACAGCCCAGAACCTAGAAGAGGCCATCAGGATCCATGGAAGAACATCCTTGGAACATAAACTGGATGGGGTGAGGGTTCAGATACATAAGGAGGGTTACAGGGTTGAAATTTATAGTAGAAGCCTCTCCAAGATCACCCAGAACCTCCCCGACATAGTGAACCTTGTGCAATCCGAAGTAATGGCGGATGAGACAATCTTAGATGGCGAAGTTGTTGGAGTGGACTCTGAGTACAGACCCATACCTTTCCAGGATCTGATGCGCCGAATAGGGAGGATGGCAAACGTTCATGAATCTATCAGTAAGATACCAGTAAGACTCTTCCTATTTGACATCCTCTATCTTGATGGAAGATCTGTCGCCTCCTCAACATATGAAGTAAGGCGGCAACAACTTGAATGCATATGTTCGAAGGGGATGTTAACACCAAGAATTGTAACTGACAATATAGCCCAAGCCGAAATGTTCTTCGAGGACTCCATAAGGCGAGGGCATGAAGGCGTCGTATCGAAGAATCTTAGCGGGATATACACACCTGGCCAGCGTGGAAAGGAATGGCTCAAAATAAAGAAGGCTGATACTCTAGACGTGGTCATAGTAGCCGCCGACTGGGGTTCAGGAAGGAGGTTCAGATGGTTGAGCAATTACCACCTCGCCGTCAGAGATTCGCATAGAGAGACGTATCTAAAGGTTGGGAAGACATTCAAGGGACTGACGGATGAAGAGTTTGAATATATGACGGTGAGACTCTTAACCCTGAAAGTATCTGAGAACGATTTTACCGTGAAGGTCAGGCCTGAGATAGTAGTTGAAGTAGCCTATGATGAAGTGCAGAAGAGTCCACACTACGACTCAGGTTACGCGTTAAGATTCGCCAGGATAAAGAAGATAAGAGAGGACAAGTCTCCAAGAGAGGTCGATACGTTAGATAGATTGGAAGAGATCTATGAGGCTAAGTTTAAGAGAAAAGCAAGATCGACATGGAATCAGCATTAGAGAGGCCCCGGTGATCAGGAATATGCGTTTAGCAGTCCTCTTCAGCGGTGGAAAAGACAGTTGCTACACAATAATGAAGGCTAGGGAACAGGGTTACAAAGTCAATGTACTAATAACAATAATACCGAGAAGTACAGATTCAAGGCTCTTCCACTACCCATGCGTTGAATTCACCAGATTCCAAGCAGAGGCTATGAAGTTACCCATATCGATCTACAATATTGATTCGGAGGGAGACTATGAGGTTGAGAAGCTTACGAAGCATCTTTCTGAGGTTAAGAGAATATTCAAGATTGAAGGCATAGCCTCTGGCGCACTGGCAAGCAGATATCAGAAGAGCAGATTTGAGGATGCGGCTGGAAGGGTTGGGTTGAAGTGTTTCACACCCCTATGGGGTATGGATCCCATACATCTACTCAATGAACAATTGAACACTGGCATGGAGGCGATGATAGTAGCTGTAGCAGCCCTGGGCTTAGGACAGGACTGGCTTGGAAGAATACTGGACAGGGAGGTTACTAAAACCCTCCTCAAGATTCAGGGCAATTGTGGAGTCAACCCTGTGGGGGAGGGGGGAGAGTATGAGACCTTCGTTCTCAACGCACCCATATTTTGGAGGCGACTCAAGATTACAGGGTACCGAAAATTATGGTTTGGGGATAGAGGTCACATAGAGATAGATGGAGTTGAGTTTGAATAGGAAAGGGTTAGATTGAAGACTTACTCGATAGTAGCATGCTTCTTCTTGAGTTCACCCTCACTCTTCCCCAACCTGTGAATGAGCTCGGCGACAAGACTGTCGAAGAATATCATGGCGCTCAACTCGAAAATAGTTCCCAGAGGCGCCAGGGGCTCATGAACCCCTGTCAGTTGACGTAGAAAGTAGTCTCTTTCCTTGGCGACTTTAGTTCTTCCCCTAATCTGAACAACATGATCAGCAAGTTTCCCCAGGTCCGACTTGGGATGCGATGTTACAGCAATTATCTTTGCACCAACCTCCTTCCCTATCTCCGCAGCAGTAACAGCAAGTTTCGTCGTACCAGAACCAGATATTACAATTATAAGGTCTCCCTTACCAATTGCAGGGGTTATAGTCTCACCCATCACATAGACATCGAAATCTAGATGCATCAATCTCATGGCGAAGGCTCTGCCTATCAATCCGCTTCTGCCAACCCCAATTATCAGTATTCTCCTATATTTCGCCCATAGCATCATGTCAACCATCTCCTCAACTTGACTCTGTGATATCTTGGAAAGGGTCCTCTCAACACCCTTGATTATCTGGTGGCATGCCTCATTGAATGTTTTCAACGCCATCTCTTCAAGCCTCAATCTATGATTCTACAGTACGCTTTTTATGGTTATGGTTTCAGGAAGTTAGCTTGAGTTGATTGTACTTAGCTTCCATCTTCATATACTCCGTATCGAGTAGGGAGGTAATCTTTGCAGCCTTCGATCTTCCCAAGCCACCGCTGAAACAGAGCTCAGCTTCGGTTGCCATAAAAATCCTACGTGGTGTCTTGAAGCGCCTCAGAAGTTGCTCCGCCAGTCTTGGACCTATGCCTGGAAGACCTTGTATCAGGGCCTCTTGACCTTCCCTTATAATTGGACCTCTAGGTTTTCTAACAATGATCGGTGGTTTAGATTGGAGTTTAGGTGGATGTTTAGCTAGAACGCATATAAGCTGGGCGCTCTCCTCAGGGTTTCTTGTGAAGAATATTCTTACTCCATACTTGAATGATATGGATATGAGGGCACCCCAAAAAACCTTTGGGTTTCTAGCCTCTTCGAGCATCGAGTAGAGGTCACCTTCAACTATCATCACCGGAAAATTGTAAGACTGAGCGAGCCTATAGGCCTGGTCGAAGAGTCTCCCGGAGTATAGGGAAGAAAAGAAGTCGCGTGTAGATTTCCTCTCTACAGCGTAACCATCGATCAGAAAGTCTCCTTCATCAAGCATTCTATACTCGATTGTAAAACCCATCATCTTAAGATGGGTTGGGACAGTCGACCTTTCCCTCTCATCAACTATTATTCTAACCATTACCATCCTTCCAATATCTGGATAGAGATAAACTCAGAAGCATACTTGAAACTATAAGGCAACATATCATATCTCATAAGTTTTTATCTAGTAAAACTTCTGACGAGCTTCAGCCTAGATTGAAAGAGACCGTCGAACATCTGTTCTAGATTCTCCTCTTCATCTTCTCCACCTTCAATCTTAAACTCATATGAGTTGTCATTCTCAATAAGCATCGTCACCTTCAAAATTCGGTTATCGACTTTCTCAGATTGAATTTGTAGCAAGTCCATTAGTCTGAGCTTCATCCTGAACAAGCAATAGACTAGAAGACTTTCAAGCCTACCTGTTGCGGATATGTAGGCTAGAAAATCCCTCACAAAATTTTCTATAGGTTTTTTTGGCGTAAGCCTATCTAATGCTTTCGTGTAGTTGTAGAGGAGATACAGGTAGCCATCAAATTCGAATCCATCACGGGAGTGTTGCACAGCATAGTCCAATATTTTATTCTTCAAATCGCGATTTTCAAGAACCCTCTCTGTAAAGGCAAACTCAATCTCAGCATCTACACACTCAAATGCTATGCTTGAGGCTGCCAAGATCTTATCTGCGAAACTTGAGCTGTCCATTATCGCCAATGTACGTCAGCCTCATATTTAATTCCTATGACATGATCAAAGATTAAAGAGATTGAAACTTAATGTATCCGAACATATCGTTATGATTAGGCCAGAAATGTAAGGTTAATTCTACACCCATATACTTGGGAGTCTGATACTCTCATCTAGGCTGGGTAAGGGAATCCATAACCTGACAAAGATACCTACCAGCAGGATAATGATCGTTGCGATAGCAACAAAATAGTCTGTCCACTTCATGGATAGTGTGATTAAAGATTCACGATTCTCACATGAGCCGAAAGCCCTGGACTCAAGGGCCTCAGCAAGCTCTGTGCTCCTCCTTATTGCTGAAACTATTAGGGGTATGAGGATCGGAATATGCCTTCTGAGCCTCTCGATAATATTCCCCCTATCAAGTTCTAATCCTCTTGATCTTTGAGCGTCAACTATTGTCTGGGCTTCCAAAGCTACGGTGGGAACAAGTCTGACAGCTGTTGTGAAGGTGAAGCTCAATGTGTAGGGCAAATGTAATCTCTCAAGAACTAAGCCGAGATCGTCGGGTGAAGTGGTTAGAAAGAATAGAGAGAATGCGGATATGAGGACGAGAAATCTTAGGGTCATCGATAGGGAGAAGACTAAAGTCGACCCTGTAAGGAAGTTCATAATGAATATTAGAGTCGCCAGAACCGCTCCGCCCCTCAAAGAGTTCGACCATCGACGTAGAGACTTAGCCAAGTAGATTAGTGGAAGTTGTGCTATGAGAAGGATCAGTAACACTATAATGTTTGTAAAGAGTATGGAGAGTAGAAATATGGATGAGGCTATAAGAAGTTTTGGCCTCGGGTCCATTCTATGAATCGGTGTACGTTTCCCTGTAAACCTAAATCCTTCAAAGAGTTTTAGAGACATTACTTAGTAACCTCTTCTCAATAGCCGATTTCGCCTGGTAAACATCGAGGGTCGCAGGGTTGAAACCCAGGTCCCTCAGCGAGGACATTAATAGGCCTATCTGAGGTGGAACTAGGGAGGCTCTCCTCACCAAATCTTCATCTGATAGAATCTCATCGTATGAACCTTCCGCCAAGATCGATCCCTTAGATAGTAGTATGACCTTGGGCCTACACTCAACCACGAATTCAACATCATGTGTAACTATTATAACGGTTCTACCTTGAGTATTCATTTGGACTATGAAGTTCTTCAGTTTCTCCTTCTGCTGGTGGTCTTGACCTATCGTAGGCTCATCTAACACTATGTGTTTAGGGTCGGAGACGAGTATAGAAGCCAGTGCAACCCTCTTCCTCTCACCTCCACTCAACATGAAAGGGGATGTCTCAGCATAGGATCTCAGGTCCAGCGTCTCTAGAATGAAGTTGACTCTTCGCCGAATGGTTTCTTCAGGATACCCGTAATTTCTCATTGAGAAGGCAACTTCCTGAAAGACTGTTTCTGAGAAGAGTTGATGGTCAGGATTCTGGAAGACGAGGCCTACCTTCCTTGATAGAGAGGCTACAGTCGCTTCTCTGGTTGAAACACCGTCAATAAGGACCTCGCCTTTTGATGGTTTTAGTAATCCATTGAAATGTTTTATGAGCGTCGTCTTCCCAGCGCCGTTCTCACCCATTATCGCAATAAACTCGCCATCATGTATCGTTATATTGATATTGTGCAAAACTTCATTTCCATCATAGCTGAAGTAAAGGCCTTTAACTTCTATCATCCATGATTCTCCTTCTTATGGCTTGGGTTGCCTCCTCCAATGTGACTGGGGTACATCCCAGATCATAACCTTCTCTCTTCAGCAGATTGAAGAGCAGGGAGATCTTCGGTATTCCGACACCTATGGCCTCGGCATCTTCACCATAAACCTTGGAGGGTGGCCCTTCAAGAATTATTCTGCCCCTATCCATTATAATTACCCTGTCAGCGTACCTTGAGGCAAGGTCAAGCCTATGTTCAATGAGGATTATAGTTATCTCCATCTCGCTCCTTAGATTTGATACTGTTTCAATAATTTGGTGTGCCGAGAGCGGATCGAGGAATGAAGTAGGTTCATCCAAAACAATTATCTTTGGCTTCATCGCAAGGATTGATGCGATGGCTACACGTTGCTGCTGTCCCCCTGAAAGCTCGTATGGGGCAGCGTGGCGGAGATGAGTTATCCCAGTGACTTTCATAGCCCATTCAACCCTTCTTCTCACCTCCTCTCTCGGCAGCCCCAAGTTCTCAGGTCCAAAGGCAACATCACGCTCTACGGAGAGTGAGAATAGTTGATTCTCAGGATTCTGGAATACAAAGCCAACATACTTGGAGAGCTGGCTTGTTGTGGATTTAGAGATGTCCATACCTAGGACTAATATGAAACCTTTCATTTCACCCCTATAGAAGCTAGGGATCAGCGCATTCAAACATCTTGCAAAAGTTGTCTTTCCACATCCGCTTGGACCTGTGATGACGATAAATTCGCCCTCCTTAACTTCAAGATTCAAATTCTCTATAGCAGGTTTCTTTGAGCCTGAATACGTGAAGGTGAGGTCTTGCGCCTTTATCACGATCAATTCTTTGATCACATCTAAAACTTTAGACGACTGAATCCTTGTTGGAATATGGTAGGTTTAACGGTTTTTCGAATTCCTTATTAATTCTTTGACGAGCTCCAAGGATTTATTTAAGGTATTTTCGAGGTTTCCGTAGCCGTTAACTCCTGCCGCCAGAGAGTGGCCTCCACCAGCCCCCTTGATATAGTCTCCTAGAGGCTTGGCTATGTCCCTTCCCAAGTGTATCCCGGACTTACTGTAAAACTCGCTAGTCGATCGAAGGCTCAACTTCAATTCACCTTTCTCCTCCCCTCCGACTATAGCAAGATCTGCTCCCAAGCTTGTGAGTGCTCGGGCAGCGGAGGCTTGATGTGAACCTACCCTAGAGGTTGCTATGATGTATCCTTCGTAACGTATGACCTTTGATCTTTGAGCTGATTTTATTCTGGCCATTCTCTCGGAATCATCCATTGGGGCTTCAAAGAACGATTCGAAGACCTCCACCTTTGCCCCTGACCTGATAAGGTTAGCAACAGTCAATAATGTCTTCGATGTTGCGAGCCTCAAATATCTTGTCTCATATAAGATTCCTACAAGTAGGGCGGCGGCTTCTCTCTTCTTAGGCTTCATGGCCAAGTCTCTGTAGAATCCATAAATTATCTCACATGTTGATGGCGAGGCGTCGTCACAGAATTTGTAGGTGAAAGGTCTCCTTGACTCTGATGGGTAGTGATGGTCAACTACAACTATTGGTTTATCGATCTTTTCTACAGACTCCTGTAGGGGCCCGAGCTGTTGTAGGCTGTTTGTGTCGACGAGAAAAAGCATGTCTGCTTTACGCAGGTCTGGATTCGTGTCTGCCCTAACCTTGAATTCCTCTTTAATTTTGATTGATGTTTTGTTTAGACCCTCTGGGGTTCCTATTATGATTCGAAGTTTAGGATTGACTCTTTTCATTAATCTACTCAAAACATATGCTGAACAGAGTGCATCTGGGTCGCAGTTCCTATGAGTTAATATAGCTGCTCTTCTAGAGCTGAGAAGGGTTTTTTTTATCCTGGAGAAATTAAGCAAATTCTTTTAACCTTTAAAAATTTTTTGACATGCGCACTCGACAAGTGCAGCTGAACCTGAAGCATTGGATCCTACATAGACTCTTAAGATCTTTATATTCAGCCTCGAGATTTGTAATAGCTTCACCTATTCGATTCCAAGGTATGTTAAGGCGTTTGTCCAAGTCTCTCTTGGAGTCTCTGTTGTAATTCTTTAAGTCTTGTTCTAGTCCTCTCCTCCTGTTTTCCTAGAACAGTAACCCTAGTCTCAGTGAGCTCACTCCTCTCCTTAAGTTCGCTCAGCAACTGCTGTTTGTCGCATCTTATCAGAATACTTCCAAGGTTCTTGTAAATGGGTGTATCATCAGAAGATTTCTCTATTTCAGATATTGCTTTCTCAATTTCAGCTTTCTCAAGTTCAAGTTGCTGTTTCTGCGAGACCACTGCTTGTAAAGTCTGCTGGAGTTGTTGGAGCCTTACTAGCTGCTCCCTGAGCTGTGGGGGAAGTTCTTCTCTATCGCTCAATCGTTCAACATCCCTTAATGGTTGTTGCTGTTAAACTCACGTCCTCTTCGATATGAATCTAACTGAGATCACCCCTAACCTTCAGCCTCTAGACTTTGGGATGAAATTGACCACTGCACCTCCAATGAACAGGCAAGCTGCGAAAACCATGAAAACAAAGATTCTGTAGAATGTTAAACGAGGTTCTGTAGGCTCCTGAATTGCAAAGTAGAGTCTGTAGCTTATGAGTATCCAAATAAGGTTTGCAGGTAAATGGAATAGGATGGAGGATCTTCTGGAGAATCCGCATATTATCAAGCCGTCAACTATGAGCAGGAGACCGACCATCATTGGAAGAGCAACATTACCTGCATAGAGGGGGATGTCGCTTCTACTGACTCTCTCTTGGATGAATATTAACTCATTCACATTATATGCTGAGTATAAGGTGAATATTGCGCCTAACAGTACTAGCGATATTCCAAGAAAGACTCTTGCACTCATTCCAATCTACCTCTTTAAAACTTATTTAGCCTATCATCGAAGACTGTTGAGGTTTTCAATAACTCTTATGCATGAGAGTATTAATCTGAGGTTGGAGTTGAAAGCAGCTCTTAGAGACGGTACGCCGTCGGCTTTGATTATTATGTTCAAGGTCCTCTTCTCTACTTTTGCCTTGATAGATGCTTTTGGGTTGGGTTGAATCCTCTCATCGACGGAGATTGCCTTCCCAATCGCCCTTAAAGTGGTGAGGGAATTGAATGGGATAATTATTTTAGCTTCAGCCTTTCTGACCATAAGTATCACCATTCAAGTCTTTCGACGTAGATGGTCAGACCTCTCTCTTCACTCGTTCTCAGGTTTAATATCGTGATGATTACTCGGCCTAAAAGATCTCTTGATAGGTGGAGGGAATACTCAAATTTTGGCTCATTCAGTTTTACTAATGGTATTTTAAGAAATTTAGAGAGGGATGCGCCCAAGGGTAGAATATCATCTGAATCGGTGGTGATGCACTCCACCTTGATCTTGAGACCCCTGTTCTTTGCCGGTGGAAGTTTGACACCTTTCAATATTATCGATGGGGGAAAACTCCTCAAGGTTTTATTCTTTAGTATGTTGAGTTCGATCCTGTGAGGGTTCCCGGACCTCCTTTGAATAAGCATCAAACGGTCTGACCCACTGGCCTTCATCTCATCAATTATCTGGTTGAGGCTGCGTTTCCCCCTAACTAGTCTCCTAGAATCTGGTATGACCCTAGATAATTCCTTGCATAGCCTCCTGGTGCTTTGCGTAGGGTTCCTCCCAGTGGTTACTGTTATCACTGAGTCTCTTCCTTTTCCTTCACCTGTTCAGCTTTTCTTCGTCTAACTCTCTTCGGCTTCGATGGTTCTGAGGGTTTTATCTCGGATTGAGTTTCTGTAGGCGATGCTCTGGATTGTATACTTGCCACAACAGATCTCTTAGATACTTCACCTATCTTTGTGGATGGTGTGTAGGCGCCTCCAGTAAACTGGTTTCCACATTTTCTACACTGCCAGAGTCCGACGCTCAGACGTTTAACAGCCATTGCTCGACATCTTGGACATTCATGTCTTCTTCTCAGTTGTGTGAGTATCTCGACATATACTCTTCTGGGGGCTGTCCCGTATCTGGTAGATAATCCGCCTCCGAGACTTGTCTTATGCATCCGTGGCATCTATGAGCCTCCGATTATCAGTGTTCTAAGCTCCTTCGATTTCTCGACGGCCAGTCCAACCGCGTTTCTTATATCATCAGGCTCGAGCTCACCCATACCCCCTTTCTGGACTGCACAGATGCATCCATCCTTATCGACTCCAATCGTCAGGCGTGTGCTCATGATGTCTTCTTCTTGAAGTTGCGGGTCCACCATAAGTGCCCTCCCAATCTTTGCAAAAGTTACCGGTACAGGATAATTGTTCATGGGTAACGGTTGATTCCCATCCTTGAAAATCACTTCGCCATCATTGACTTCGAAATTACTCATCTTCGTATTCAGTAGTGCTGCCAACGCAGCATATGTGGAGGCGTCGATCAGGTTTCCATCGTGGTTTAGGATGTTTATGTCGATGAAAACAATGAACACTTTTTTTCCCGGGGTTATGCATAGCTTCTTCAGGTCTACTGCCTTTGACTCTCTCAGATTTCTATCTACTATCCTCGCTAACTCTATCGAGTTCTCCCCCGGGGGGCCCAGCTCGAAAGTTGGTGAGGCTATAGGTGTGAACTCGGCGTTGACGGTGAGCACCCCCTCATCGGGAGTGTCTGGGAACGGTTCGCCGAGCTCCAGTTTCACTCCAGCCATAACTTTAGTCTTGCCAATTGAGACCTGAGCGGAACCGTTGGCCTTCTCTATTATGCCCCTCTCGATCCTTATCTCTCTATAGTCAGTTAGGGATCGGCCGTCTACGCGACGACTCTTGGCCGCAAGTTCCATTATCAGGTTCTGTTCGAGTATAGATGTGATCGATGGTTTGGGTGTTATCGACATTAGGTGCCCTCCTCATCAAATTCTGAGGTACCTTCTCTCTCAACTATCCCTTGGTATCTCTTCTTTAGGGCTTCAACCTGTAGTCCCCTAATCTTCCTACAGCCTTCCATAGCCATTGTAAATGCCTTCTCAAACTCCATAGGATTTAACTTTCCGTCCATCTGTAGGAGGGTTATCATATTCAGGTTCACCATTAGGGCTACAGGCATATCTGCGTCGCCGTACTTATCTTCTAAGTCGAAGAGGTCGAGAATTATCTCTCCCCCAGCTTTTCCAGCTGAACATGAGGATACGAGGTCCCTCATCGGTATACCAGCATCGGCTAAAGCTAGTGAAGCCGCGACTATTCCGGCGCATCTTGTTCCACCGTCGCACTGTAAGGCCTCGATGAATATGTCGATTACGGTTCTTGGATAGTATTCAGACATGACTGCTGGCTCCAATGCTTCCCTGATCACTTTTGAAATCTCAATCTCTCTTCTAGACGGCGCTGGGTTCTTCCTCTCTTCTGTGGAGAATGGTGCCATACGATACCTGCATCTCAACACCGCCCTGTTGGGGAGCTCTGCATGTTTTGGATGTATTTCCCTAGGGCCGTAAACTCCGACCAAGATCTTGTTCTTTCCCTGTTCAATGTAAGCCGAGCCGTCGGCATTCCCTAGGACACCAATCTCGAGTTTTATGGGTCTGAGCTCATCTGGCCTCCTCCCATCAAGCCTCAACCCATTTTCATCGATTAGCCTCTCTGGGTAACCTTTGATCATGGTGTACTGCCAATCCTCCTTCTCAAAGCTTCTGAGACTCTGTCGGTTAAACCCTGTGTGTGAGCTTCACGTTCAATCATCTTTATCACATCTATCACCGCCTCTTCAGCCTCTGGAGACTTGCACATCACCAGGATAACTCCGTTCTGGCCTACAGTTAAATCACATAAACTTTCCTTCTTGAGAAGATTTATCATCGAACCTTTCTTTCCTATTAATCGCGGAATCTTCGATGGTGATATCTTAACTACCTTCCCTCTGGTGACCCTCCCAAGATCTCTATCCCTGATAGTGAGGATAGGATCTTTTGTTCTATCGAAGGCTATCACCTTGGCCTTGATCAAGTCCCCAATCCTCAAAATACCTTCAACCTCTTTCCTAATAGAGGGCGGTCTGGATGTAGCCTCCGTTAGCGGTAGGAGGGCGGAGTATGGAGAGTGTATATCAACTGTCCAACCTGACATACCCGAATCTACCACTTTCCCTATTACAAGGTCTCCAACATAGGGAATGTAGCAATGTTTTAAAGGTACTACAGAGAGCCGATTCCCTCTATAATCGAAGAGGCCGACTATCATTGAGTAAATCTTATCCTTCTCTTTGAATGTGTTTAGCTCTGGGTAATACTCTCCCTGGGCTAGCAACTCGCCAGGGGTAACTAGCTGCCTTCTCTGTGTGTATATTGCCACCTCATCATCCCAGCTTATGCGCAAACTCTTCCCATACAGGTCATTTCAATACATCTCCTAAAGCTATACCTCGACTCCTTCAGATAGCAAGGGCTTGTTTAGTTCAGTCTATGGGGTTACTAAAGGTTTCTGTATTTTTCTAGGTTTGATCTGATACGAGTAGTCGTGTAGTGCGTTTGGTATGTTAGAAAGTTTACTTTAATATGTTCGCCTGAACTGTTCCCTGGGTGAGTTTACCCATCTTCTCTATAAATGGGCCATATAAGCCTGCGGGCATCTCGACCGTGCCAATCCATGATCCATCAGGACTCCATTCCTCCCTGATTATTGTTCCGAAGCTTTTCAGTGCGCCGTATGCCTTGGCCACATGTTGTGCAGGTAATTTTACTGCAATCCGCATCTGCTCCATTTTTATTGGAATTATTGGCTTCAGCATATCGATGATCTCTTTAGACTGCTCCTCTGCACTTTTGAACGGATCTATGGAGACTTTCACCTGGGATAGTGCTTGTTCGATCCTTATTGGTGGGTGGGGTGCACCCGTCCGAGGGTCTATACAGTTCTTGGATATGAAACTGATTATGCTTCGCCTCTTCTCCTCGATCAACTGTCTTCTCTGTGTCGTAGTCAACTGGAGTTCTCCATGCTTCATGATTTCCTCGGCGATTTTGATGGGTTCCGTGGTTCCAAATGTCTTCTGAAGCTTTTCAGATGATGCTCTCGATCCTTTGCTTGCGTCAGAGTATATCTCCTCTATTGCAAGTATTTGAGGTATAGATATTTTCCTGCCCATCTTGTAGTCGAGGGCAAGGTCTGGCTTCACGAGTATCTCGAAATGTTCTCCTCCAACGGTTATGCGTGCGGTTGTGTATTTATCGCTCATTTCTGAGGGGCCTTTTTCGCAGGTTCGAGCTTCTTAAGATATTTTTCTATCTCCTCATTCGATAGTTTCCTGAACTTCTTGGTGTCGGCTGGTATTATGGCCATCCTAATCTTCTGGGGCATCACCTTCCCTTCCAAAACTTTCGACATGCACTTTAAGGCAAGTATTATCGATTCTTCAAGAGTCAGGTCGTCTCTATACTCCGCTTCAAGTATCTCGTTTGCAGCCTCCCCACCTGCACCAATCGACCATGCTTTATAGGCTAGATAGGCGCCGCTTGGGTCTGTCCAGAACACTCTGCTGCCCTTTCTGTCTACACCTGCGAAGATCATTGATATTCCGAAGGGTCTTACTCCGCCATGCTGCGTGTAGAGTTGTTCTATCTCTCCAATCCTCCTCGTTAGGGTCTCGACATCTATAGGCTCATCATACATGAGCCTGTTACTTTGCGCGTATATTCTTGCTTGATCGACTAGGATGTGGGCGTCGCAGCTCAGCCCTGCAACAGCTACACCTATGTGCTCATCTATCTGAAAGATTTTCCACATGAAGGATGGATCCTGAAGTCTAGATGCGGCCCTCTCCTCAGCCGCCAAGACTGCACCTTCCTTACAGGCTATCCCCAATACTGTGGCGCCCCTTTTAACTGTCTCAGAGGCATACTCAACCTGGAAGAGCCTACCGTCTGGTGAGAATACCGTTATTGCACGGTCATATGCTCCTGGAGCTGCAAACATCGACAATTTCTACACCTTTTCCATATGATATTTTCAATCGAAATAGGTTCAACTTCACTAAAAACCTTTTGCAGACTCCTAAGTATCATCGTCCTAGAGCATCTTATATCATGATGGTAAGCCTAATCTAAAAATTCAGATCCTGCAGTGGCCCACCCAAAACATGTGAATAAGCATATTCACAATATGTTTGCATAAAATTCTTCTTTATATGGTAGCTTCAGTCAATAATATTTAGATGTCGGTAGTGGTGAATAAGAGTGTGGTGTAGAGGTTGGGAGTCCAATCTACTGTAGCCTTATGGAGCGGTGATATTGGCAACTCCTTGAATTGGTGATGAATCTATGAGAGCCCTGCCTATGTTTGGAGGTGCCGCCATGATCATCCTTGGCCTGTTGATGATAAACTTTGGAGTGTATACTTACAAGATTGAGGTTCCGAAATTCGAGACGAGAGTTCTCTTTGATCATCTGAAGATTCAACAAATAGGCGATTTTGCGGTGAGGGAGATTGAAATGCAAAGTAAATGGTCTGTATGTCTTGAGGGGGAGGTTAACATTCCCTCTTCTACGGAGAAGGGAAAGATAAGCCTGTTCGTGATGAATAATACGGAGTACCAGAAGTGGAGGGGTGGTGTTAAAGATGTGAGATATATTGTCAAAGAGGAAGGTGTGAGTAACTTCAATGTGACTGTGAATATAGATAGGAACGGTTTCTACTATATACTTCTAGATAATAGGGATGACCCAACATATAAGAAGGATGTCACACTCACTCTCAGATATACTTTTGAGACAAAAGTTCCTGAGTTGAGGGAGGACCGCACCCTGATCTCTATTGGCTACCCGATCGTTATTTTGGGAGTGATAGGCCTAGTGTATGGATTGATCAGGAAACCTGAGGTTCGTTGGGAATAGGGATATGTTAATCACTAATCTGCTCTAAATTTTCTTCGTCTTCCAATCTCGGGCGAGGCTACGAATAGTTCCTGAAGATTTTATTACAAAGGCCGCGGCTGGTTTATCTCCGATGTGAGTTAGAAGAGTGATTGCAGACCTTACGATGCTAACTGAGTCGTTTCGACACTTTAAAATTGCTTCCCCTATCGAGGATTCGTATCTAATAATTTTCGGGTTGATTTTTGTCGAGTTTACAGACCCAAAGTATGTCCTTAGAGTATCTGTCAGAGCAGTTGCGAATTCGCCACTTGAATATTCATCCCCAATTATTTTAATAAGAAGGTATCTCCAACGTGTTTTTTTCATATGCTTCGAGACCTCGCTAGCTTTATTCCACCCCCGATGAATTCGGGGGAGCGCCTCTCCCTGTTTCTTCTAAAGATCATGTAAGGGATTCTTGAAACAGCGTCTAGAGAAACGCTCTCGGCGAGGCCCAGGGACCCCAAAGTGCAGGCCATGTCCCTCGGCGACCTCATCGTCAACACGTCTTTTGCTCCGCTGGAGATTACAACCATAGCCTTATGTTTATTTAACAATTCCACTTCGTGGCATAGGACATTTAGATAAGTATGGTTTATACTCGATATCCGGGATATTATTCTTGACAGCTCAATCTCAACCGGTGGCTCGCAGATTTTAAGGATGCTATGTTTGGTTCGAGGCGTCATACGTTCCAATGATATCAAGTCAACTCTGCTGTCTTTAGCTGCTGTTAAAGCGACCGTCGAATCTGTTGGCTTAACAGCCAAGACGTCAACGTAACCTCTAATGTTTCTCAGTTGATCTAGCAGTTGTCTCCTTGTCATTGGGCAGATTTCGATTCCGACAGCGACTTCAAGTCCAACCCTTTCAAATGTTCTGACAGTGGAGGATATTTGTGTAGGAGGATCCTTCGGATCGAAACGTAAGCCGATGAGGGATAAACCTATTTCAAACGCCAGGCTGGCCATATCAACCTGAACATGTTGGTCTTTGAGTGGGGGCCTAAGGTTCAGGTCTGCGAATTTTCTCATTATACCAAGCCCAAATCTTTCAAAGCTGATCTCGCGATATTCAATGCGGGACGCCACATTCTAATCCCTATCTTCACCCTGATAGGGTCTCTACTTGTCAGCTTAATCCTCCTTCGCAGTGCCTCATTTTTATCGAGTCTGATATAGAAGTTTCCATCCTCATCCATGGACTTGTCTAAAATTAATGTTAATTCCTCCTTAGTATTTGGTTCCATGATTGAGAATAGATGCTCGACGATCATTCTCGCCAACTTCTCCTTCTCCACCTTTGTCGAGAAGACCACTATTGGATTTCCATAGTGCCCCCTTACATATGTTCTCGTGAAAGCTATGGAGTCATGAGTCGCTGGCGGTAGGAGATTCAGTATTGCCGTCTTTACCTTTTCAACATTCTCAGTTGCATGGACGATTGCGCTTAATTCAACACTAACCACTTTGCCATTCAAATTCATGCCTACCTCAAATTGATAATCTTCCTGGAAGTATGGCGATACTAGATCTACACATTTCATACATCGTACCGCTATTGCTCGTGAGGATCTGATCATGTTTTACCTTCACATCACCCGAATATTAATAATTTGAATAATCGAGGAGAATAACCTTATTGTTTAAAGATACGCTGAATATATGATGGTGAATTTGATGGAGCCTGTCTACAGGATTGTTCACATATCCGATACGCATATCACAAAGTACGGCCAATTTCTGGAGGAGAAGTTTGATGAGGCTGCCAAGAAGATCGGTGGCCTTGAGCCTCCGCCGAACATGGTCGTTCATACAGGGGATCTAACAGATAATGGTGTCCTTGCAGACTATGAATTTGCAGTTGAAAAATTGAAGATGATAGGTTCCAAAGTTATTGTTGCTGCTGGAAACCATGACGAGAGAAACTATGGTCAGTCTCTCTTCAGAGAAATGATCAGTCCTTTGGAGTATGAACTTGATGAAGGAGAGTACAGGTTTTTTGTAGTTAATAGTCCGCAGCCCGATAGGGATGAGGGTAGACTTGGTAGGAGGAGGCAGAGTTATCTTGAGGAACGTTTCAAAAATCTACCAGTGGACTCATTCAAAATATTGGTGTTCCATCACCACCTGGTGCCGGTACCGCATTCCGGCCGAGAGACGAATGTTTTGGAGGATGCTGGAGATATTCTTGAAATGGTCTTGAGGTTCGATGTGGATCTCATTCTTATGGGCCATAGACATGTGAGGAGAGTACTTCGTGTCGAAGATACGATGCTCGTAAATGCAGGTACACTTTCCAGCACGAGAACCAGAGGAAGATTTGGACATTCATTCAATATCATAGACATTGAAAGTGATGGAAGAGTAGAAGTGAATGAGTTCAATCTAGGCTGATTGTTGACATCGACGTTGATGGGGGCATAAAAATTAGCTATCAATGAACCTGAATACAAGCTGGCAGTAGTTGTTAGGCAAGACTTGAAGATGGGAAAGGGAAAGATCGCCGCACAGGTTGGACACGCTTCTGTCAATGCTTCGGAGAATGTTAGGAAGAAGTATAGGTCTTGGTGGAGAGGGTGGATTGCTGAGGGGCAGTGCAAAGTTATTTTGAAAGTTAAATCTGAAGCTGAGTTGCTCAGACTTAAGGATGAGGCTGAGAAAAACAATTTGCCTACTGTATTGGTTCACGATAAGGGTTTGACTCAAGTGGAGCCTGGAACTTTGACGTGTCTTGGGATAGGTCCAGGGCCTAGTGAGTTGATAGACAAAGTTACTGGCTCTCTTAGGCTCCTGTAAAATCCCAGCTGAATACAACCTAGACCTATTCCCGCATCTCTAAGCCTAATATGGGCGGGTCACTATAAAGTCTGCTAAATCCGAAAGGTTTTCCCTAGCTTCTGTCTTAGGTAAGACTTCTAGGCTCCTCTTGGCTCTGCTGACGTAGAGTCTTGCTAATTCAAGTATCTTAGATTTAGCTTTCGTGGACTCGAGAAGATGTAGAACCTCCTCTAAGGCATATTGGTCTACCTCTTTCGACCTCAAGGTCTGGAGGAGGTTTTCCTGCTTGAGGGCACTCAATTCTTGCAGGGCATACACTATTACGGCATTGCCCAATTTATGTTCGATGATGTCTTTCCCCTTCTGTTTGCCGGTCTTTTCCCCAAATATGTCGAGGAGGTCATCTATCAGCTGGAATGCTAGTCCAATATTCTTCCCATATCTCGAGACTGCATTCAGGTAGTGGTTACTGGCGTTGGCAGATACAGCCCCCGCTACACAGGCGGCTCTTATCAGCTCGGCTGTCTTTCTCCTTATCAGTTCAAAGTATAGGTGTGGCCGAATACTCTCATATCTATGTTCCATTAAGTACTGTTCAGTTCTACCACTCTGCTCGAATAGAATATCCATTCTCTCTCCCTCTATTGTCTGTTTTATTGTATTTATGAGAAGTTCGTGCATCTCTTCTGGATTAGGTGAGTCTTGAGCTATTTGGCTTATGGCTTCCCTATAGAACATACCAGCTAAGAGGGCCATAGTATCTCCATATTTAGCTCTGACAGTTGGAACCCCTCTCCTTACTTCTCCATGGTCGATTATATCGTCCATTATTAGTGAATAATTGTGAATGAGCTCTATCATTGCTGCGGGGAGTTTAGCGTCCTTAACGGTTCCTCCACATGCTTGACAACTCAATATGGTTAATGCGGGTCTCACCCTCTTTCCGCCGGCTTTGATTGGATATGTCAAGATAGGTAGGAATTCACGCGCAGCTCCTTTCTTAAGATATTTCAGCATAATCGGGTCAACAATACGAGTTGCCTGGTTTAGAATTTTTATCACAGACAAGGTCCTCCACCGGTGGCGACGCTATTAATCAGCCTCATCGAGTTCAAATGTCTGCCCCTTCAGCCATTTATTTGGGGGTGGGGATAATTTCTGGAATGAAACGTGTACATGGAACATCTCTACCATGAAGTATTTCCATAATATTCTCCGGCCTTTTGAGGTTAGCTATTACAACTTCACCTCCATGTGAAACAAAACTTAATGACTCCTTCATCTTTCCAAGCATCCCCTTCGTCACATCGACTGCAGCAGACCCACCAAGCGAGTTCTCATAATATTTTAGGGTTGATGGAGTTATAGTCTTTATCAGTTTGGCTTCAGGATTCTTCTTTGGATCAGAGTCGAAAACCCCATCAACATCGCATCCAAAAATGACCATCTTAGCGTTGAGCGATGTGGCCAAGTAAACAGCTATCTGGTCGCCTGAGATTATGCTGAATCCCCACTTCAAATCTGCGATGACGTCGCCACTACATATGGGAACCAAACCTAGATTTATCATGAGCCTGAAAGGTTCGGTGTTCACATGGACGAGTCGACTCCCTTCAGCTACCATGCAACTTGAGGAGAGGAAAGGTACGACTGGGATTCTATGTTTAATGAGTGTCTCAGTGATCATCAATGTGAGAGAGGACATTGACTGTTTGAGTTCAGCGACTCCCATAAGCTGCTTCTCACTGCGATACCCTTCATGTATAGAGTACTTTTTAGCTATTGGATGGCCGAAACTTCCTGCTCCATGGACAAGAAGAAGTTTATCCTCAACTTTAGATATCTCCTCCGCTATTTTCTCCATAAGGTTTCTGTTGAATAACGGCGCCTTGTCCTTCTCTGTTATGACTGAGCCTCCTATCTTTATAATGATTAGGCTCATTGCTTCAACTCCTCTCAGAATTAACCATTATTTTTATCTACTTCATCTAAGATTTCGTTCATAGTCTTTTTTAGCTTTCTCACATTCCAATAAATCTTTGATGAAGTAGATAAAAATAATTATCTACTTCATCTAAGATTTCGTTCATAGTCTTTTTTAGCTTTCTCACATTCCAATAAATCTTTGAGCTGTTCTACATTCTCGTAATGTTTGGTCTTTCTACGATGGTCAACCATTATTCCAAGCTCTCTAGCCATGGAAGTTGATAGACCCACATCAGAGATCTCTGGTATGGAGAAGCCTCTTCCCCAATTCATTCTATATCTTAAACCAGCCCTACGCTTAACCTTCGGCAGGATCTTGGTCAGTATGGGACACCGAGAGTCTCTAATTTTCTGATTTGTCCGGTATGTTTATTTCGGGATCATTGATCACTGCCGGATGGTTTGGGTCTATTAAAATAACCTCTGCCCAGAAATATCTGCCATCATACCATAGGGGGTAGGAATTTAGAACTTTCATATTCGGGTATTTCTTAGCAACTCTTTCTTCAGCGATCTTCCTTAGGCTCTTAGCCCACTTTATCTTGTTGACACCCATCGCTTTCTGCCTGCGACCTGATGAAGGTCTCTTCTTCCTCGCACCACTCCTCCTAACTCTTGCCCTGACGATTA
>JAGTQO010000007.1:20748-32171 GCA_018396565.1 Candidatus Bathyarchaeota archaeon
CTTGTTTGGCTTTGTAACCTAAACTCCTTGCACGCACAAGCCTTGTGGGCCTTTCTACACGCATGATCGAAGGTTCCCTACGCCATTTTACCGTTAGTTGGCGCATCAGATCTCTCACCTGCTCACTGCGGCTGCGCCAGAATCGCCCCCTCAAATCATATGTGACCCGCATATCAAGCACCTATACGTGTGGTGGTCTCGTCGGCCTCCTCTACAATAGGGTTGTATTGATAAACCTTCCTAAAAGGTTTCAAGCCATGCTGGAGAAGGGGGATTTAGTAAACTAGGCCAGCCCGGATTCTCTCAGGTAGAATCCGTCTTCCTTCTTTGCCCCGAAACTTCTTAGGCCTAGTCTCTTTAACTGCTTGAGGAGCCTCTCAGCTCGGTCGGCGGATATCTCACCTTTCTCTAGGAGGTATTTAATGGTCTCTTCAGCCTGCTCTGGGGTATCGCATCTACGAATATAATCTATTGCGTCCGGAACATATCCTCTGAACCTGTCAACCCTGGTGGCGACTCGTAGCGTCGTGTTAGGCTTATTCTGCCTCATTTCTCTCCATAGGTTTGGATACCGCCTCTTGAACTCGTCTTCTTCTATGTCAACCAAAATCTCAGCAACCTCCTGGGTTCAATGTCTTCTCTTAATCTCGGTGACTTTCTGCTCCAGTTTAACAATAACATTTGAAGGTAGATCTCTATATACTGTGATTCCTGGGCCTATTGATGTTCCCGAACCGATCCTGACTCCGGGCATGAGATTGACATTTACACCAGTGCTTACATGGTCTCCAACTATAGCACCGAGTTTTCTTCTTCCACTGTCGATCACGGTGCCTTTAATATTCATGTGAATGGTCCTCCCATCGAGTCTTAGGTTCCCCGTAATTGTACCTGCCCCGAGATTACAGTCCTCTCCTATGATGCTGTCTCCCACATAGCTTTGATGTGGAATTTTTGTATTATCCATTACTATAGAATTTTTTATCTCACAACCGTTTCCTATCCTTACGTTTTGCCCTAAACTTGTGTATGGCCTAATATAACAGTTAGGTCCTATAACCGTTCTTTGACCTACGTATACTGGACCCTCTATCATCGCACCGGACAATATTTTCGCATCTGACTCTATAGTGACCGGACCAACCAGAGTAGCCTTATTATCTACATAACCATTAACCTCTGGCTCCAAATCTTTTAGCGCTCTCTCGTTTGCATCTAGAAGGTCCCATGGTCTACCTATATCTACCCAATCATTAGGGTCCAAAGGTATGGCTTTAACCTTTAAGCCGGACTTAACCAAGTAAGTTATTGAATCTGTCAACTCAAACTCTCCCCTTCTAGATTTTCTTGTCGCCTTAATACCTTCAAATATTCTCTTGTCAAGAATGTAGATCCCCGCATTCACAAGGCTGGTAGGTAGAGGACGATCAGGTTTCTCCTCGATTCTTCTCACATAACCATCTTCCACTTTTAGGACACCATACTGATTTTTTTGAGCTGGCAACTCCACTGCTGCAATAGCTGCATCGAATTCCATATTGCTGTAGGCGGCCACTATCTCTCTTAGTGCTCTAGGAGATAGGTAGAGGTCACCATAGAATAGGATGAAACGTTCATCTGCTATTTGATCTTTCAACTGTGCGACAGCGTCGGCTGTTCCCTGAATTCTTCTCTGATGTATGTAATCTATATTTACTTCGAGAGTTCTGCCTTCGGCGAAGTATTGTTTGATGATCTCTCCAAACGAATTGATGACTATCGTTATTTTTCGGATGCCTTCAGCTCTTAATTCTTGGATTATATGTTGAATTATTGGTTTACCAGCTATCGGTATCATATGTTTTGGCCTATTCTCAGTCAAAGGCCATAGCCTTCTACCTCTACCTGCAGCTAAGATAACTGCTCTCATTGCCCTCAGCTACCCATTCATATTAGAGCCTCATTTTACTATCCTTTTTGCCACCCTCAGGGGGAGGTTTGACGTCCAAACGGCCATCACTTCACATACCTAACACACTAGCTGGTTCTTATGATGCGTGGGCTTAACCATCCAAAGTTTGGATAGTGTCTCTTATGTTGGGGGGAACTCTTACACGTATAGGACTGATTATGGTCATGGCTGTTATGTTTTCTTTGATCCTTGCCGTGAGGCAGCTCTAATCAACGCAGCACTGATAGCTAGCAATAGATCGACTGTAGATTAACTATGTTTTTGCAGCTACCGTTACCTGAACAGATAATTCGGGTGTTGAGAGTAACTTTGACTTTCTAACACCTACGTGGCGTAGTGGTGCTATTTTCTTTGCAAGATTGTAGATTTCTGATCCTATGCCGGCTTTGGCAACGTTTCCCAGTACCATTTCATGGCAGAGCTGATCATAAGTCAAGTTCTTAGCCTTTTCTTCAACAACATCCCGCATTATTAACCTAATCTTGTGCTGCTGAGATATGTTCACCCTGCTCTTCGTAAAAGCTACCACAGAGATTCTTGTTGTATAGCCATCCTTGGTTGTAACCTTGAATATTCCGTCTATTCTTGAGCTACCCCTCCTTACAAGACTCCTGAGGTAGTCTGGAGAATATTCATGGCCCTTCAGAATGGTCTCAACCCTCTCTCCCTTAACCTCCTTAACCATGAAGTAAAGTTTGATAGATTGATGTGAGAAGTCTCCTGTCACATCGTAGAGTGTACTCTCTACAACCCTTCCAATCAACTTAGACTGGTCTGCACATGGAATGTTTGCGATGTTTATCTCTCCAAAATATGATGGAGTGTATACTGCATACCACTCTTTCATACGCCATTTGTCGCGTACTCTGCTAGATGCCTTCGACAATCGTCAGACCCCAGTATGGACCCAGTCTTATGTCGACCGACTTAAAATGTTTGCTGGTAAGATCTATCGATGCTCATCTAAATTGTTATCTTTTAGAGGGCCATTGTAGAGATTTGGGAATCACGTAATGCTTATCGAAGCGTTCTTCCACATTCTTGGGCCAAGATTCATAGTTGAAGCCATGGGTCGCGAGGAAGGCTGCGACCCAGCGAGTTAACCCTAGACCCGAGCATCCAGTCCATGTCTCCCTGTTCTTAACCTCGCGTATATTAAAACTGTCAACAAACTTCCTCTTATGGATGAAGCACCCTGCAACTTCCAACCATTCCGACGATTCACGTCTACCTCTATATGGGAGATATATCTCAAGGTCGTAGGCTGGAACTTCATCACTTTTATGAATGTCAACATCAATAATTCCCCCACGCGCCCAGAAAGGTATAGCTGCGGTCACCCTCCACTCCATATCTAGCATTTTATCTGCGACATATATGCATCTCTCAAGTATTGAATCTCTTATTTCAACAACTTGCTTTGGAGTGCCAAGATATGTCAGCTCGATCCTTTGAAACTCATGGAGTCTAACCAAGCCTTCAGCTCCCCCACCTTCCCAGCGGTAGGTGTACCCTGAGGCGTCGTAAAGTTTGTACGGATAATCTTCTTGGCTGAATGTTTCTTGACCGTAGAATTGCCAGAATGGTTCGCATTGTGCAGGCGCCAGAACATACTCCGGATCTTTAAGAGCTTCCTTCAACTTCTCTGCAGATACTTTCTTGGTGATCTTTAGGACCTCTTTGAATTCCCTGAATGCTTCAGGATCTCTTGGCGGTGGGAAGCAGTAGTACATCCCCTCAGGTATATCATCCAAATATCCAGGCATCTTCCTCATCACATCTAGAGGTATCAGTTTAGGAAGCATGAATTGTTGAAAACCCAATTTCTTTGCCACTTCATCTATAAGCATGTTTCTAATGATAGTGAACAGCTCTGAGTAGGGGGTTGTGTAGATCCATTGTCCCCTTCCTGGAAATTCTTTGATCCATCCGAACTCCAAGGCTGTCTGAACAGGATCCTTGCTGAACTTAACCTCTTTCTCATCTCCTCTTTTGACGATTGGCTGAGTCTGCATTGGAGGAGGAGGTTTTTCCGGAGTTTCAAGAATCTCTTTGACTCTTGCTATGAGCCTGTCTGGAGTATTGTTCTTCAGGGCATATTCACCCATTGGACCTATGGTCACTTTCACTCTGCCCGATTCGTATTCTATCTTTGAGATATTTGGAATAGCCATTATTCTATCTCTTGTATGGAGGTCTGGTTCAAGTCCAGTATATATTGAGAATTCTATGTTCTCGGCCCCTAAATCTCTCACACCAATTCTATGCTTTTTTCCAAGGATACTCTCTATGAGTTTCTTGAACCTCAGGGCTCCAGCTGTAGCCCTAACCATAGGGCCTGACTCAACGTTTAATTCAATAGTGTCACCACAGACTCTCCATGAAGTGATCTTAGCAGCCTCAGCAACATGTTCTTTAGATACACCCTTGATCATTATAGTCCTATTCGCTTCTTCAACGGCCTCGCCGATCACATTTTTTATTCCTTCAACGTCTCTACTTAACCTCACTAGAATTCTCGCATTCATTCTAAGATGTTCCTTCAATCTCTATTGCCTCCAACGTCTTATTTGCGGCATCAATACATTGCAACAGGTCGTCTACAATGAATATGAACGCCTCAAGATCCTTACCGTATATTTTAGTTATAGTTGTCCTCCTATTAACTTTGGTTGTTATCTTAAATCCTGGCGGGGCTTGTAGATTGTCTGGTATAACAGATTTCGCTACTGCTCTGGAGATCTTTGCGTTTCCATGGATTATCTTGATTATGGATTCCATTTCTCGGAGAAACCTGAGAGTTCACAGTCTAACTCTTCAATGAAATCTTTCCATTTGGAATTTGGAATCTGAGCTCCAGCGGCAACATCGTGCCCCCCGCCGAAACCTCCGTACTTTCTAGCCAGATTTTGGAGTATTGAACCTAAATTCACTCCTCTCCGCGTTAGCTCTTCACTGGCCCTGGCTGAAATTTTTATGTCGCCAGTTTTTGTCTTTGCAGATACAACAACAGCACACCAATCTGGGAACGTTTCGGAGGATGAGAGCATTGAAGATACGGCTCCAGTCAAGTTCTCGTTGATAAAATCTTCCCCGTGAATCACGACCATACTCTTGAAACTCTCTACTACCTTTCGGTTACTGTTTATGAACGAGATATAATCAGCTAAAGCCTTTCGATGCTCTGAGAGAACTCTACTGGCCTCTTCAAGGGTTGCACCGCGTTCACCTAAACCAAGAGCTATAGCGAGTGATGGACGACCCATTCTTCCACAAGCATTAAGTAGGGTTGCATACTCTCTTGCGTCTCTTGTAGGGGTCCACAGCTCCTCCTTTAGAAGGATGTACACATTTCCAATAAGATTGATGGCTGTTGAACCCTCAAAACCTTTTGAAGTCAAGTAGTCAACTATAGCAGACAACATTCTCTGTTTCTCATCTTTTGTAAGGTCCATCAGCGTCCTCCATCTATCTCCAGTCTTTACAGGGATAGATGCGGATGCCAGTAGTGCCAAGCAGTTATCTTCTTCACCGCTCAGGCCCGGAAGAAAAGGATTTACTGTGTGGGAGAGGGCCTTATGGATGGGTCGGGTCTCCCTTCCATATATTACAATATCTGTATCTACCTTGAGGAGCCCAGCTTCAACCGCATCTCTTAGAATTATTGAGTTTAAGCCTCGCAGCTCCCTCCGATCATTTTTATCTTGCATATCACCTACCGAACCTACAATTGCAAGAGGCGAGAGGTCTATATTCTCTTCACTCATAGCCTTGGCAACAAGGTAGGCTACACCTGCGCCACTCAACTCTTTTCCGCCGTCTATGCCAAACAGGTGAGGGTTTACATGCATTATCTCGTCGGCAACTCCATTCATCTGATGATGGTCAAGTACAAACATCCTCTTTGATTTGACAAGCTCATTGATAAGGTCAAGGTATCCACTCCCTATGTCAACCAATACTATGGCGTCTGAAGTTGCTCTCTGGAAGTTCTCTAGGGTCTCCAGATCTATTTGCTTCACTACTTTAAGATGTATCGTGGCCCCAATCCTATGAAGTGCCTTTGTAATTATGCTGGCCGCGGCCAACCCATCGGCGTCGAAATGGTAGCCTACAAGAAAATGTGAATTATGCGATATAGTACTAGTAATTTCTTCAGCTGCATCCCTAATCTTACTCATGAATAGATTATGAGAAATCACCATTGTTAATCAACGGAGGCTGCAACTGGAGTATATTTCCAGTCTTGAGGTAGAACCCCCCGTGACTTGTAATAGTTTACAAGCCTATGTATCTTTGACTCGATCAGGGCAAGTGAGTGTTTGTTGACGTAATCCTGCTTATTTTTTTGCAGATGCTTAGCAAGGGAATCAGCTTTTCCGAGGAGGATTTGGAGATCCTCTGGAATCGTCGGACCAAGATTTGATTCAGTGAGAATTCTAGAGATCTTCTTTCCAGTTAAAGATTTTACGAGGGGTATCCCATATCTATCTCTGAGAATGTTGCCGATCACACTTGGGGTGTAACCCTGTTTTGCGAGTTTCACCACTAACGCCTCCACTTCCTCCGGCAGATACTTGCACCAGCTAGGAGGTTTCTTGCTGATCGGCCTTGTTGAGCTTGACTTTCCTCTCTTACTCGTGAATAACCTTGCCAATCAAGTCACCTCACCATTCATGTAGAAGGTACGGGTGAACAACGGAATTTTTGCATTGAACCTCATTACGTCGTTGCTTCCCCTCTAACAGGGCGTCATAGACTTGCCGTGTCTTATTTAGGTTTTGCCATAACTTCCAAAGCACTGGCATAGTTAAGAGTTTTACAGGGTGCTGCATCTCTAACCGATGTCTGGAACGGGAGAACCGTGTCTGGCCTTCCATAGAGAAAATGGATTTACGCTGTGTACACGATAATATGAGGCACCTTTTACACCTTCTAGATTAAAGCTAAGTATTTGATTGAGCTAGATTTAAATAGTGAAACCGGACTTATAACTTATAAGGATTATTATATTGCGGGAATTGGGAATCTTATGGCTGATTTTGAAGTCTTGTATGAAGGCCATGCTACCGACCTTAAACTTGCCGACCGGAATATGAGAATGTATAGGGCTATACTCATCTTTCTCCTCGACGTCGCCATTCTTTACGGCATATTCTTTATTCAAATAATAGTCTTTCAATATCCAAACTTACTCGTATCTATGGCTGTATTTTTCATACTTACAGTGCTGATACTTCCGGCCCCAATACTGATCACCCCAAGCAACTATAGAATACTACCCAAAGCTGTGGATACTGATGGAAAAAGGCTGATACCCTTGAGGCCTAACTACAGAACTAAAACCAATGAAAAAAGAAGGTTTGTATCCATATTGCACCCCAGGAGGGGGGAGTTCATCCGGTTATACACATCGGAACCAAAGAAGCTGCAATATGCCATTCAAAAGGCAACTTTAAGGAAGTAAGAAATGCTAACTCAATTCTTCCCACTAAATGTTATAATCTAGCCCTTTGATATGATCCCAAAATCTTCAATAGAATAGTCTTCTCTTTCAGCTCCTCCAGAGCCTCTTGAATTAACCTTTCAGCCCTGTGACCCTCGAAATCGCAGTAGAATATGTATTCCCAAGGCTTCTTACGTGTAGGCCTAGACTCGATCTTTGTCAAATTAATTCTTCTCCTAGCAAATACTCCTAAGGCTTCATACAGAGATCCTGGAGCATGAACTACTGAGAATATTATTGAGGTTTTATCCTTACCTGTCGGCGAAGCGTCCATATGACCAAGAACCAGAAACCTTGTGAAATTGTTTGGATTATCCTCAATATTTTTTGCTATAACTTTCATGCCATATATTTTGGCAGCTAACTCGGTTCCAATAGCGGCAATATAATTGTTTTCCCCTATTGCTTTAACAGCCGCTGCAGTGCTTCCCACCTCAATAAGCTCAGCTTTCGGGAGATTCCGCCTCAAGAAATTTCTGCACTGAGCTAGAGCCTGAGGATGAGAAGCCACAGCCTCTATCTTAGATAAGTCGATAGGCTCCCTAGCTATCAAGTTATGCTCAATCCTGAGCTCCACTTCTCCAGAGATCTTGAGTTCAGACTCCAAAAGTAGGTCGAGAGCGATGTTGACTGAGCCCTCTATCGAATTCTCAACGGGAACTACTCCAAATTCTGAGAAGCCTGTACTCACTGCCATAAACACTTCAGGGAGGTCATGGCATGGAATCAATTCTACATTTTTATTAAAGTAGGAGATCGCTGCTTGCTCGGTGAAAGTCCCTCTAGGTCCAAGGTAAGCAACCTTCACCATGTGTATTCAACACCTTAACAATACCCTTCGAGCAAACGATTATTATTTCTATTGTATAATACGGTGTCCAATCAACTTTAAGGTAACCGTCCACAACTATTTACTTTGATCGACAACGATTGAATTCCAATGGTGGCGAGCTTGGTTCGAATAATTAAACTTAGAGACTTCAAAGATGAGAATTTAGAGAAGATTGTGAATCGTGGTTTTCTAGACTTAAGAGATGTTGAGATGGATGTTAAACATGTAATGGAAGAGGTTAGAAGCAGGGGTGACGACGCTTTATTTGAGTTTACATATAGATTCGACGGGATAAAATTAGACTCTAATAGTGTTAAAGCTACAAGAAGTGATTTTGAAGAAGCTTACAAGAAAGTTAAGCCGATAGAGATTAGAGCACTGAGGAGGGCCGCCTCAAGCATAAAAAGGTTCCATGAGATACAACTCAAAAGGCTCACATTTCAATGGCGCCGCCAAGATTTGAAGACTGGGGTAGTGACCAAGCCAATATCTTCAGTCGGCATCTATGCTCCAGGGGGGAGGAGACCTTACCCGTCATCCGTCCTGATGTGCGCCATACCCGCGAAGGTTGCAGGTGTAGACCGGATTATCCTATGCAGCCCACCATCTCCGAAAGAAAGATTCAACCCCCACATTCTCGTAGCCGCTGAGATAGCCGGTGTGAATGAGGTCTACTGTGTAGGCGGAGCGCAAGCCATCGCAGCGATGGCTTACGGAACCCAGACATTGACACCTGTCGAGAAAATAGTTGGGCCTGGAAACATTTACGTCACAGCAGCTAAGCTCCTCGTTAGTGGCCATGTAGCAGTTGATCTTCCAGCTGGGCCGAGCGAAATTCTAATCATTGCAGACGACAGTGTCGAAGCTAAATTCGTCGCAGCCGACCTGATGGCTCACATCAAACATGACGAGAAGGCCACATGCATTCTAATAACTACTTCCGAAGAACTAGCAAAAGAGGTGAATAAGCACATAGAAGATATGGCAAGTGTAGCATCTCAGATGGTGATTGCTTCGAGGACTCTGGAGAGGAATGGTATCATAATAATTGTCGAAAACTTTACAGATGCGATAGCCTTGGCTGATAAAATAGCTCCAGAACACTTAGCCCTAATGATCAGAAGGCCAGAACGTTTGCTCAAAAGATTAAGGAATGCTGGAATGATCTTTTTAGGAAAGTATTCACCTGTGGCGTTGGGTGACTATTGTGCTGGTACGAATCATGTGCTGCCTACCGGTGGATATTCAAAGGTATATTCGGGCCTCTCGGTCAGAGACTTTCTTAAAACAATCAGCTACTTACACTGCTCGAAGAATGGATTGAAGAGGATGGCTGAGACTGCGGTGACCTTGGCCAGTATTGAGGGGTTAGAACTCCACGCTGAATCGATCAGAATCAGAAATATATGAAAGATCGTGTCGTAATCGAATCGCAGCGCGATTGTGGGAATACATATGGCAAACACAGCTAAGCCTCTTGAGATCAACACAATACGAAATAAGTCTGCATTTCGAGATTTATTAGACTGGATCCTACATCTACATCGAGACAATATGAATAAAAGGCTACGGGGTTTCATCTTTGTTCAATAACAAATATCGCATATTACATAGAGACATCTTATTGATGGAGAACGCTGTTGAGAAAATATCTGGCGTAACGCGAATAACCTTCGACTGTGACGGAGTTATAGTGATTGACAGAGATTCGTATAGGGCAACGATAATAAACGCAGCAGATTATTATTTCCTTGAACTTCTTAAGCTGAAAGGAGATAGAGGAAGGTTGGTGACTCATGATGACATACAAAAACTCAAGGATACCGGAGCTTTCAACAATGATTGGAATCTGGCCTATATGTTAATCATGTATTATATTGTACTTCTACTCAACCGTCTAATTAAAGAAGTTAAGTTTAGAGGTATGGAGGATACACAGACAACTTCTAGCCTAAACGAGACTCTTAAGACGCTTAGGATGGTTGGTTCTGTAGCTGCACGTTTAGGAATCGACACTACCTATCTTGAGATGATGAAAAATGATGGAAACCTAGGCTTGTACAAGCTTATCGGCAGACTCGATGGGAGAAAAACCATTTCAGTACCGAGAGAAATACAATCATTTTTTAGACTTGAAGACAGAGTTTTGAAGATCGCCGAATATCTCTGCCCTTTCAAGATGGAAGGAGATGACCTATTAAGAAGACTTTTTGATGAGATCTATTTGGGCCATACGCTTTATGAGAAGTTCACAGGTAGAAGGGCAGTCTTCAAGTTTGGTAAGGGGCTTATAGATGAGGAAAGAATCATTCCGACGACACAAACTCTAGAAAAAATAGAACAGAAATTTGGTCTTTCTGGAATATATTCGGAAAGACCTCGAGAAGAAGCCCTATACACTCTGAGGAAACACAGGATCCTGAGATATTTCGATGAGAAGGCAATGTTCTTCAACGAGGACATAATAGGTGAAGACCCCCGGCAACTAGGCTTTGGGAAACCAGACCCCAGATCTTTCCTAAGGTTTATCGACATCTCCTCCCTGAGGAACTATACAGTCGCATATGTTGGAGATACAGTTACAGACGCTCTCCTGATAAAGAATGCAAAGACTTTAGGAGTCAAAGACCTAGTGTTCATCGGGACATTGTCCTCTTCACCGAACCCTGAAGGTTTAAAAAGCAAGTTTATGGAGTTAGGAGCTGACGCAATCATATATGATGTAAACAACATACCTAAAATATTTGAAGGTTTAGAGATTTGAGAGAGAAGACAGTAAACAGGACAACTTCAGAAGTCAAGATCAATGTCAAGGTCAATCTAGATGGATCAGGAATTTTTAGTGTTAAGACTGGAAACATGCTCATTAACCACATTATAGAAACCCTGTCGAAACATTCCCTTATAGACATTTACATAGAGGCTTCAGGCGACCTCAAACATCACCTTGCAGAAGAGGTTGCTCTCACTATAGGTCAAGCAATCGATGAAGCATTAAACGATAAGAAGGGCATTAGAAGGTTCGGTTCAGCCTATGTACCTATGGACGACTCGTTGGCTAGGGCAACCGTAGATTTAGGTGGTAGGCCATACTCTATAATAGACTTGAACATTGAGAATGCTGAAGTTGAGGA
>JAGTQO010000007.1:32190-33997 GCA_018396565.1 Candidatus Bathyarchaeota archaeon
GAACATTTTTTCAGGTCCCTAGCTCAATCTTCAAAGTCAAACATTCACTTAACAACTTTATACGGCAGCAACGATCACCATAAGGTGGAGGCGGCGACGAAAGCCTTAGCACTTGCCTTGAAAGATGCGTGCTCCATAGAGCCTAGGAGGTTGAGCACTATTCCGAGCACAAAGGGCGAGCTGTAGTGACCTCCATAGTGATAATAAACTATAGTGTAGGAAACCTTCTCAGCGTCAAGAGAGGGTTGGAAAAGGCTGGCGCAAAGGTTGACATATCGAGTGAACCTGAAGAGATAAGGCGGTCAGACGGATTAATATTGCCTGGGGTTGGTGCTTTCGCTGAGGCTAAAAAGAATTTATCTAGTATCGAAGATATTGTAATCCAAGAGGTTAAGGACGGTAAGGCGCTGCTTGGGATATGCCTCGGCCTCCAGCTTTTATTCACCGCGAGCTATGAAGGTGGTCTCATCAGAGGCTTAGATATCATCAGAGGTGAGGTTGTTAAACTACCTGCGAACATGAAGATTCCACATATAGGTTGGAACAATATAAGAATTGAGAGGCCCTGCATCCTACTGGAGAATATCCCCGACGATTCACATATGTATTTCGTAAATTCATACGTTGCCAAACCTGAGGACCACACTATTGTAACCGCAACTACAGAGTATGGAGTCCGGTTTCCGTCGGCCTTTGAACGAAGAAACATTTTCGCAACACAGTTTCACCCTGAGAAGAGTGGAGAGATGGGCCTTCGAATATTGAGGAATTTTGTGACAGCAATAAGGAAGTAAAGACATGATAGTGATTCCATCAATAGACTTGCTTAGAGGCAAGTGTGTCCGACTATTTCAGGGAGATCCCTCGCAAGTTAGAGAGTACTATCAAGATCCCGAGGAAGCAGTCGAATTATTCCAATCCCAAGGAGCATCTATGCTTCACATAGTAGATTTAGATGCCGCTTTAGGTTTGGGCGACAATTTGAATGTCATAAGTAGAATAATCAAGTCTGTAAAGATCGGAACCCAGGTTGGTGGAGGTATCAGAAGTATGGAAAAGGCAAAGAAGCTCTTGAACCTCGGAGTCTCTAGAATTGTTTTCGGGACAGCCTGTATTAGAATGCCTGAACTCGTCTATGAGGCTTCCAGCATCTTCGGGAAGGATAGGGTAGCAGCTGCGATAGATGTCAGGAACGGTAGCCCAACCATAGAAGGGTGGAAAAGTAAACTATCCCTAGAATATGTCGAGGTTGCAAAAAGGCTTGAGAACCTTGGGGTTGGAACTATAATATTTACATCCGTAAATGCAGACGGAACATTGAGAGGTCCAGCCTTAATTGATGTGAAGAGACTCGTTCGAAGTTTGAGCATTCCTGTGATAGCATCTGGGGGAATAAGGGATCTGGATGATATCCGTGAGCTTGCAAAGATAGGTGTTCAGGGAGTCATAGTGGGTACTGCTCTATACGAGAAGAGATTTACTCTGGCTGAAGCCATGAGGATTGCTAGAAATGTTAGTTAAGAGAATAATACCTTGCCTTGACGTCAAGAATGGGAAGGTTGTCAAAGGGGTACGGTTCAAAAATTTAAGGGTGGAGGGGGACCCTGCAGTTCTGGCTGAGACTTATGGTATGGAGGGTGCTGACGAAGTAGTTTTTCTAGACATTACGGCCTCCTACGAGAAGAGGAAGATCATACTTGATGTCGTCGTCAGAACTGCCGAGAGGCTCTTCATACCGTTCACAGTCGGTGGTGGGATACGGACATTGTCTGATATTAGGATGATGCTTGCCTCTGGCGCAGACAAG
>JAGTQO010000078.1:0-5841 GCA_018396565.1 Candidatus Bathyarchaeota archaeon
TCAATATTGGATACATGTGGGTTGAGGGTTTATCGGCCTCATGGGGAGATCTCACCTAGTAGGGGATTGGGTGAGAATAACATTGCTGAAAGACTAGACGATTATGGTGGCCTCTCAGGAGGTCGACTCTACCTTGGGTGAGATGAAATATGGATGGTAAGACATTGAAACAATAAACTTTTACTCGACATGGAAACGACTTCAACTTCTATCCTCGTCAATCCACTGTGGTCTCGAATCTGCCCAACCCCAACATTTTCTTGATTGATTGCTCCGCCCTTTGAGCTCTATCATCGCCTCCATAATTCGCTCACCAAAGAGAATGCATGAGGCTGTGCAGGCGAGTGCTGGTCTATCGTGAGCTTGGGGTGGCCTAATCTCTGTTGATCTAAGTTGGCGCCGGGAGTGGGATTTGAACCCACGAGGCCCCAAGGGACCACAGGCTGTCAAGCCTCTTCTCCAGGCTTGGGCTCCATGACGGATCTGCCCCGTACCAGGCTCGGGAATCCCGGCACAATGCTACCGTATTGTCTATGTTCTTGCAGACATATTTGGTTTGAGGTTTAATATTCTACTCATCTATTTCTTTTCATCCATTCTCTCTGGTATGTTCCCGGGGGCATTATGACCCTTCTCGTCTTCGCAGCTATGCCTCTCTCAGCCTCCATTATCTTCATCGTCGACATTGCGGCTTCGCCTAGAGCAACCACTTCACCTTTCAAGGTCATTATAGCCACAGGCTCTTCAGGCTCTATTCCGGTCTCCAGCTTGACTATTCCAGGTATTGCCAGCTCAGCTCCGTGGCATACTGCGTCGACCGCTGAGTCTTTGATGTAGATTTTGGGTATATGTTTGAAGGCCTCCTCGACAGGCCTTACTATCATCCTCAACATCTGCTCATCACCATCCTCTTTGAGTCTCCTCTTAGCCTCCTGCAATTCTTGGAGTGTGTAGCTATGAATATTTTCCGTGAATGGTCCTGTTCTTGTTCTCCTAAGCTCCCTCATATGTGCTCCACACCCTAGGGCTTCACCTATGTCTGCGCATAGTTTCCTGATGTAGGTTCCGGCTTGGCAGGCTACTTTGAAGAGGACTCTTCTATCATCGATCTCGAGAAGGCTTATCCTGTATATCATCCTCTTCCTGACTGTTCTCTTGACCGATGCTCTGACCGGCGGCTTCTGGTATATCTCTCCAGTGAACTCTTCCAATACTGTTCTAATATCTTCCTCTGGAACGTCTCGATGTAGCTGCATCAGGCAGACATATTCTTTCCCTGAATGTAGAAAGACAGGTAGGGCTTTCGTCGCCTCTTCTAGTGCTACTGGCAAGACTCCTGTGACCATGGGGTCTCCCCGGCAACTTCAGCCTCTAGGGTTCCTCCATGGCCTGCATGTGATACTCCAAGAATATTCTTTACCCATGCGACTACTTGGTGGCTTGAAGGGTTGGGTGGCTTGTCGATGTTCACTATCCCAAGTTTTACATGTTCACTTATCGTCCTATCACTCGGCCTCTTCCCATATTTGGAGTCTGTTTCAACCTCAGCCAGTACCTTGACCTCTCTATCAATCTCCCAGCTTGGTTGTTTAATCATCTGCATGGCCTTTCTCAATTTTCGATTTTGTCTGTCTACTCTTCTTCCTGGCAGGTTGGGGTTGACCCTTCCTCTGTAGGATCTGGGTAACCTCCTGGTCGCTTGAACCCTTCTTCACATCTATCTTCTCCCCTGTAGGCTCCAAATGTTTTATGTTTGCCCTCCTTCTCTTAACACCTGTAAGTTCTGGTGGCCCAGTGACCAGGACGAAATTCTTGTCTATCGTATCTACTACGACGCATCTTCTACCCTTCTCCCTACCGTATGTTTTGACGCATATTGCTCCAACCTCTATCATGCTCAGACTCTTCTCCTCCTCTCCTTGAGTATCTGAATGTAGTCGTCTACTATTTTATTAAGAATTTTCTTCATCTCCTCCAGGGGGTATAGGTTTGTGTCGACTATGAGGTCGTATATTGATGGGTCTGCCACATCTATATTGTAGATCTTCATGTATCTCTTCCTCTCAGCCTCCTCCCTGGCCGAGGTTGAGGCTTCAGCCTCTTGAAAAGTTAATTTCTCCCTCTCAGCTATTCTTCTGATCCTCACTTCTCTCGGGGCTATTAGTAGGATCTTCAGGTCTGCCTTACCGTCAACCATCCATGCTGCTAGTTGGCCGTCCAGTATTACGTCCCCCCTCTCAGCCTCCTGAATTATTCTCTTGTCTATCTCCATGTCTATTGTATGGTCTGCCAGAGCAAGTTCAGCGAGACCCTGAAGGGTCAGATTCTTTTCTTCGGCGATTCTCCTGAAGAGGTCTCCTGCAGAGACATGTCTTAAACCTAGATGTTCAGCTAAGGCTTTGGCGTATGTTGTCTTGCCTGTTCCATGTAGACCACCCAATGTGATGACTATACCCATCTCTGGTCAACCTTGCCTTGACGGTGGGAGGATTGATGTTCGGTTCAGCTCATCTCAGGGTTTGCTCCGAGAAGCCTCGACATGGGTAGGCTCATAGCTAGGGAGCATATTATGTACCATGATATGAATGGGAGGTTCTCTCCGAGAAGGTATGGGAAGGTGAATGGTGAGAGGGCTACTGTGGTGTCTTTGAAGAAGCTGCTCAGGATGTAGAAGATTATCCAGAATGGCCCGATATATGTCAGGCTGACCTTCATTCTATCCCAACTCGCCTTCCCCTGCAGTTGCATGATCGCCTTCTGCCTCTTCATAACCTTAGCCATCAACTGTTTATTGTTTGTCTTCTTGGCAAGTTCATAGTCCCTCCTCCAAGCCTTAACCTCCTCCATCACACTCTTCATCTTCTCAACGTCGACTAGGAACCTGTTCGCCAGGTTTGTTGCCAATGAGAGAGTGAAGGCTACTGCAGCTATGAATATTGTTGAGTATGGTCTGGGCTCGTATGGCTGGAGGACCGTCATAAACCAAGTCCATAACTGGTCAAGCATCTTTACCCTGCACCTCCATTATGAGGCTGAGGATCTCTCTTGCTGCTTTAAGCCTTTGCCCCTCAACATTCTTAACAGTCTTCACCGGAATCCCAGCTACGACTGAGCATGCCGCAGCCATCCTCCTGCTCCACTCGAGTTCCGTCGATACTTCAGAGGTTTCATTCTCGATCCTCATCCTATCCTGGTCTCTCTTCCTCCTCTCCTCAATCTCAGCGGGTTCAGCTTCAATCATTATGATGAGGTTCGGCTCAAGCCTCTTCAAAACTTTTTCAGGCAAACCCGGCAAGTATCCTAGATTCGTCTTGATAGCGAGATGGGTGTCTATGACGGTGACTTCACCTCCCATCTTAACGATCTTCTCAGCTGCTTCGAGCTGGATCCTCTTTTGCAGGTTGAGGTCTTGTCTTCTGATCATGTCTCTATGTATCTTCATCCCTTCAGCTTCTAGGAGGCTGTTCATGACTGTTCCGAAATTCACTATTTTGAACCTCAGACTCTCCTGCTCGGCGAGTCTCGAGAGTTCCTCTAGAACTGTTGACTTGCCTACTCCAGGGGTTCCTGTGACTACTACTCTCAGGGGCAACCTCTCACTCGCCTAGGAATCCCCTCAGGGCTGGGAACATCTCACTCATCCTCTCCTTCACTAGGATCTGGTAGTACTGTTCAATTATCCCAACCGTCAGAAGTATCCCTGTCCCTGAGCCGAAGGCTCCTAGGAAATCTGCTGAGGCCGCTATCGCCCCTACAGTTGCCCCTCCGAGAACGGTGACTGTGGGTATGTATCTTGAGAGGAGCTGCTGTATCGGTAGGCTCGATCTTCTGAAGCCTTCTATCTGCATCCCCGAATCTATCAACTGTTTAGCCACTGTCTTGGAGTCCATCCCTCCGACCTCGACCCATGTGACTGAGAAGAATATGCACATCAGGATGAATAGGCCTGCATATACTGCTGCTCTGAGGGGGTCACCCAAAAGTCCTGTGAGGCTCCTGGGCGGAGCAAGATAATATATTAATCCTCCTGTGGGTTCGATGTGGCCTTCTGTAGTCTTGTATGTTCCAAGTAGGTTCAGCCAGAAGTTTGTGTTCGTCTGGTTGTATCTCTGCCATAGGATCTGGGTTATGAAGTATATGTTGCCCATCAAAGCCGCTGCAAATATTACTGGGATGTTCGATGTGTATAGGAATTTTATTGGGAATGTTCCTCTGAATCCTCGGTACTTCGCATATGAGACTGGTACGCTCACCTTCAAACCGTTCACGTATATCACTATGATTACGACTGCGACTGTTGTCAGTAGGCCTATCATGTCTGGTAGGCCTCCGCCCCTGTATAGGGCTTTGAATCCTTCACCCAACTGTAGGGACTGGGTGAAAGCTATTAGGGCGCCTAGAAACTTTCCATCCTGCATCGGACCCATAGGCGCCACCATATCCCACCATATTCTCTGGGCAACCCCAGCCGCTATGAATAGGCTTATTCCGCTTCCTAGACCCCAACCCTTCTGGAGCATCTCATCGAGCAGTATGAGTATGAGGCCTGCGGCTACTAGTTGGCTGAGGATGGCTATCTGGGTTTGAACC
Source organism: Candidatus Bathyarchaeota archaeon (assembly GCA_018396565.1). GTDB lineage: Archaea > Thermoproteota > Bathyarchaeia > 40CM-2-53-6 > RBG-13-38-9 > DTMT01. The sequence continues at coordinate 4,591 of JAGTQO010000078.1, forward strand.
TTCAGGGGTCCGTATGCTCCTCCCAAAATGTAGGCTAGGGCCTCGAATATCGTCATCAGAACAGCGAGGATCTTGCTTGCGCCTGTGAATAGGGATCTGTCCTCAGGGTTTGTCATATCCACATCTATCATCTTTGAACCACTCAATATTTGGAGTATGAGGCCACCTGTAACTATAGGGCCTATTCCGAGCTCCATCAGTGTACCCCTGCTCGATGCGAATATGACCCTCAATGCGCCTAGGGGGTCTTGGGCTCCTCCTTTACCAACCCCGTATAGGGGGACCTCACTCATTACAAGGTATAGGATGAGGGCTATGGCTGTCCAGACAAGTTTCTCATTGAATGTTATTCTCTCAGGTTTCTTGATGTCTGGGAGATATTTTATGAATGGTTTGAAGAGTTCGATGAATCTGGGCAAGTTTTACTTGGCCTCTTTGACCTTTAATGTTCCACCTGCCTCCATGATCTTTCTCTTCGCCGTCTCCGAAGCTTCGTCGACCTCTATCTGGAGGGGTCTACTGATCTCTCCTCCGCCGAGCAGCTTCACATAGCCGAGCTCCGTGAGGTTTACTAGGTCGCCTTTTGATCCTGACTCCTCGATGAGCCTCTCGAGTTCGCCGACGTTTATCACCTTCCCCATCTCTCTGAGGGCCTTCGGACTTGTGAAGCCTCTCTTTCTGAGCTCCCAACCGTATCTTAGGACGCTCGGCCATTTATGTTTGAATGTTCCAGCCTTACCTCTTCCACCTCTCATTCCGGCTTTCCTATGTTGGCCTGAGCGGCCCCAACCGCATGTTCTCGAACCCCTCATCTTTCTGCTCTTCCTCTTTCTTGTGGCCGTAAGCCTTCACCACCATTTCCTAGATCATTCTCTCAATGGTCTGCTTGAAAGTTTCTCTTCTATATCCTACTTCTCCACCTCTGCCTTCAGGGTTCTTGAGGCTTCTTTTGAATCCTCCTTTTGGAGGGTGGAGGTTGAATACTGTCTTTAATCCTTCAGCCTCCAAATCTTTCGGTTTCAGCTTCCCTGAGGTCAACATCTCCGCGAGGTTACGAATGTCGACCCCGAACCTTTCCTTGACATATTCGTCGGTGAGGCCTGACCTGGCCTTGAAGAGTCTGGTTAGGATTTGGCTGTCTGCCTCTGACCAGAAGACTCTGTCTTTAACTTTTCTCAGGGCGCCCCTGGCCTCAGGTGTGTCTTCGAATATTTTTGCCATGTTTACTCTTTTCAATCCTAGTGTCCTGAG
>JAGTQO010000078.1:5872-6852 GCA_018396565.1 Candidatus Bathyarchaeota archaeon
GAGCCTCTGTCTCTTACTGCGAGGAGGCATCCAGCCTTGCTCTGAACTTGAGCCATAGATCTATTCAACCTCTGGAGGGTTCTATTTATCTTCAGGCAACCCAACTCTCGGCTGTGACCATTCTGTATGTGTTTCTCAACGCGTCGTATACTGCGTATGATATTGAGGTCAGGGTTTTGGTTGAGCCGAAGCTTCTCGTCCAACAGTCTTTGATCCCTGCGAGTTCAAGGATTGTCTTGGCCAATTCTCCTCCGACCAAGCCTAAGCCTCGGGGTCCAGGGATTATCTCGATCTCAACGCTTCCACATTTGCCTCTGACCTTGAATGGTAGGGAGTGTGGATGGTTGCAGCTGCACTCCCAGCTTCCGCATCCCCTCCTCACCGGGATAACCGCCATCTTGGCCTGCAATGTTGCTTTATCTATTGCGTTTCTAACCTGTTTGGCCTTACCTAGACCTACACCTATATATCCGTCGCCGTTTCCAACAGCTACTACAGCTCTGAATCTTGAGCTCTCCCCTGCATCTGTCTGTTTCTGGACGAAGCCTATTCCAAGAACCTTCTCCTGCAGGTTCGGTAGGAGGAGGTCTACTATCTCAGGCTCCTGAATCTTCTGTCCCTGCATGAATATCTCATCTATCGAGGTTATCTTACCTTCCTGGACGAGGATGCCTATCTTTGTTTTAGGCGTCCATCCTGCGCCGGTTTGGCTTTGAGGTCTCTCACCCATCTTCTTCACATTTCCTTACTGTATGATTCCAGGATTCTTGCCTTGACCTCTTCGAAATGTTCAGGTAGGTCTTCAGGTTTGAGTCCAGCCTTCAAATATCTTGAGTATCTCCTCTTGTACTCTTCAGGGTTTGACGATGTCTCGGCGGCGTATGCTGCTACATGCTCACCTCTGATCCTGGCCTCCTCAGGCAGAATGTTCTCGCCGTGAGATATGTGTAAGCCTGAGTCTAGGTAAGGCCAAACAGGTT
>JAGTQO010000081.1 GCA_018396565.1 Candidatus Bathyarchaeota archaeon
GAAGATGCTACCATAATTACAGCGTCTGATGCATCCGCTTTTCTGTAGGTTTGTTAGAGGTAAGTGTATGTTTTTTCTATGCTTATCCCTCTTTCCTTAAGCTCTTCCATGAGCGTTGTCAACCATGGAGGGAGCTCGATGTTCCTTATGCATCGGTCTGGGGTGTAGGGCTTAATATCTAAGATTGGGGTTCCATCGAAGGCATCTACACCCTCAACCTTCAATATGCAGCCCCTCCTCTCTAGGAGTTTCACTATTGTTAGGCCTACTGGGTTTGGTCTATGGGGTGAGTCTAGACAGAAGACTCCTACCAGTGGCAGCTCCTCTGGTTTGAATCCTAGCTTGATGAGTCTTCTATGTCTGGCTTTGAGGGTGACCTTCTGTTCATCGGTTACTTTGTGCATGAAGAAGATGAGGATTATGTGTGAGAAGCCGTCTATGCCGTCCAGTGCTTCACTATACTCTTTAAGTATTTCAATTTCGGCTTCAACTCCGTGGGGATGGTGTTCTTTAACTTCATCGTCAGTGAATTTGGTTCTCACATAACCTATGGGTTTAAGAATGATCTCCATAAATTCTTACCGAAGCAATGTTTTGGCGAATTATCTTAAAAGTTTCACGCCTGCTTCTTAATACTGTAGAAGTTTTCGATTCTTGAGAGTATTTTCTCTATCTTCATATGTTTTTTCATTTCCTCCCTCCATTCTTTTGGGAGTCTCCACTTAAATTTCCCCGCTGCACGTCTGTCCATGATGATTATTATTCCTTTATCTTCTGGGCTGCGTAGGAGTCTCCCAGATGACTGTGCTAAGGCGTTTAGACATGGAATATCATTCACATACTCTATTGCCCTGTCTCCAAATTTCTCTCTGAAGTATCTGTAGAGGGCTGATTGTAGCTCCGTTCTCTTTGGGTATGGTAGGCCAACATTGATCACGGCTGAGAGCATGCTTCTTCCTCCATTCGTCATGTCGATCCCCTCACTTATCTTTCCCCTGGCGACCCCGAAAACTACACAGTGTTCCTGGCTCTTCATGAATTTCAGTACATCTAGAATGTTTGTGGTTTTCTCTTCGATCAGAAGTGGGGTATTGAGTTTTAATATTTTTGATATTTCTCGCATAACCTCGTATGAAGGATAGTAGACGGCGACTCTTCCATTAATTTTACATATGATCTTTGTCAGGTGCTCAGCTATTCTTCTATATTCTCCCACGCTGCGTCTCTCAAATTTTGTCGTTACAGATTTGTCTACGATGATGAGTCTGTTTTCTGGTGGGAAAGGGTTTAGAGACTCTTGGTACCTGCACCGGTTTCTATCCAATCCTAAAACGTCGATGTAGTAGTCTCTATGCCATAATGTTCCAGACATCAATATTGCTGAGCGGAGCTTATTGATTATGCTGGAGGCTAGTGAAGGGTCGAGACATCTCACTCCTAGCCTCACACGTCTCCTACCTTTCCTATCAACGTCGACCTTCACATACTTTGCGTAGCTTGAGCTTGTGAGTCTGGTCCAATCGGTTAGGAAACTTGTGCATCTGGAAAGATACGATAGTGGGCTTCCGCCGGCTTTTACCCTTTCCAGCCGAACATATTCCGCAGCATCTGAAAGCTCAGATATTATCTCATTCAGCCTATCAAATGTTATGTTGAGTCTCTCAGTTAATGGGTTGACCAGGTCTCTTGTATCAATTACATGTTCAACATCCAGACCGTATGTGTTGTAAACGCTCTTTCCATATGTAACCATTATTTCGAGTAGATTTTCCAGTAGATCATAATCGTCTAAGCCGAATCTTCTAACCTCTTTCAATGCCCTCCTCACGGCTGTTGATGTGAGCTCATCGGAGAGGATGCCGGATGCATACTCTGGTAGATTATGCGCCTCATCGAATACGCAGTTGATATCCCCCACTCTTATTCCAGCTTTCCCCAAGATGGCGTTTCTGACCGATTCGACTAGAATATAGTTGTAGTTTCCTATGATTATGTCCGCGTATCTTGCAAGGTTCTTAGTGACCTCGTATGGACAAACCTCCCTCTCAAGGCAGACCATGTATACCTCATCTGGGAGTAGTGGGCCTTCTATCTTGATCTTGTTCACGATTTCTTGGGTCTGCCAGCTGGGCCTCCATCCTCTGTATGTTCTGTCGTAATATTTGCATGTCCCCCCGAACCTCCCCTCCCTCATGTTTTTACAGTAGTGTAGAAAGTCTCGATACCGGATGTCTCTCAGCTTAGGGTCTTCGATGGTGTAGGGGCACATCTCCCTCTTACTCTTGAATATGGATGCGGTGAATTTGGCGTCGCAGTTTTTCTTGATGTTTCTAAGTTCTCTAGAGTAGATTTCAAGTTGGTTTCTTGTTCTTGTCAGAATGAGGAGTCTGCCTATCGACTGTTCTAAGTCTCTGGCTGCAAAGTAGGCTGAGAGTACTGAGATTGATTTTCCGGTTCCGCATGGTGAGGATAATAGGCCGATCCTTCTATCTCTGATTGTGTCTAAGGCGGATCTTACGACTTTGAGCTGGAATGGTCGAAAACTCTGGTAGGGAAAATATTTCTTAATCAACCTATGAATCTCATCTGCATTTTTCGTCTTCAACTTCATCTCTTCGTCTGACATCTTTTTCAGGAAGGTTCCACATTTACGGCAGAAACGGCTCTTCACATAATCTTTGAAGGAATAAGTTTCGCCGCATCTCCTGCAGAAATATAATATTTTCAAGGACAACCTATAACACAAACTTACCGCATATTCCTTAATATGTTCAGCATCTTCCTTGAATTTATGAGCATAGCGTGGTTGTTGTTGAAGAATATGTAGGCTTTCCTAGGTTTGGCTTCAAGAATTCTCCCAGCAACATCGTTCAACTCCTCATCGCTGTACAGGTGTGAGTACCATTCGCTTCTGCCATGCATCCTCTCATAGACTAATCCGTTCATGTTGTAGACTTGGAGGGTGAAGTCTGGTGAGTCGACGCTCACCCATGTCAAACCTAACCTTGAAGCCCAATCCAACCAATCCTCACTGAACCATTTCTGGTTTCTAACCTCGAGGGCGAACCTTTCTCTGAGCTTTGTTCTCTCAAAGAATATTTCTATCGCAGGGGCGGATTTAGGGGTTGTAGATGGTGGGAGCTGGAAAAGGTAGAAGTCTATGTTCGGGTCTAGGGGTTTGAAGAGGCTTTGAAACTTCATCCACGACTGGAAGGCCCTATCATTAAACTTGAAAGTGTGCGTTACTAGACGGTTGACCTTGACAGCCCACCTCAAACCCTTACCTTTGCCAGCCCAAGATTTAACCATGCTAGGATATGGGAAACGGTAGAAGCTCGCGTTCAACTCGACAGCGTTCAAACCTGAATTGGCAACATACCAGTCGAGGCTACCCCCCTCATTCCATGAGTAGAACCAGCCTGAAGTGCCTATGTAGCACTCCAAAATCAACCACTACGTTAAACGTGTGAGACCTATCATAAAAGGAGTTTGCTGTCATTAGAATTTATGTTGAGTCGTCGATTCTGCGGATGGGATTTTGATGAATGAGCATCAACCTTTATCTTTGCACTCATCCAATACTATGAATCAAGTCTGCCTAGTGCTGGTTAGAGAGGTTTATTGTGGTGGATTTGCCGGTGATAGGTGGATACAGGGACAGAGTGTATATTCGTAAAGACATAATAATGAAGCTCGTGCAGTATGGGTCTCTGAATCAAACCGCTCTATTAAGCTACTGTGGATTGAACTTGCAGAAACATAAGTCTATACTTGAAGAGATGGAGTCTAAAGGCCTCATAGAGAAGATTGAGGTCCATCATGGTCAGAAGAAGATAACAGTGTATAAGGTGACCAATGCTGGAGTGGAGTTCTGTCGAAGGATCCTTGAACCTTACGAGGCCATGTTCCCAAGGATAAAGAAGGATATGTTAACAAAGTTACGGAACTAATATATTATCCGTGTCTGGGCCATGAAGTTGGTTGGGAGCATGAGTGATGCGGAGGAGAGGAGGGGTGGGGAGCCGAGACTCCTAGATATGATAGACGCCTTGATCATGCATATAAACGATGAGAGAACCTGGTTTAACATTCTCATAGCTACATCGATCCTCGCAGCTCCAGTATCCATATTATTCACATTATTTCTGTTGCTCCACAGGAGGCTACTGGCCTTCATCTTCAGGTTCGACCCGCTCCTTGGAACATTTGCAATCGTCTACTTCATCATTATTCTTGTTGTGTCCCTACTATGGTTGACTGTTGGCATCAAAGAGTTTAGGTTTCTATCAGAATGGAACAGCAGGTTCAGAAGATACTTCTCTTTGAAAGAGCAGCTTGACAGGGAGTTGCGTGCCGAGTTTGGAGAGGGGAGTTGAAAGCCCCGATCTCATCAAACCCTCTTCGAAGACGATCTGCTGTTGTGGGTGAATTGGCTGAATCGAATGTAGAACAAAGTTAACTAACAATGGTTCGCAAGATGAATATTCTTAACTTATGAATATGTTCTTTGGAGGTGAGATATGCCTTGTATAAATTATCAGTTCCTGCAGTCGCTCTAGTAGCAACGATGATTGCTCTACTCATACCTGCCCCAGCCCTGGCAGTATCTATCGAACCGGAAGTCAAGGTAGGAGAAGTATACGTTGTGTCGACGATTACAGGAGTTGCCAAGGCATACATTGGAGGACGAGAAGTGACTTTACCGGCCATACTGGAGATGAGGTGTAGGGTGACTGAGGTTGGTGCAAGATTCGTCCTATTCAGAGTTGCCGGAGGCACATTGAGGCTTGGCGAGACCGCCTACAATATTGTCGACGGATGGTGGCGAGGCATCTATGATAAGAAGACCGAGAGATCACTTGTGGAGATTACAGCAGTCGATGGAACCGACGGTAGAATACATGTAATCCTCACTGGGGACGATGCAAGACACACACCTGGAGGAACTTTCATGGTAATCATCGGATTTCTAAAAGACCATGACAATGTCTACTGGAGGCTGAGGATCATGGCGTGGAGATTCAGATTGACTTGAATATACCCACCTTTTTTATATTTCTAACATCTTGACAGTTAAGGATATTTCACATGGTTAGGGTCTGTTTGGAACACCCCAGGTCCCCAGCACTTTCACCAGTACCATACATCGTCCCAAGCCTGAATGCGCTATCTATCATTAACATTTCGATCCTAAGCTGTCCAGCAACGCTGATAAGTGACATACAGCTAGATCAATAAATCGAGAATCTAATGTCTAGACAATTTCTATTATTTTCCCGAAGTTATTCATGTCTTAAGATATCAGTTTAAGTATTTCATATTCTCGCTTTATTAGTTTGAGTCATTATTTCAGGATAATAATTTTGAGGTCTATAAAAGTCTTAGACTGATACTTTGATACTACTTAGTATTCGATTACTTTTTGACGTAACTCAACAAAAAGGCTATTATGCCAACTATTATATTTCATAGAACTATGTCGGTAACTAAATTTAGCACGTCAACTCTCCCATGGAAAGTATTGTGGGGCTATGATCATTCGGAAAAGCCAAGGTAGAGGGTATCCGTACCAGACTGCACCTACAAGTCTAGGTGGTGTATTAGAGAATAGGCCGGTTAAGAGGGTTAGGGCTAACCCGCAGAGCACCGCATATATTGGAGTCTTCACTTCCATAAAGATCCTCTTACCGTGATAGATAGTGTGCTGATTTAAAAATCCTTGTAAAATTAAGTCTAAAGATGATTCTTCATCTCCACATTCAGTGGATAATTTTGAACTTTCCCCCTCACATTCGGCTTTGATGAAGACAGGTTGCATTGATAACAACTCTTATTCGAAAGCCAAGTCTTTCTTAAGTTCCTCGACATCGTATGAGGCACAGACCCCTCTCCTCTGGACCTCGTTGATCATTTCCAAGATGGATAATCTACACTTCTCAGTCGATTGCTGAAGTGTCAACCTTCCCTGCTCATACTCTTCCAGGCTCTTTCAATCAACAATCCTTTGTGGCCATGAGTAGGAATCGTCTGGTAACAGTAGATCTGTCTGCACCTTCTATCCTTGCAATCGAATCTATTATTCTTACTAAATCCATTTTAACCCTTGTAGTGATTCTGACGGGCATATGCCCCACTTTATATTGAATTTATTCATTTTAATATTTAAACTGTTCAAACATGCAAAATTAAACCTTGAAGACTCTAAGACTCAACATAGAGATGGTATGCTTCACAGGAGACAGAGTATGGGAGTTCAACTGTAGAGGAATCCGTACAATTATGGATGAAAGCATATGCAGGAATTGATGGGAAAATTGTTTTTGAGTCTTCAAGCTTCGAATTAGAACATGTGATAGCATGTCAATGATGATTATGCATAAGATAGCTGCTATGACTCCTAGAATCAAATACTGAAGCTCATATGCTCCATATGGGCTGCCTCCAGTAACTCTTATGAAAGTAGCATCCCCTGTTCCTGAACGTCTTCGCGGTTGTCACTACGATTTAGGCGAGGTCCATCCGGCGTCTAGGCTTGGCTACTAGCTAAGACCTGCCACTTCAGCGAAACCTAAGTAACGAAGCAACTGGAACATCCCGTTCTGAC